>DASTJM010000057.1:0-2247 GCA_035716545.1 Streptosporangiaceae bacterium
CCCCGCCAGGCTAGTGCGCAGTACCAGGGTCTGGGCGAAGTAGCCGATCAGCGGCTCGACCTCGGTACGGGTACGCCCGGAAAATACCGTTCCCACCGCCAGATCCCGCTGCCCGGTATACCGGTTCAGCACCACCAGGAATCCCGCCAGCAGCACCGCCAGGAGCGAAACCTGCTCAGCGCGCGCCAGCTCCCGCACCGCCGCGACCAGGCCACCGGCAAACCGGCGGGCAAGCAGCGCATCGGTGCTTGCCGAGCGCGGCAGGCGGCACCGGTCTGCCGGAAGTGCCGCCTCCTCGAGGTTCCCTAGAACCGTCGTCCAGTAGTCGAGCTGCCGGTCCAGGCCGCCGCTGAGCGACCGCTGACGCTGCCACGCGGCATAATCCGCAGGTTGTATCGCTAGCTCTGGCAGCGGCGCGGTCAGCCCGGAGCGCGCCGCGTCGTAAGCGCGCGAGAGCTCGCCAGCCAGTACGGCTACCGACCAGTCATCCGCGACCATGCGATGCAGCACCAGAACTAAAGCATGGTCGTCAGGCGCGATGCGCAGCACCGACGAGCGGAACACCGGTCCGGTTCGCAGGTCGAACCGTCGGCTTACTTCGGCACGTATCCAGTCAGAAACTTCGCCGCCTGCTGGAAGCTCAGCCACTGGCAACGGCCAGGCATCCGATGGGGCGTCGATCACCTGGAACGGCACGCCGGATGAGCCGGCCGCGTCGTCAAACCGAGTCCGCAAGCTCTCATGACGCGCCACGAGCGCGGTAAGCGCGTGGCTCAGAGCCGGCAGGTCGAGCTCACCGGAAATGCGGATCGCGACCGGCAGGTGAAATCCCGGCGAGAACGGGTCGAGCTCATACAGCAGCCACAAGCCCTCCTGCTGGTACGAGCACGGTAGGTGGCCGCCGCGCGCTACGGCCGTGATGAGGTCGCTCCCTTGGGCGAGCGGACTGGCCGGCTCGCCGGGCCGTTCCCTGTCCTGGTGTCCCTGAGACAGGTCAATGAGCTGGTCGATCCGGGCGGCAAGCTGGCCGAGCTCGGGGTATGTGAACAGCTCGCCGGGATCAAGCCTCACCTGGAAAAGGTCGCGAATCTTGACGACGAGCAGAGCGATCCACAGCGAATTACCGCCGAGGCCGAAGAAACTGTCGTGGCTGCCGATATCGGCGGCATCAGCACCGAGCAGACTGCGCCAGGCTCCGGCGAGCAACCGCTGGGTGTCGGTGGCGAGCGCGGCGTCACCGGCGTCCGGCTGGTCCTCGGGGTCGGGGAGCGCAGTCAGATCAATTTCGCCATCGGCTGAGAGCGGCAGGCTCGGCAGGGTAAGGATGGTGACGGGCTGCAGGTGAGCGGGCAACTGGCTGTTGAGCCGCTCGCGCGCTTGGTCTAGGTCCACGTCGTGCCCTGGCTCAGGCACCAGGTAGCCGACAAGCCGGGCCTGTGGCGTCCCGGCCTGCTTGACCACGACCAGGGTCTCGCGTACCGCGGCGGCGTTGCCCACGATCTGCTCGATCTTGCCGAGGTCGATCCGCAACCCTCGGATCTTCGCCTGGCGGTCGATCCGGCCGAGGTATTCCAGGTTCCCGTCGGCATGCCAGCACGCCAGGTCACCAGTGGCATACATGAGGCCGCCTGGCGCGGGCGAGTAAGGATCGGGGAGGAAATTATCCGCGGCCACGTCAGGGTAGCCAAAGTCCTGGGCAATCCCGGCACTCGTCCTATACAGATGGCCGGGTATGCCGATGGGAGCCAGGCGCAGCCGCTCGTCCAGCACATAGACCCGGTGACCGGTCGGCCGTTGTCCTTCGCCCCACCCGAGCAGGCGGGCCCGCTCGGCCTCCGCGATGACCTCGCACTGGCTGATCCTGATGCCGGGATCGGTCGTAAGCTGCGCCAGGGCAGCGCTGAAATGTTCCGCAAGCCGCGCGATGCGATCGACGTCGAACAGCTCAGTGGAATACTCCACCGTCAGCTCGAGGCCGCTGTCCGCTTGCTCCACGATCACTGCGGATAGGTCGAAGCGCGAGCGATCCGCGCTCGTGTTGATCTCGGCGACCGCCAGGCCGCCGAGATCAAGGTCCCCGCCGCTGACCGCGGCTGCCTGCAGCAGGAAGCCGATCTGGAACAGCGGGTTGCGGCCTTGGACGCGCTCGGGGTTGAGCGCTTCGACGACGAGCCCGAATGGCACGTCCTGATTGGCGGCCGCACCTACCACGGTGTCGTGGCAGCGCCGTATCAGCTCGCGCACGTC
>DASTJM010000058.1:0-184005 GCA_035716545.1 Streptosporangiaceae bacterium
TCGCGTGGCTGATGTGACTAGCCGGACACGAGGTCAGGGAGGTATTCGCGTCCGGGAGGGCTGACCGCAGTTCTGGTGGAAAGTTTACGGGTCCGGGAGGACTTTCGTGTCCTGCGACGAAAAAGCTCCCGTACCCGAAAAAGCTCCCCCGGGAACCCGAAAACGCTCCTCACGGGCACGACAATCCTCCCCCTACCCTGGCGACCCCGGCGACCCCGGCGACCCCGGCGACCCTGGCGCCCGCTTACGCCGGCGGCAGCCGCCCGGGCCCAACCGCGGCGCGACAGCACAGGTCTGAGTTCGGGCCCGGGTTAATCTGAGTTCGGGCCCGGTCTAAGCAGCAAGCCAGGTCTAAGCAGCAGGTCAGGGGAGACCGCTACTTGCCTGTGAGGGCGGTGACTAGCTCGGCCGCGGTGTCACAGCGGTCCAGCAGCTCTCCTACGTGCGCTTTGGTGCCGCGGAGTGGCTCCAGGGTGGGGACGCGCTGCAGTGACTCGCGGCCGGGGATGTCGAAGATCACCGAGTCCCAGGAGGCCGCGGCAACGGAATCCGGGTACTTCTGCAGGCAGCGACCTCGGAAGTAGGCACGAGTGTCTTCCGGCGGGTTGGTGATCGCCCAGGTCACGCGCTCTTCGTCCAGCAGGCGCTTGACCCGGCGCGATGCCACCATCCGGTTGTAGAGGCCGCGGCCGGACCGGACGTCGCTGTACTGCAGGTCTACGAGCTGCAGCCGGGGATGGTTCCAGGCCAGGCCGTCTCTGCTGCGGTAACCTTCGATCAGCGCAAGCTTGGTCACCCAGTCCAGTTCCCCCGTCAGCTGCATGGGATCGTCGGCAAGCTTGGCAAGCACGGATTCCCAGCGGTCGAGGACATCGGTGGTCTGGTCGTCGACATCGGCGCCGAATTTGTTCTGGGTGTACTTGCGGGCCAGCTCGGCGTACTCCATCTGGATCTGCACGGCCGTGAGCCTGCGGCCGTCGCGCAGCGGGACCAGATGCTTGCAGGCCGGGTCGTGCGAAATCGAGCGCAATTCCGCGACCGGGCCGTCGATCGCCAGGTCGGCGCCCAGGAACCTGTCCTCGATCATGGACAGCACCAGCGAGGTCGAGCCGAGCTTGAGATAGGTCGATATCTCGCTCATGTTGGCATCGCCGATGATCACGTGCAGCCGCCGGTACTTCTCGGGATCGGCGTGCGGCTCATCCCTCGTGTTGATGATCGGCCGCTTCAGCGTCGTCTCGAGGCCAACCTCGACTTCGAAGAAATCGGCCCGCTGGCTGATCTGATAACCGTCTTCCCGCCCGTCGGCGCCCTTGCCTACCCGGCCGGCACCGCAGACGACCTGCCTGGTCACGAAAAACGGTGTCAGATGCCTGACAATCTCGGCGAACGGAGTCGACCGGGCCATCAGGTAGTTTTCGTGGCAGCCGTAAGAGGCGCCCTTATTGTCGGTATTGTGCTTGTAGAGCTGAATCGGGGCGCCGCCAGGCAGGGTGGAGGCCTGAGCGGCGGCCTCCTCCATGACCCGCTCTCCTGCCTTGTCCCACAGCACCGCCGCCATCGGATCTGTACATTCCGGGCCTGAATACTCAGGGTGGGCATGATCAACGTAGAGTCTGGCGCCGTTGGTCAGGATGACGTTGGCGAGCCCGAGATCCTCGTCGGTCAGCTGGCTAGCATCGGCGGTGTCCCGCGACAGGTCAAACCCGCGGGCGTCCCTCAGCGGGTTCTCCTCTTCGAAATCCCACCGGGTCCTGCGGGCTTTCGCGGCCGTCGCTGAGTGGTACGCGTTGACGACCTGGGACGAGGTGACCATCGCGTTCGCGCCCGGCTGCCCGGGCACGGACACGCCGTACTCCGTTTCGATGCCCATCACGCGGCGAACGCTCATGACTCACACACTAGCGCCCGGTCCGATCTGGTCCATAGCTGAGCGCGACCGCGCGTGTACGTGTCGCATCCGCCACTCATCACGAGTCCTGACGTCACAGGTACTGGCCCGTGTTCGCCACTGTGTCGATCGACCGGCCCGCCTCGTTGCCGCTCTTGCCAGAAACCAGCGTCCTGATATAGACGATCCGCTCACCCTTCTTGCCGGATATCCTCGCCCAGTCATCTGGGTTCGTGGTGTTAGGCAGATCCTCGTTCTCGCTGAACTCATCGACGCACGCGGAGAGCAGATGCGAGACGCGCAGGCCCTTGCGTCCGGTTTCAAGGAACTCCTTGATGGCCATCTTTTTCGCGCGGTCGACAATGTTCTGGATCATCGCGCCCGAGTTGAAGTCCTTGAAGTACAGGACCTCCTTGTCACCATTGGCGTAGGTGACCTCGAGGAACCTATTCTCCTGGGTCTCGCTGTACATGCGCTCGACGACCCGCTGGATCATCTCGGCGACCGTGGCCTCGGCCGAGCCGCCGTGCTCGGCGACATCGTCAGCGTGCAGCGGCAGGCCAGCCACGACGTACTTGGAGAAGATCTCCCTGGCGGCCTCCGCGTCCGGGCGCTCGATCTTGATCTTCACGTCCAGGCGTCCTGGCCGCAGGATCGCGGGGTCAATCATGTCCTCGCGGTTCGAGGCGCCGATCACGATGACGTTCTCAAGTCCTTCGACCCCGTCGATCTCGCTGAGCAACTGCGGGACGATCGTGTTCTCCACGTCGCTCGACACGCCCGAGCCCCGGGTGCGGAAGATCGAGTCCATCTCGTCGAAGAACACGATCACGGGCATGCCCTCGCTGGCCTTCTCCCTGGCCCGCTGGAACACCAGCCTGATGTGCCGCTCAGTCTCCCCGACGTATTTGTTCAAGAGCTCCGGGCCCTTGATGTTGAGGAAGAAGCTCGTGCCTTCCCTGGCCGCCTCGCCGACCCCGTCGACAGCACCCTGGCTGGCTAGCTGGGCAGTGCGCCTTGCCACCTGCTTCGCCAGCGAGTTGGCAACCGCCTTCGCGATCAGCGTCTTGCCGCAGCCTGGCGGGCCGTAGAGCAGGACGCCCTTCGGCGGCCTGAGCTTGTGCTCCTTGAACAGGTCCGCATGCAGGTAGGGCAGTTCGATCGCGTCCCTGATCTGCTCGATCTGCGGGCCGAGCCCGCCGATCAGGTCATAGGTGATGTCAGGGACTTCTTCGAGTATGAGCTCCTCGACTTCGGCCTTCGGTATCCGCTCGTACACGTAGCCGGAGCGCGGCTCAAGCAGCAGCGAGTCTCCTGCTCGCAAGGTACCCAGGAGGAGCGGCTCAGCCAGCCTGACGATCCGCTCTTCGTCCGCGTGCGAGATCACCAGCGCGCGGTCGCCGCCCTCGAGCAGTTCCTTGAGCATGACGACTTCGCCGACCGTCTCGTAGCCGAGTGCGATCACCACGTTGAGCGCCTCGTTGAGTACGAGCTCCTGCCCTGGGCGCAGGCCATCAAGATCGACGCCCGGGCTGACTGACACCCGCATCTTGCGGCCGCCGGTGAACACGTCGGCTGTGCCGTCTGCGTTCGCGTGCAGGAAGATGCCGAAGCCGGACGGCGGCTGCGCGAGCCGGTCCACCTCTTCCTTAAGCGCGATGATCTGGTCCCTGGCTTCGCGCAGGGTCACGGCGAGGCGCTCATTCTGGCCGGTCAGGCTCGCCAGCGCAGCCTCAGTCTGAGCGAGCCGCTCTTCAAGCAGCCTGGAAGTGCGGGGTGAATCGGCCAGCTTGCCGCGCAGGGCCGCTACCTCCTCCTCAAGGAAGGAGATCTGGTCCGTCAGGACCTTGACCCTGACCTCGTCATCATGGCGCGCGGCGCGAGCGCTGTCGTCACGAGAGGCCATGCCCCTCACCCCCTCCTGAGAGCGGACTTACCTAGACCCTACCTACGCCCGGTCATTCCGTAACCTCGCGCAGGCCATCGGTCTGGTCTTTTCTGCCGGTACGATCCGATCTCGCCATCGCATCGTTACGGTTCCGGGACCGGCCAACCGACGAGCCGGTCCAGCTAGTAGCATTTCGTCAGATTCAGCGGTTAAACGTCATGGGCGTCATCTAGTGCATCTGATACAGCAGTGTCGCTGCCGGAATCTCGCTGCCGAGGTGTCCGGCGGGCTGTCAGGTCATTGCTTCCGTCTCACTTTCCTAGCCGCCTCGTCGCAGCGGGGCGAGGCGGGCGTGACTGGCCGGTTATGACATAAGCAACATACGTGACATATGCCGTTAGCTTAACCTTGCACCCCCGAGGTCCTCCTGGGCTCCCGCGCCCTCCTGGGCTCCCGCGCCCTTGGCGGGTCGGCGGCGGCGCGGCGGCGCGGCCACGCCGGCGGCCAGGCGCCTGGCCGTGACAAGGAAGCCCGTATGACCGACCATCCTGTGCTCTGGCCTGACAGCCAGTCCTTCGACGTGCCAGCCCCGCTGAAGCGTTTCCCAGGAGAGAGGTTCGTCGAAGCCGCCATGCGCGCGCAACTCTTCGACGATTCGCGACAACTGCGTAGTCGTCGCGACGTAACTGCAGATCAGGCCGCCAGGTATCAGCCAGGACGCGACCGCCGCGACGTGCTCCCACGGCGCGAGCATATCCAGAACTACCCGGTCGCAGTCGCGCAGGACGTGGCCGGCGTGTTCGCGATCGGAGTCTTCGTCGCCCGGCAAGTCACCGACGATCAGCCGCCACGCCGGGTGCGGGCAGCCGAAATAGGCTTCGACGTTGCGCCTGGCGATCTCCGCGAAATCCTGCCTGCGCTCGAAAGAGACCAGGCAGCCGGTCTCGCCGATAGCTCGCAGCAGCCAGCAGCTGAGAGCGCCTGAGCCCGCGCCTGCCTCGATGACCCTGGCGCCAGGGAAGATGTCGGCGAGTCCGACGATCATGGTCGCGTCCTTCGGGTACACGACGGTGGCCCCGCGTGACATGGACACCGTGTAGTCCGCGAGCAGCGGCCGCAGCGCGATGTACTGCGTGCCGCCCGAGGCCCGGACGACGCTGCCCTCTGGCTGGCCGATCAGGTCGTCATGAGCCACCGCGCCACGGTGGGTGTGAAATGCCCGGCCGGGAGCGAGCACAAGCCGGTGCTTGCGCCCCTTCTCATCGGTCAGCTGGACCTGGTCCCCAGGATTGAACGGCCCTCGGCGGTTGATCACCGGCACAGGCTAGCGTGTCTGCTCAGACCCCGGCGAACGCGATATCGAGGTCTGATGCCGCGAGCACGCCGAAGACCTGGCCGCTCCGCTCGGTCAGCAGGTATTCGGTCGCGGGTGCCTGCTGGACGGCCCTGAGCAGGTCCATGCCCGACAGGTCGGCCGACAGGACCATGGCGGGCTCGAGCGTCCTGGCCAGCGAGCCAACGTCAATCCAGGGCCGGCGTTCCTCCGGCGTCGCCTGCACTGCCGCTTCGTTGACGATGGCGGTCGGGGTGTTCTCGTGGTCCACGATCACCAGCGCCCTCGCCCCTGCGCTCTGGGCTCGCCTGACCGCCTCGGCAAGCGGCACGTTCGCCGCGATCGGGATCGCGCGCCTGCCCAGGCCCCGGGCGCTGACGTTGGGCAGCCGCTCGCGGATCTTGGCCGCCCTGATCGCCTGGGTCGACTGAATCCACATGAACCCGGCGATTACCAGCAGCCACAGCCAGTAAAGGCTCAGGAATGAGCCGGCTTCCTGCTGGCTGAACAGCGTCAGGCCAATGAGGGCGATAGCAAGCACCCTGCCCGCCCAGGCCGCCGCGATCGTCGCCGAGTACTGCTGCTTGGTGATCTTCCAGATCCCGGCCCTGAAGATCCGTCCGCCGTCCAGCGGCAGGCCAGGCAGCAGGTTGAAGATCCCTACGATCAGGTTCGCCGCGAACACCTGATTGATGACCTGATGCGCCAGGCCGCCGGTCACGACCTGGGCGAGTTCGTAACCCAATCCGGCGATGGCCAGCGACACCGCCGGGCCTGCCCCGGAGATGAGCGCCTCCCGGCCTGGGGTGCCTGGCTCCTGCTCGATCTCTGAGTAGCCGCCGAGCGGATAGAGCAGCACGCGCCGGACCGGCAGGCGGAATGCCCTGGCTACGACGCAGTGCGCTAGCTCGTGGATGAGGACCGAGACGTAAAGGAGCAGGACGAACGCGCTGGCGACGATGTAACGGTCCGAAACCTTGTGCAGGGGCGTTTCGACGCTCATGGCGTACATGACCACGAGCAAAACCGCGAAAATCAGCCAGTACGGCGAGAGGTAGACCGGGATGCCAAACGGCCTCGCGACTACGATGCCAAGCTTCGGCTCGCGTCGCCGCTGACCGTCTGGCGCATCTTGTTTCCGGCCCGGTGAGTCGCGATCGGGCGCGCTTGTTGCCACATCACGATGCTACGTGGTTTGCAGGCTAGTTGCCCGTCCGGTGAACAGGCGGCCTTAATGGCGCCCGGCCGGGGGCGGCTGTCGGTGTTCTGGCCTACTCTGCCAAGAGTGGAGCCAAGGATGCAGCCAGGCAGGGGCGGCGGGGCCGGCGCCGAAACGGCTGAGCGCGCCCATGCCGTGCTCGTCAGGGACGCGGCCGATGACGTGATCGAGCCGGCCGGGCCTGGTGAACCGGCCGGCCGGTCCTTGTCGCCGTCACGGGCGGCGGACTTCATGACGTGCCCGCTCCTGTACCGGTTCCGTGTTATCGACAGGCTCCCCGAGGCGCCAAGCCCCGCCGCGGCCCGAGGGACGCTCGTGCACGCCGTGCTCGAGCGGTTGTTCGACGCTCCCGCGGCTGAGCGGATCCCGGCGGCAGCGGCCGGCCTGATCGAGCCCGAGTGGGAGCGGCTCGTGACGGCCGAGCCAGACCTCGGCAATCTCTTCGCCGAAGACGCCGATCGCGCCGTCTGGCTGACCCAGGCTCGCGAGATGCTCGACCGGTACTTCACGCTCGAAGACCCCACCAGGCTGGAGCCCGCGCACCGGGAATTGCACGTGCAGGCCGCGCTCCCCTCTGGCCTGCGGCTGCGCGGCTATATCGATCGGCTGGACATCTCGGCCGCGGGCGATGTCAGGATCGTCGACTACAAGACCGGTACCGCGCCCCGCGAGGAATTCGAGGCCAGGGCGCTGTTCCAGATGCGGTTCTATGCGCTCGTCATCTGGCGCCTCAGGGGCACCGTGCCCAAGCTCTTGCAGCTGATGTACCTGGGCAATGGCGAGGTGGTGCGATACGCGCCGGACGAGTCGGATCTGCTCGCGACTGAGCGGAAGATCGAGGCACTGTGGCGTGCCATCGAGCGCGCCAGGGCGGCCGAAGACTGGCGGCCCAGGCGGGGCAGGCTGTGCGGCTGGTGCTCGTATCAGCAGTTCTGCCCGGAGTTCGGTGGCACTCCCCCGCCCCTGCCCACTTGAGATATGGAGAACGCCTAAACACCGCGAAAGCGGGCAAGCACCAGCTCGCGCAGCCACTCCAGGCTGACGTCGGCCAGCGAAGCGGCGACCACCACGCCGTCGGTGTCGGGGAGCGCGGCCAGGCCAGGCACGGCCACGGTCACGCAGCCGGCGCCGCGGGCCGAGGCAACGCCGTTCGGCGAGTCCTCAATCGCGACGCAGCATCTGGAGTCCAAGCCGAGCAAGGCCGCCGCGCTCAGGTACGGCTCAGGGTCGGGTTTCGGATTGCGGACGTCGGCGCCTGACACGATGGCGTCGAAGGTCACCTGATACCGGGCGAGCGCGCCCAGGACGGCGGATACGATGACCGGCTCGGACGACGTCACCAGAGCACACGGCAGTCCCGCCGAGCGCACTGCTTCCACCAATTCCACGGCACCAGGCACCGGCTCGACCCCGCTCTGGCGAAGGCGCTGCTCCATGCCGGTCAAAAGCCAGCCGGCGACATCAGCGTGACCGGCAGCGACGGTCGCCCGCTCGATCAGGTAGTCCACCGTGCGATACAGCGAGCCTCCTACCAGCGCCTGCTGATCAGCATCCGTCCACTGGCCGCCGAGCCTTGTCATCACGGCTCGCTCCACCTCGAACCAGATCGGCTCGGAATCGACCAGCACCCCGTCCATATCGAACAGGACGCCGACCAGCGACTCGCAGGGCACGGCCACGTCGCCCGGCGCCACCGCTGCCTCAGGCACGGGCCGCATCAAGTGCTGAAATACTTCGCTTCTGGATGGTGCGCGATGAGAGCGTCGGTGGACTGCTCAGGCGCCAGCTGGAACTCTTCCGACAGCGTGACCCCGATCCGTTCCCCGTCGAGCAGCCGCATGACCTTGGCCCTGTCCTCCAGGTCAGGGCAGGCCGGGTAGCCGAAGCTGTACCGGCAGCCCTGGTATCCCACGCGCAGGATGTCGTCGAGCTCGGCCGGGTCGGCGCCCGCGATTCCCAGCGCCTGCCTGGTTCTTGCGTGCCAGTACTCGGCGAGCGCCTCGGCGAGCTGCACGGACAGCCCGTGCAACTCCAGGTAGTCGCGGTAAGCGTGCTTGGCGAACAGTTCCCCGGTCGCCTCGCTGATCCTGGGACCGATCGTGACGAGCTGGAAGGCGACCAGATCGGTCTCGCCGCAGGAGGCCGGCCTGAAAAAGTCAGCCAGGCACAGCCGCCGGTCCCTGCGCTGGCGCGGGAACGTGAACCGCTCGCGCTCGCCGCCGCTTTCCCCGAGCACGATCAGGTCGTCGCCTTCGCTCACGCACGGGAAGTACCCGTGCACGACGGCGGCCTGCAGCAGGCCCTCGGTCTGTGCCCGCTCCAGCCACATCCGCAAGCGTGGCCTGCCCTCGGTCTCGGCCAGCTCCTCGTGGCCTGGCCCGCCGCCCCTGGTTGGCTTGAGCCCCCACTGCCCGAGGAACAGGGCTCGCTCGTCCAGATAGCTGGCGTAGTCCGCCAGCGGGATGCCCTTGACGACTCGCGTGCCGTAGAAAGGTGCCGCGGGCACGGCTACATCGATTGCTACGTCGGAACGGATGCCTGCCACAGCTGCCGTCCCAGCTCCTGAATCGCCCTCACGGCTGGTCGCGCCGGCCTCCTGGCGGGGGGTCGCCCGAACGCGGCGCTCGCGCAGCGCGGGCAGGCTCGCCCCAGGCACGCCGCGCTTGACGGCCATCGCGGCATCCATCAACCGGAGCCCCTCGAACGCGTCGCGGGCGTAGCGCACCTCGCCGTCGAACAGCCCCGCCAGGTCCTGCTCCACGTAGGATCTGGTCAGCGCGGCTCCGCCGAGCAGGATCGGCCACCTGCCGGCCAGGCCGCGCGAGTTCAGCTCGGCCAGGTTGTCCCGCATCACCACGGTGGATTTGACCAGGAGGCCGGACATGCCGATGACGTCGGCCTCGTGGTCGACGGCGGCTTGGACGATCGCCGAGATCGGCTGCTTGATGCCGAGGTTGACCACGTCGTAGCCGTTGTTGGACACGATGATGTCGACCAGGTTCTTGCCGATGTCATGCACATCGCCCTTGACCGTGGCGAGCACGATCTTGCCCTTGCCGGACTCGCCGGTCCGCTCCATGTGCGGCTCGAGATAGCCCACGGAGGCCTTCATGACCTCGGCCGAGGTGAGCACGAAAGGCAGCTGCATCTGGCCAGAGCCAAAAAGCTCGCCGACGGTCTTCATCCCGTCGAGCAGGATGTCGTTGACGATCTCCAGCGCCGGGCGGTCTTGCAGCGCCGCCTCGAGATCAGCTTCCAGCCCCTGCCGCTCGCCGTCGATGATGCGCCGCTTGAGCCGTTCGGCCAGCGGCAGGCTCGCCAGTTCGGCGGCCCGGCTGGCCTTGACCGACTTGGTGTCGACGCCCTCGAAGAGCTCGAGCAGCTTGCTCAGCGGGTCGTAGCCGTCCTTGCGCCGGTCATAGATGAGATCGAGCGCGACCTGCAGCTGATCGTCCGGAATCCGCGAGATCGGCATGATCCTGGCGGCGTGCACGATCGCGGAATCGAGCCCGGCCCTGACGCACTCGTTCAGGAACACCGAGTTGAGTACTGCCCGCGCGGCCGGGTTGAGCCCGAACGAGACATTGGAGACGCCGAGCGTGGTCTGGACATCCGGGTAGCGCCGCTTGACCTCGCGGATCGCCCCGATCGTCTCGATGGCGTCGCGCCTGGTCTCCTCCTGGCCCGTAGCGATCGGGAACGTCAGGCAGTCCACGATGATGTCGGACAGCCGCTGGCCCCAGTTGCCGGTGAGGTCCTCGATCAGCCTGGTGGCGACCGCTACCTTCCAGCCGGCTGTCCTGGCCTGCCCCTGCTCGTCGATCGTCAGCGCGACGACAGCCGCGCCATGCTCGCGGACGATCGGCATGATCTTGGCGATCCGGGAATCGGGTCCGTCTCCGTCCTCATAGTTGACCGAGTTCACCACGGCGCGCCCGCCGAGCCGTTCCAGCCCCGCCTGGACGACGTCAGGCTCGGTGGAGTCGAGCATCAGCGGGAGCGTCGCGGCAGTGGCGAGCCTGCTGGCCAGCTCGGCCATGTCAGCCGCGCCGTCCCGGCCGACGTAGTCGACGCACAGGTCGAGCAGGTGCGCGCCGTCCCTGGTCTGCGCCCTGGCGATTTCCACGCAGCCATCGAAGTCGCCGGCGATCATCGCGTCCCTGAACGCCTTCGATCCGTTGGCGTTCGTGCGCTCGCCGATCGCCAGGAACGCCGTGTCCTGCCTGAACGGCACGTGCTGGTACAGCGAGGAGATCCCGGCCTCAGGCATTGGCCTGCGCTTGGCCAGGGCGCGGCCGGCCAGCCTGGCGCTCAGCTCGGCGATGTGCGCGGGCGTCGTGCCACAGCAGCCGCCGACCAGCGTCAGCCCGAACTCCCGCGTGAACGTCTCGTGTGCCCCGGCGAGTTCGTCAGGGGTGACCGGGTAGAACGCGCCGTCGGAGGTCAGCTCCGGTAGCCCCGCGTTCGGCATGCAGGACAGCGGGATCCGGGAGTGGGCGGCGAGATAGCGCAGGTGCTCGCTCATCTCCGCCGGGCCAGTCGCGCAGTTGAGCCCGATGAGATCCAGGCCAAGCGGCTCAAGCGCGGTGAGCGCGGCGCCGATCTCGCTGCCGAGCAGCATTACGCCGGTGGTCTCGATGGTGACCTGGCCGATGAGCACCACGTCGCGACCGCTGGCAGCGATCGCCCGTTTCGCTCCGATGATGGCGGCCTTAGCCTGAAGCAGGTCGTAGCAGGTCTCCACGATCAGCGCGTCCGCGCCCCCGTCGAGGAGCCCGGCGGCGTTGAGCTGGTAGGCGTCGCGCAGTTCGGCGAAGCCGACGTGGCCGAGCGTGGGCAGCTTGGTACCGGAGCCCATGGAGCCGAGTACCCAGCGCGTCCTGTCCGCCGTGCAGGCCTCGTCGGCCGCCGTGCGGGCAAGCACGGCCCCGGCATGGGCGAGTTCGTAGATCCGGTCAGCGATACCGTAGTCACCCAGGTTGCCCAGATTCGCGCCGAACGTATTGGTGCTGACGCAGTCCGCACCAGCTTCCAGGTAGCCGTCGTGGATCGAGCGCACGATGTCCGGCCTGGTCAGGTTGAGTATTTCGTTACAGCCCTCGTAGCCGTCGAAGTCATCCAGGGTGGCCGGGCTGCTCTGCAGCATCACGCCCATCGCGCCATCGGCGATGACCACACGTTCAGAAAGGGCCGCTCGCAGCGGCCGGCGGGGCGAGCGGGGCTGATCAGCGTCGCGCGTCATGATAGCCCTATCCTAAGCGCCATCGTCTGGCACGTAGGCTTGAGGCCGTCAGCATTTGAACGCCAGGCACCGATCGGTGCTCGAAGCGGTCGTGGAGGTGGCTTCAGATCGAGTTCAACGGCATCTCAGCACTGAACTCGCCGGCGGTCATCGCGGCCTTCGAAGGATGGAACGACGCGGGTGAGGCGGCAAGCGCCGCCGTGACCCATCTCAGCAGTACGTGGGACGCGACCGCGATCGGCGAGATCGATCCTGAGGATTACTACGACTTTCAGGTGACCAGGCCAGTGCTTGAGGTCACCGACGGCCAGACCAGGCGGCTAGCTTGGCCGACCACCAGGCTCGCCGTCGCGCATCCGGCATCCATCGGGCGCGACATCGTGCTCGTGCACGGCATCGAGCCGAACATGCGCTGGCGCGGATTCTGCCGGGACTTGGTCGACGGCTTCACCAAGCTCGGCGCCGAGATGGTGATCCTGGTCGGCGCCTTGCTGGCCGACTCACCGCACACCAGGCCGGTACCGGTGACCGTCGCAGCCTCGGACGAGAGGCTGGCGACAGCGCTGCAGGTAGACCCGGTCGACTACCAGGGACCGACCGGCATCGTCGGTGTGCTGCAGGACGCTTGCACCGAGGCAGGCATCGCCGCCGTCTCGCTCTGGGCCGCCGTACCGCACTACGTGGCCCAGCCGCCGAGCCCGAAGGCGACGCTCGCCCTGCTCCGCGGCGTCGAGGACATACTCGACGCCCCGATGCCGCTCGGCGACCTGCCCGACGAGGCACGCGCCTGGGAACGCGGAGTCGACGAACTGGCCGAGCAGGACACTGAGGTCGCCGACTACGTGCGAGCGCTTGAGGAGGCCAAGGACGCCACCGACCTGCCTGAGGCCAGCGGCGACGCGATCGCCCGCGAGTTCGAGCGCTACCTGCGCAGGCGCGGCGAGCACGGCGGCGCCAGGTAGTCTCCGGCTTCGCAAAGGTCGCGATACCCGGTCTAGATCGGGGGCCAGGGGACGGCGGGCCAGTCGTCTGGCGGGTACGGGTGCACGCGGTGCTGCAGGAGCAGGTCGATTCTGAGCCGGGTCGCTTCGACCTCGTCTTCGGTGAGCCACTGGCCGAGATCGGCTAGCAGGTCACCATCGGTAACCTGGTCAGAAAGCTGGGTCAGCGCCGCGGTGTCCGTGTTGGTGAGCGGGTCGCCGCGCCACTGCCACAACACGGTGCGCAGCTTGTACTCCTCGGCGAAGCATACGCCGTGGTCGCAGCCGTAGAGGTGGCCTTCCTGGGTCGGCAGGAGGTGCCCGATCTTCCTGTCCGCATTGTTGATGACCGCGTCGAACACGGCCATGGCCCGCAGGCCCGCGTTCTTGCCGCTCCGCGCCAGCGCGACCAGGTCGACGGCTGGATCAGAATCGATCCATAGCTGGCACATGCCGGGACCGAACGGCCCGTCCCGGTAGACCGTCGGCGGCACGATGTCCCAGCCAGAGGCACGTGAGACGAGGTACGCGCAGAGTTCGCGGCCGGCCAGCGTGCCGTGCGGGAAGTCCCACAGCGGCCGTTCGCCGGCGACCGGCTTGTAGACGCAGGCTGCTTCGCGTTCGCCGTCGGCGATCGTGCAGTACAACGTGGCGTTGGAAGCTTCAGCGAGGCGTCCCTCGATCGTGAGCTCGCCGTCAGTGAGCAGCGCGATAGCGACGTCCTCGCTGATCATGTCCTGCTCGCCAGAGCGTGCGGACCGGTCACGCGAGCGGGCACTGGGCCGGTCAGGCGATGGTTCAGTTGCGGCCAATCCTGTGTCCGTTCTGGCGGGGGCAAACGTGACCCGATGCGTCGAGCGGCAGTCCGCAGAGCGGACATGGCGGTCGCCCGGCGACAACTACCTGCATCGCCCGCTTGGCGAAGGCACGCGCGGCTGCCGCGGTGATCGTGACGCGCAAGATCGCCGGCCCGTCGTCGGGGAGGTCCTCGGTCAGCGGCTCAATCGGCTCCTCGCTGAGTTCCTGGGCCTCGATGATCACGCGTTCGGTGTCTCCGTCCCAGGCGAGCGCGATGGCACCGACCCTGAAATCCTCCATCAGCGGCTGATCGAGCGGGCCGTCGTCAGCGAGCGAGTCCGGTGCGCTCGCCGGAATCGACGCCGAGGCGCCCGTACGCCTGCGTACTTCGTCCAGCAACTCGTCGAGACGCTCAGCCAGCTGGCTAACCTGACCCTTCTCCAGCGCGACGCTGGTGACCCTGCCACCGCCAGTCGCCTGCAGGTAGAAGGTGCGCTCACCAGGCTGGCCGACGGTTCCGGCCACGAACCTGTCCGGCGGATCATACGTGTAGACCGGCATGAACCTATCCTCCCGCGCCACCGCCAACGGGCGCATCACCAGGCCGCAGCGCTGAGCTCCCGGCCCGGGTCTTGTCAGGTCTGATCAGCGCCGCCACGCTCCCGCCGGTGTCATTCATCCGCTCTACGAACGGACGCAGCGGCGTGAAGCGCATGACGCTGAGCGAGCAGGGATCGACGACGATTCGCTGGTACAAATCGAGGTGCAGGCCAAGGCTATCGGCCAGCACGGATTTGATCACATCACCATGCGAGCAGATCAGGTACGTAGCTTCGGGCCCGAGCTTGGCATTCCACTCCCTGATCGCGCCGATCGCGCGGCGCTGCACATCGGCGAGCGCCTCGCCGCCCACGCCGGGGAACGTGACCGCGCTCGGATGTGCCTGCACGACCCGCCAGAGCGGCTCGTGGGATAGCTTGCGGAGCGACTTGCCGGTCCAGTCGCCGTAACCGACCTCGATGAACCGGTCGTCGGTCTGGATTTCTGGCTCGGCAGGCTTCTGGGCGGCCGCGATCGCCTGCGCGGTCTCGAAGCAGCGCTCGAGCGGGCTCGACAGGATCGCATCGAGCCTCACGTCGGCGAGTCGCGCCGCCACCGCGGCAGCCTGGGCGCGGCCTCTGTCATCGAGCGAGATCCCGGGCGTCCGCCCGGTAAGCGCCGACCCAGTTGCCGCCGTGAGGCCATGTCGTACCACAAGGACCAACGTCACGCACCGACTCTACGGCCACTTGCCGGCAGCCGGTGACCTTCAGGGCCTAAGCGGCCGGGCCATCGGTGGTCACGTAGGTGACCATGCCGAGCGAGACCTGGTCACCTGGCCGAATTTGCGCGCCCCTGATGACCAGCCAGCCGTTAAGCCTGGTCCCGTTGGTCGAACCGAGCTCTGGCACCATCCAGGCCTGATCTTCCTTGTGCAGCCTGGCGTGCCAGCGCAACGCGCTTAGCAGCAAGTATCGAGCGAAACCGCTATGTGCACAAGCGATTGGCCGGGTGGTACAGGCTGGCGGCACGCCGGTGCCGCCAGCCTGTACCACTCATGCCGTCTTGGCCGCCGCTGAAGCCGCCGCCGACTCTCCCGCCGGTGACTGCAGCGGGAAGTGACAGGCGGCGATATGCCCGTGCCCGAAGGACCGCAATTGCGGTTCTTCGACCGAGCAGATCTCCTGCGCGAGCGGGCACCTGGTGCGGAACCGGCAACCAGATGGCGGGTTCAGCGGGCTGGGCAGCTCGCCGGAGATGCCGATCTGGTGCCGCGCCCTGGCAATCGGCGGGTCGGGAACCGGAATGGCGCCGATCAGGCCAGCGGTATAGGGATGCGCGTGACGCTGGTAAATGTCGTCGCCTGTGCCGAGCTCGACCAGCTTGCCGAGGTACATTACCGCGATCCGGTCGGCCATGTACTTGACCACCGCGAGGTCGTGCGAGATGACTACGTAGGTCAGCCCGTGCGTGCCCTGCAGTCGTTTCATCAGGTTGAGCACCTGGGCGCGGATCGAGACGTCAAGCGCGCTGACTGGCTCGTCGGCCACGATGACCTGCGGGTTCAAGGTCAGGGCACGGGCGAGTCCGATGCGCTGGCGCTGACCGCCTGAGAACTCGTGCGGGAACCGCTCGACCGCGTTCCTCGGCAGGCCGACCTCGCCGAGCAGCTCGAAGACCCGGCCCTCCTGCTCCTTGCGGCTGCCGATGCCCTGGATGGTCAGCGGCTCCCTGATGATCGCGCCCACTCGCATCCGAGGGTCGAGCGAGCTGTACGGGTCCTGGAACATCAGCTGCAGGTCACGGCGCCGCCGACGCAACTCGCTGCCCTTGAGCTTGGAGATGTCAGTGCCGTGGAGCGTTACCTGCCCCGAGGTCGGATGCTCAAGGGCTACTATCATCCGGCCGAGCGTGGTCTTGCCGCAGCCTGACTCACCGACGAGACCGAACGTCTCGCCCGCGGACACCGTGAACGAGACGCCGGATACGGCCTTGACCGAGCCGACCGAGCGCTGCAGGATGCCCGCGGTCACCGGGAATTCCTTGACCAGTTCCCTGATCTCAAGCAGGGCGGCACCGTCGGTACCCGGTGCGGGTGCCCTGTCCTCGACCAGGGCCACCGGGTCTGACGTGACCGCGGTCGGCGCGATCACCTCCACGCCAGCGGCGGCCTGAGCTTGCCTGGCCGCCCTAGCGGCGACTTCGATGTCGTCGGCAGCCAGCGGGCCGTCGACCGGGTGCCAGCACGCGTACAGGTGCTCAGCCGTCTCGCCGATCATTGGCGGCTCTTCGGCCCGGCATTTGTCGGTGACCTTGCTGCACCGGGCGGCGAACCGGCAGCCGGCCGGCGGGTGACCGAGGTCGGGCGGCAGGCCGGGGATGTTCAGCAGTTGCTGGTTGCGGTCCTGGACCAGCCTCGGGATCGAGGCAAGCAGCGCCTGGGTGTACGGGTGATGCATGTGGGCGAAGAGGTTCGAGGTCTCTGCGGTCTCGGCCAGGCGGCCCGCGTACATCACGTTGACCCGGTCGGCGTGGCCGGCGATGACGCCCATGTCATGGGTGATCAGCAGCATCGCCATGTGCAGGCGGGTCTTGAGGTCATCGAGCAGGTCGAGTATCTGCGCCTGGATGGTCACGTCGAGCGCAGTCGTCGGCTCGTCCGCGATCAGCACCTTGGGCTCGCAGGACAGCGCCATGGCGATCATGACGCGCTGCCGCAGGCCGCCGGAAAGCTGATGCGGGTAGTCCGAGAGCCGCTCCTGCGGGCGCGGCAGGCCGACCAGGGAAAGCACCTCGATCGTCCGGTCGAGCGCCTCTTTCTTAGTGACACCGCGGTGCAGGATCACCGGCTCGGCGACCTGGGAGCCGATTGACTTAGTCGGGTCAAGCGAGGTCAGCGGGTCCTGGAAGATCATCGCTATCTCGTTGCCGCGCACCTTGCGCAGCTCGCGCTCCGGCAGCCCGACCAGCTCTCTGTCCTCGAGCTTGATCGAGCCGCCGACGACCTGACCGCCTGGCGGGAGCAGGCCCATGATCGAAAGTCCGGTCATCGACTTGCCGCAGCCGGACTCACCGACCAGGCCGAGCGTTTCGCCAGGATCCAGATGCAAATCGACGTTGCCGACAGCCTGAATTGTGGTGGTGCTCTGCTTGATGTGAGTGGAGAGATCCTTGATCTCCAGGACAGGGGCCACGAGTGCTCCTAGTTGGGGATGTGGCTAAGTAGGGGGACCGAGGGCGTTACCGGCGGCGCAGCCGGACGTCGAGTGCGTCACGGAGCGCGTCACCGATCAGGTTCATGGCCATGACCGCGAGCACGATGCAGGCGCCGACGGGATAGATTTCCCACCAGTAGCCGTTCAGCAGGTTCTGAGTGCCGCTCGAGAGCATGTCGCCCCAGTCGAACACGGGAAAGTTGAGCCCGAAGCCGAGGAACCCGAGGTAGGAAACCAGCAGGATGGCGTCAGCTATCTGGAAGGTGATGTTCACCACGACCACGCTGAGCGCGTTGGGGATGAGGTGCCTCAGCACGAGCCTGGAGCGGCCAGAGCCAGCGGCCCGGGCGGCGGCAACGAAGTCGCGCACGCGCAGCGTGAGTACCTCACCCCTGACCAGCCGGGCGGGAGCCAGCCACGAGAAGACTCCGATGATGATGGCCAGGCTCACTACGTTCGAGCCCCACTTCGCGCCGACGATGAGGATGACGAACAGCAGCGGTATGGACAAGATGACGTCGACGATCCGCATCATGACGCCGTCAATGACACCGCCGGACAGGCCGGCGATGGCGCCCCAGAGCGTGCCCACGATCGTCGCGATAGCGGCGGCGAGCAGTCCGATCTCCAGCGATGCCCGGCCGCCAGTCATAAGCTGGGCGACTACGTCGAAGCCCGTGCCGTCGGTGCCGAGCGGATGACCCGCCACCGGCGGGCTATTGGCCTCGAGGATATTGGCCACGGCGACGTCGCCGTGGTAAAAGAACGGGCCGAGCCAGCAGAAGAGCACGAAGAAGACCAGCAGCCCGACACCGATGACGGCCAGCCGGTTTTGCGCGAACGCCCGCAGGCCGAGCCGCCATCCGCTCTGGATGACGCTGACCTCGCCGCCTTCGGCGACGAGCAGCCCGCTGGAAGTCACTGTCGGAGGGGGTAGGGTTTCAGATTCCCTGAACATGTCAAGCCTCCCGGCCGGTTATGCCAGCCTGATCCGCGGGTCCGCAACGGTGAGCGCGATGTCCGCGATGTAGTTGCCTATGACGGTGAGCACACCGCCCATGAGGGTGTAGGCAAGAAGGATCGGGTAGTCCTCGTTTTGCAGCGCGTTGATAAACATGTTCCCGAGGCCCGGATAGTTAAAGACTTGCTCGGTGATCAGGTTGCCGGCGAGGAGGGCGGGAATGCTGAGGCCGATCAGGGTGAGCATCGGCAGGCACGCGTTCCTGACCAGGTGCCTGACCAGGACTAGCCGTTCGGGCAGGCCTTTCGCCCGCGCTGCCTTGATGTAATCCTGGGCCAGGGCGTCAAGCGCGGACGAGCGCATGAACCTGGAGTAGTTCGCGACTGAGACCAGTGTCAGCGTCGCAACGGGAAGCACCATTGCCCTGGGATCGGTGATCGCGCCGATCAGCGAGCTATTCTGGCTGACCGAGGCCGACGCGCCCACAGGGAAGATGTTGAGCGTGATCGCGAAGATCTGGATGAGCAGGAGGCCGAGCAGGAAGACCGGCATCGAGTAGGTGACGAACGCGGCAGTGGTCACGACGTTGTCGCCGACCGTGTTGCGCTTAACCGCCTGGAAGATGCCGACGGGGAACGCGATGAGGATCGCCAGGACCAGCGCCGAGCCGCTCAGGTAGGCAGAGATCGGCGCGTGCTCGGCGAGTACCGTGTCAACGGACTGGTTTTGCTTGTAGGACTGGCCCAGGTTGCCGTGCAGCAGCTGCCCTACGTAGCTCAGGTACTGTACGGGCAGCGGCCGGTCGAAACCGTGCTGCTGGTCCCAGACATTGACGGCGGCCTGCGGGGCTCGCAGGCCGAGAACGGCGCGGCCAGGCGGCCCGCCGATCACGTGCAGCATCCAGAACGCGAGGATCGAGATGCCGAACAGAATGATCACAGACGATGCCGCCCGGCGGAGTAGGTATGTGGTCATCTCCGCGCTCTCCTTGTGGACCTAATCACCGCTAACCCTTGACGCCGCTGTCCGGTTCGGCTCCGTGGCTCGCGAACACTGTATTTGTCAACGCTGTGGTTACGGCGCTGTCTGGCACAGACCCGGCGGATCCATGCCGATCTGGCGAGGACCGGGAAAAGTGCCTTGTTGACAGGATGCCTGCCGGCAGCCGGAAAGGCTACCGGCAGGCATCGAACTTCTGTCAGTTGCTTACTTGCTGAAGTACCACAGCTCTGGGCTGGCCGAGAACTGCGTCAGCTCCCAGAACGAGGACTGCGGACCGGACAGGTTCTTCTTCCACGCGTACACGTGGTCGGCGTCCGGCTGGAACAGGCCAGGCAGGTTGGTGGCGATGTAAGCGGCCTCGGTCTTCACCGCTGAGGCATCCGGCCCGAAGACCGAGTTGTGGATCAGCTGGTCGGCCTTGGGGTCGCTGTAGGAGCCGATGTTGAACGTGCCATCGGTGTTGAAGACGGTGTTCGTCGTCGGGTAGAGCGAGGTGGTGAATCCGCCAAAGTCCTCGGCTTCCCACTTGTTGACGTTGGCCGGGGCGGCGACGTTGTAGTAGTTCTGCAGGATGAAGTTGAACGACTTGCCGACCAGGGTGATCTTGATGCCAGCCTGCTTGGCGTCGGACGCCAGCGCGGTGTCCTCAGCGGTGATGGCCGGCGAGCCGTTGTTGTAGACCAGCGTGAAGGCCAGCTTCTGGCCCTTGGGAACGCCAGCGCCGCACAAGGTCGCCGACTCACAGGTCTGCACGCCGCCGACGACCTTCCAGCCGTGCTTGGCCAGCAGGGACTTAGCCGCGGGGATGCTGAACGGGTAGACCGGCTTGGTCGCGTTCGCCGGGGTGAACGGGCTCACCGGAACCGGGGGAACCGGGCCGTCAGCGTTCGCCGCGTAGCCGTGGAAGACACCGGACACGTAACCAGCGTTGTCCACCAGGTGGGCCAGAGCCTGCCTGATGTAGAGCTGGCCGATGACCTTGTTCCAGTTGTCAGTCTTGTCCTTGAAGTTGAACAGCAGGTAGTCCCAGCCGAAGTCGGGGAAGCCGAAGACGTTGAAGCCCTGCTTGCGCAGCGTCGGGATCTGCGGGTAGTCGGTCGACGGAACCAGGCCGACAGTCAGCTGGCCAGAGCGCAGCGCGTTGTACTCGGCGTCGTCGGAGGTGAAGGCCACTTCCTGGAACTTGCTGATGGAGGGCTTCGTACCGCTGTAAGCCGGGTTCGGCACCATGGTGTTGGCGTCGGTGCTGGGGTTGAACGCGGTCAGCTTGAACGGACCGTCCACGACCTGCCACAGCGGGTTGGTCGCGTAGGTCGCCAGCTTCGCCGACTGGGCAGAGAGGAACTTGTAGATCTTCTCCGCACCGGAGAGCGTCGTGTAGTCAACCGGCTTGCCGCCTGGCTTGTCGATGTCCCACGCGGCGGCGGGCAGCGGCTGCAGCAGCAGCAGCTGGTTGTAGAACAGGTAGCCGGGGTTGTAGGGCTTGTTGAAGGTTATCTGCAGCGTGAACTGGCTGGTGGCCTTCGCGCTGACCACGTTCTGCGGGAAGAAGCCAGGCGAGAAGTTGCCGTAGTTGGCAGGGCTGATCTTGACCGCCGCGTTGACCAGGTCGATCATGAAGACCAGGTCCTGGGCGTCGACCGGCTTGCCGTTCGACCACTTGTAGTTGGTCTTCATGTGGATGGTTACGGTCTTGTTGCTGTTGCTGAAGACCGGCTTGCCGGCAAGGCTCAGGCCGTAGTCGACGCTCAGCGTGTCACCTGACGGGGTCCACCACAGCGGCTTCCAGAACAGGTTCTGGAAGTAGCTCGCGGTGTACACCGACGAGTTGGCGCCTGGCGTAATCGGCAGGATCCAGGTGGGCGTTGCCCCTGCGGCCATGCCGAAGGTCACCGTACCGCCGGCTTTGTGGGTCTTGGCCGGCAGCGGGATCCCCTTATAGCTGCTGACCGAAGACTGCTTGGTGCTGGTCGTGCTGCTCTTCGCGCAGGCGGCCAGCGCGGTCACGCCGACGACGGTAAGAACCGCCATCTTCGTGGCCGTACGGGCAAATGTCATCTTCAATCCTCCTGGATCATGTGCGGACCACAGGCCCGGCCTGAGCCGGACCACGACGGTCCGCACTGATACTCCGCAGCCGAGCGACTCGCCCGCCGCCTCTAGTGTTTTCGCGGCCCTGAGCGGAGGTGCACCGTCAAAGATGACCGGTGAGCCTGCATCGAGGGTCACGGGAAGCGTAGATTCCAAGTTGTAGCGTTCCTAGGCCGAAACTGTCACAACTTGTTATCGATGCGGGGTCGAAGGGGTACCGAAGACCAGCCGAAGTCCCGTTCAACTTCGGGGCGGCGAGCGGGTTGCCAACTGCCGAATCAACTCTTAGCAACCAGCCGATCCCGTATCGCTATCAAAGATCGTTTGCATTACGGGCTTAACCGCCCGGACTAGCCACCCAGTGCGTGAACGCCGCCGTCGACATGCACGATCTCGCCGGTGGTCGCCGGGAACCAGTCACTGAGGAGCGCCACGCACGCCCTGGCCGCGGGCTCGTGGTTACCCAGATCCCAGCCGAGCGGGGCGCGCCCGTCCCACATCGCCTCGAACTGCTCAAAGCCTGGGATCGACTTGGCCGCCATGGTGCGCAGCGGCCCGGCTGACATCAGGTTGACCCTGATCTGGTACTGGCCCAGATACTTCGCCAGGTACCTGGAGCAGGACTCAAGCCCAGCCTTAGCGACGCCCATCCAGTCATACGTGGGCCAGGCGCGCGACGCGTCGAAGTCCATTCCGACGATCGACCCGCCATGCTCTTTCATGAGCGGCAGGGCCGCCATAGCTAGTGCCTTGAACGAATAGGTAGAAACGTGCAGCGCGGCCGAAACTTCTGACCACTCCGTATTAAGGAAATTACCGCCGAGAGCGTTAGCCGGTGCGTTGGCGATGCCGTGCACGACGCCGTCGAGCCGGTCGACGTGCTCGCTGACGCGGTCTGCCAGCGTTGCCAGCTGCTCAGAGTTGGTGACGTCGAGTTCGAGCACCGGCGGCGGGTCTGGCAGCCGCCTGGCGATCCGCTCGACCAGGCTGAGCCGCCCGAATCCAGTCAGCACCACGGTCGCGCCCTGCTGCTGCGCGATCTTCGCGACGTGGAAAGCGATCGAGGAATCGGTGAGCACGCCGGCCACCAAGACTCGCTTACCGTCGAGGAGACCCATTGCCCACCATCCGTTCTCTATGTGGCTTATTACAGCAAACCGGCTGCCGGGGCGATTAACGCCTGGCACCTCAGTGGCCCATGCCGAGACCGCCGTCCACCGGGATTACGGCGCCGGTGATATAAGCGCCATCGGGCCCGGCGAGGAACTGCACGACCCCGGCGACCTCATCGGCCGACGCGGTACGTCCGAGCGGGATGCCGGCCAGGATCGCCTGCTTGCGCTCCTGCGTCAGCTCCGCGGTCATGTCCGTGTCGGCGAATCCCGGCGCGACC
Organism: Streptosporangiaceae bacterium; assembly: GCA_035716545.1. Classification (GTDB taxonomy): domain Bacteria; phylum Actinomycetota; class Actinomycetes; order Streptosporangiales; family Streptosporangiaceae; genus Chersky-822. The sequence goes on from DASTJM010000058.1 coordinate 22,554, forward strand.
ACGTTGACGGTGATGTTGCGGCTGCCGAGTTCCCTGGCGAGCGACCTGGCCATGCCGATCAGGCCTGCCTTGGACGCGGCGTAGTTCGCCTGGCCGGCCGAGCCGAGCATGCCGACGACCGAAGAAATAAAGATAATCCGCCCGCGGCGCAGCCTGATCATCGGCCTGACCGCCCGCTTGGCGACCCGGTAGGCACCGGACAGGTTCGTATCGACCACGCTCGTGAACGCTTCCTCCGACATCAGCGCCAGCAGCTGATCGCTTGTCGTGCCGGCGTTGGCGACGACCACCTCGACCGGGCCGTGCGCGGCCTCGGCTACCGCGAACGCCTCGTCGACCGCGGTCGCGTCCCTGACGTCGGCCGTCGCTACTGTGAGGCCCTCGATTTCTTCGCCTGAACGGGATGTGATCGTCACACTGTCGCCCGCGGCGGACAGCCTGCGGGCGATGGCCAGCCCGATACCCCGGTTCCCGCCGGTCACCAGGACGGATCGGCCCATCTCCCACCTCCGCGCGTAGCTAGAGTGTCCCGCGCAAGTATGGCAGACAGGCCGGGCGCCGGGCCGCGTGCCGGCTCAGGAGTCCTCGAGCCTGAACCCCACCTTCATGCCGACCTGAAAGTGCGCGATTTCGGAGCCGTCAAGCTGTCCGCGGATCTCCGTGACCTCGAACCAGTCCAGATGCCGCAGCGTCTGCGCCGCCCGGTGGAGGCCGTTGCGTATTGCGGTGTCGACGCTCTCCGGCGAGGTGCCGACGATCTCGGTGATGCGGTAGGTCCGGTCAGTCATCGCCTGTCTCCTGGTAGTCGGTCCGGCGTGGGTGCCGCACTGCTACCACTACCACTGACAGTGACCGAGACATGCGAATTAGCGCGCCCTTGCGTTGGCGCTTAACGTGGAAGTGTGCGAAGTCGTCACAGCGGACGCCGGGATCCGGCCTACCTCGTTACCGAGGCGCCGCAGTCGCGCTCAGCCGAGATCAGCCAGCGGCAGCGCAGGTACCTGATCATGATGGGCATCAGGGTGCTGTGCTTCGTGATCACGGTCGTGGCGTTTCTCAACCACGCGGGCTGGCTCACCGTGATTCCGGCGGCTGGCGCTATCGGGCTGCCCTATTTCGCGGTCGTCGTCGCCAACAGCCGCAATCCCACCACGGCGTCTGACTTCAGAGCGTACGAGCCGAATCTACCTGAGCGTTACCGTAAGCCTGCGGAAAGTCGCGGGCCGGACAGCCCTCCCGGCCATGACGACAACTGATTTTGCGGCGCGCCACCTGAGTCGGATCCTTCACGCACACCGGACAGCACCGGCGTGTTTCTTCGTAACGGAGCAGCTAGGCACCAATGTTGGACGCAAAACGGCGAAGCCGGCCGGTACTAGCTAGCCTCGATCCCCAGATTCGCTTCTAATCCGCTCTTGACGCACATGGGGGAGGTTCGGTGTAACATGCTTACCGGTGCTCTGGTCCCCCGCTGGGGCACCGTGCCGGCGTTCCGGGCCCCCGTCGGAGCGCCGATGATCGCGACGCCGGGTGGTTTGCCCCCGTAGCCACCCGGCGTCGCCCTTTTTTATGACGATGTCTTTTGCCGGCGCCTAGGACTTCTCAGCACTCACGGCGCCGCCAATTCGCCCGCCGACTTCACCGATCAGTTCGACGTTCCGGCCTAGGCGGCGCGATCTTGTCCCGGTCCTGACGGCAAACGTTACGGGTTAGGCGCCAGCGTTACGGGTTAGGCGCCAGGAAATGCCGCGACAATTGCTTGGTGCGCAACCGCAGGCCCTGCACGAGTTCGTGCCGGGCTTTTTTGCCGTTACCTGGCCGACTTCGGCGCCCGCGACACCGATCGCTTATGCTTTAGTCGCCCGGAGTAGCGTCGTCGATACCGTCTGGCGTTCCGCCGGTCTCCGCTGCTGGCTCATCCGCGAGGATGCGGTAAAGCGAGCGCCGGGCCTGGCTCAGGACCATCTGCGCCTTGCTCACTTGCTCGCCGGTACCCGCGCTCATCACCTGAAAGGCCGCCAGGTGCACTTGGTGCACCAGAGAGCGCATGTCGTGAGCGGCACGGGCGGCACCAGACATTGCCGACCACGGAGCGTTGAGCTCGTCCGCGTGCTCCGCCACGTACGCACGGCCCTCGCCGGTGAGCTCGTAAGCCCTGCGCACGCCGCCCTGGGCGTCCTGCAGTGCGATGAGGTTCTCGTCCTCAAGCTGAGCGAGCGCGGGATAAACCGAGCCGGGGCTTGGCTGCCACAGACCCCCGCTCCGCTCGCTGATCGCCTGAATGATCTGATAGCCGTTCATCGGCTCTTCGGCCAGCAGCGCGAGCGCCGCCGCCCGCACGTTGCCGCGCTTCGCGCGGCCGCCACGGCGCCGGTAACCGCCAAATTCGCCAGGCCCGCCCCGCCAGCCAGAACTGCCGCGCCATCCCGACCCGCCACGCCAGCCAACGCCGGCTGGCCCGCCAAAAGATCCCGGCATGCCAGGCGCCTCCGACATGCCAGAGACGCCAGGACCGCCAGGACCGCCAGGAACACCCGGAACACCCGGAACACCGGGACCGCCGGGAACACCGGGACCGCCCGGAACACCGGGACCGCCCGCACCGCCCGGAACACCCTGACCGCCTGGAACACCGGGACCGCCCGCACCGCCCGGAACACCCTGACCGCCCGGAACACCCGGACCGCCCTGACCGCTGTGCTCGCCGGGAGCTTCGCGGTGACCATGCTGGCCGTGGCCGCAATGGTGCCCGTGATGCCCGCCGCGAACCGCGCGGAAGCCCATCCCGCCGAACTTAGGCCCGCAGAACTCAGCCTCGCCGAACTCGGGCCCGCCGAACTCAGGGTCATGCCATCGAGCGCCATCATCATGATCGTGCATTACTATCTCCACTCGTCTTTGTACTGTCTAGATACGTTAACGATATATCGATAGCCATCTTAAGGCAAGGCTATGAGACTGCGGCGGCAGTCCCTCCCGTTGCCGTGGAGGATTGTCGTGTTATGGAGGATTTTCTTGCTCTACGACGAAAAATCTCCACAACAGAGAAACACTCCCCTCAAAGCCCGACAAGCCTCCCGGAACGTCGACGAGAACCCTGCGACAGGCGAGGACCCGCCTCCCAGAACGAACTCAGGCCGGGCGTATGGCCTAGCCGGACGCGGACGGGCCCATACCCCAGCCCGACGCGGACAAAGCCGCGCCCGACGCCGGCGGGCCTAGCTGGACTCGGACGGAGGCGGCCAGGCGGCGGTGAGAGCGGTGAGGCGTTCGGCCACAAGGGCCAGTGGCTGCCCGGTGCCGACTGCGACCCCAAGCAGGAACGCCGTCACAGGAGCAGCGGGCCGGTCGACTCGATGCGCCGCATCGCGGGCAAGGTCGAGTATCACCCGCTCATCCACGGCACTCCGGTCGATGCCCAGGTCGGCGCAGACAGCGGCGATCCAGTTGGCGAGCACGGTCATAGTCGCTCCAGACTCCTATCGGGTCAGCCAGGCTCGCGGGCATGCTCCGGCCTTGAGGGTCCCTGCCGCGGCAACTCAGACCAGAAACGGATCATCGCATCCAGATCGTGCCCGTCAAAGGCGATTCACGGAATGGGTTGCCACGCCACGCGTCCGATGCTACCGCCGGCATCGCCGGCGACCAGTTCGTTGCCGTGCTGCCCGGGATGTGCGCTGAAATCTTCGCGCGAGCCTAAACATCGGGTCGCTCATCGGCTCCGGAACCCGCGACGGCTGCGGCCGGTGTGACCCATGCGGGTATTGCCGTAAACGCCCGAACAATGTTGCTACGGGGATCGATGTTAGGAATCGAGTGTCGATTCACGCATTGATGTTGCTGCCTAGCTGCGGCCGGGGGCGCGAGCCCAGCGGCGGGCTGTCTCGACGTCAGCTGGGGTGTCGCAGTCCAGCCAGTAAGGCGGCTGGCCGACCGCGGTCGTGGCCTTGACGCGGGCGTGCGGGAGCGGGCCGAGCACGCCACGGAGCGAGGAGCCCCCATAGCCTGCGACCGCAGTCCGGAGCAAGTCCGCAGGCCAGCAACTGCTCAGCCACTGCGGCTCACCGTGATCGTCCACGAGCACCGCGCCAGCTCCAACGGCGAGCAGTTCACGCAACTGGTCGGCGGTCAGGAAGGGCAGGTCGGCAGCCAGCAATAGCACCGAGTGCTCGGTGACTAGCCGGAGGCCGACGTCCAGCGCGGCTACTGGACCCGCGCCCGGCGGCTGCTCGCGAGTGAAGTCGATCTTGACCGGATGCACGCCTAGTTCGGCGGCCAGCCCAGGCCGGTCCTCACCCACTACAACGACGCGGCCCGCACCCGCCGCCGTCGCCGCACGAACGACGGTGGCAACCAGCGAGCGTCCGCCGATCCGGAGCGCCGGCTTGTCGGCGCCCCCGAGCCTTCGCGCCCGGCCGCCGGCCAGCACTATCGCGGCCAGAGACCACTCAAGCTCGCCAGCCACCCCCGCCGGCCCAGCCACCCCGGCCACTCCCGCCAGCCCAGCTACCCCGGCCGGCCCAGCCACACCAGCTACCCCAGTCGCCCCGGCCGGCCCAGCCACCCCGGCCGACCCAGTCACTCCGGCCAGCCCAGCCACCTTCGACGACCTAGTCACCCCGGCCGGCCCAGCCACCCCGGCCGGCCCAGCCACCCCGGCCAGCCCAGCCACCCCGGCCGGCCCAGCCGCTCCCGCCGGCCCAGCCACTCGCGCCCGCTCAGCCGCCGATAGCCGACATCGGCCTGGCGGGCTGCAGGAATCCAGGGTCGTTGATGCCATGGCCGGGCAGCTTGCTAGCGACAGCCAGCCGCCACCGCTCGGCCAGCTCTTCATCGGAGGCACCAGAACGCAACGGCGCCCGCAGGTCAGACTCCTCACGGGCGAACAGGCAGTTCCGCACCTGCCCGTCGGCGGTCAGCCTGACCCGGTCGCACGAACCGCAGAAGGGCCTGGTGACCGAACCGATCACGCCCACTCGCGCCGGCCCCCCGTCCACCAGGAACGCTTCCGCCGGCGCCGACCCGCGATCAGCCGGATCATCGGCGGTCAGCTCGAATTCGGCCGACAGCGCGGCCAGGATCTCGTCGGCCGTCACCATGTTTTCCCTGCGCCAGCCGTGCTGAGCATCGAGCGGCATCTGCTCGATGAACCTCAGCAGGTACCCGCGATCCAGGCAGAACCGCAGCAGCCCGGCCGCCTCACCCTCGTTGAGGCCGCGCATCAGTACCGCGTTGACCTTGACCGGGGCGAGCCCGGTCGCGGCGGCGGCCTCGAGCCCGGCGAGCACGTCGGCCAGCCGGTCGCGCCTGGCCAGCCGCTTGAATGTCTCGGCGTCGAGGGTGTCAAGCGAGACATTGACCCGGTCGAGCCCGGCATCGTGGAGCGGCCCTGCCAGCCGGGCGAGCCCGATGCCATTGGTAGTGACCGAGATCTCCGGCCGGGGCTCAAGCGCCGCGGTCCGCGCCACGATGCCGGTCAGGCCGCGGCGCAGCAAAGGCTCCCCGCCGGTGAACCGCACCTCGGTGACCCCAAGGCGCCGCACCGCGACGTCGAGCAAGCGAATCAGCTCGTCGTCGGTGAGCTGATCCGCGCTCGGCAGCCAGTCGAGACCTTCGGCTGGCATGCAGTAGGTGCAGCGCAGATTGCAGCGATCCGTCAGCGACACGCGCAAATCGGTGGCGACCCGGCCATAGGAGTCGGTGAGAATGATCACCACCTCCTCACGCGCCACACGGTTACCCCGTGCTCACCTAGCTTACTTATCACGCCTGCTTACCACGGTCTGGCTCCCCCGCTCACACTACAAGCGTCGCGAGGGCAGATTCGTTCCCCAGCGGCCTATTGTGAGTGCCATGCACCGAACAGGACGGCGCCCATGACCGTGACCGGCGCGATCTGGCGCGATCAGCTGACCATTGATCAGCGGGCGATGCTCGGCCGTGACGCTGGCTTCATCGCTGATCGAAGGCCCGACGTGCTCGTCATCGGCGGCGGAATGCTCGGCGTCGCGACAGCAGCGGCCGTCACCGACGCCAAGCTCGGCTCGGTGCAGCTTATCGACGCCGGCCGGCTTGGCTCGGGGGCTACTGGCGGCGCTACCGGCCTGCTGGTGCCCGAACCGCACCAGTGGAGTGACCCGGAAACCTTCGTCGACCTGGAGCGGGCCAGCCTGGAACGGTGGCGTTACCTGGATCAAATCACCCCAGGCGGACTCGGCCTGGTGGAACTTGACTGGATCGGCCTCGCGCCCGATCCCGGCGGGCTGGCCGCGCACCAGCCCAAGAACGTCGAGTGGCTGGACGCCACCAAGATCGCCGCGCTGGTACCCGGGCTCGCCTGGCACCTCGGCGGAGCGCTGATCAGGCATCAGGCCAGGATTAACCCGCTGCGCGCGATCATCGGCCTCGCCGACGGGCTGCCTTCGGTCGGCACCGGCGTCGCCGCTACCGCGGTCACCACCCGCGGCGACCGGATCGAGTCGGTCACTACCTCGGCAGGCGAGATCAGCCCGGGCGCCGTGGTGTTCGCCACTGGCCAGCCGCCGGTCATCGATGGCCTGGAGCTGGACATCCCCGCCGACCGCGTCAAAGGCCATCTGATCGTCACCGAGCCCGCGAACATCTACCTGCCGTGCACCATCGTTCCCGTAGCGACTCCGCTGGAGGACGGCCGGCTGCTCGCGGGCGGCACGCTGGACTACGGCGATGAGAGCCCTGTCGTCCGCGACGAGGTGATCGACGCGATCGTGGGCGGCCTGCGAGCCGCCCTGCCCGGCTTGCGCGACGTCCGTGTCTCGCACAAATGGTGCTGCTTCAGGCCGCGGCATCCTGACGGCCGGCCTGTCATCGACCGGGTGCCTGGCCTCCGCAACGCCTGGCTGACGTCCGGACACTTCAGGACCGGCATACTCAACGCCCCGGCGACCGGCATGGCGATCGCCCGCTGGATCTCGGCCGACAAGCCCCCGCCTGAGACAGGCGCCTGGAGCGCAACCAGATTTTCCCGCGTGCGGTAGCGACGTTAGCCCGGGTAGTTAATGGCAGGGCCGCGCGGCGCCTTACCGGGGGGTGTCCCCCGGGGCAAGCACAGTTCTGCGGTTGTCGGGCAATCGCCTCGTGAGGCGTTGCCTGTCCAGGTGCTCAAGCAGCGGGATGAGGGTGCGCCTGGTCGTGCGCAGGGCCGCCCGCGCCTGCGCCGCGCTGAACGGCTGCGGCAAGCCAGCCAGCACCGAAGCCGCGGCCACGTCCGCGCCGGGCGCCAGCACGACCTGATCGGCGATCCGCAGCAGCGCGCCGTGCCGCGCGGCCGTCGCGATGCCGCGGTGGTCAAGTCCGAGCTCACGCAGCCGCGCCGCGTCCGGGGCGCTGAACGGGCTTGCGGCCAGGTCGTCGAGCACGGCGGCGACAGGCTTGGCCAGCGCCCGCGGCAACGCGCCGGACGAGCCTGCCTGAGGAATGCTCTTGATCAGCCCTGACTCGATGGTGAGAGGGTGAACGGTTATCGCCCGCACGATCTCCCTGTCCGGCAGCCGAAGCACAGCCCGGGCCGCCTCAATCGCCATCCCGGGCGAGAGCGGATCCCTGGCCAGGTGAGCCGCGACTCGCTCGGCCAGCTCGGCCGAGAGTTGCTCCAGGTACCGCAGATCGGCCGCCCAGCCAGGCACTGGGGGCTCAGGAACATCGCCAAGGCCCATCGCCCGCAACGCGGCCGAACGGATGAGCTTGTGCCTGCGGAGCAAGTGCGCCGCTTCCGGCCGGTCTGGCCAGCAGGACAATTCCGCCGCAGCCGCCGCGGCCGCGCCCCGGCCGCTGACCGACGGCGGCACCACATCGAGCACGACGGCCCCGGCCAGCCCGGGCACGCCATCAGGCCCCGGCACGCCTGCGGCACCAGGATCGCGCAGCAGCACCCGGTCGCCCACGTGCAGCGGCAGCGCCTCGTGCAGGGTCAGCCGGGCCAGATCACTGCCCAGCGGCCGCACCCTGGCCTGAGTCCTTGCCGAGCCGAGGTGCAGCGTCGTGACCCGGGGAAGCTCGCGCGCCCGGCCGTGCTCGCCTTCGGGGCCGGTCACCAGCCGCACGTCGACCACCCCGCTCAGCGTCCACTCGCCTGGCCGGACGAGCGCCATCCCCCGCGCGACGTCGCCGGGCTCGATACCCCGCAGGTTGATCGCGATCCGGGAGACCCCGCTGGCCGCGGCGACGTCCTCGCCGAGCAATTGCAGTCCGCGCACCCGCACCGGCCGTGATAGCGGCGTCAGCAGCAGCTCATCCCCCCGGCTGATCGTGCCTGCTGGCAGGGTGCCGGTCAGCACCGTCCCGGCGCCCGAGATGCTGAACGACCTGTCGGCCCAGATCCGCACCGGCGCCGCCGGGTCGGGCTCGGGCAAATCGCCGGCGAGCCGGCCAAGCTCGGCGATCAGCGCCCCGGCTCCGCTGCCGGTGACCGCGCTGACGGCGACTACCGGGACGTCGCGCAGGCTCGACCGGCCGATGGCGGCTTTCGCCTGCGCCATAGCGGGCCCGGGATCGGCCAGGTCGGCCCGGGTCACCGCGAGTACTCCCCTGGTGATGCCGAGCGCGTCGATGGCGGCGAGGTGCTCGGCCGACTGCGGCATCCAGCCGCCATCGGCCGCCACGACGAACAGCACGGCTGGGACCGGGCCGACGCCGGCCAGCATGTTCGGCACGAAGCGGGCGTGCCCTGGCACGTCGACGAATGCCAGCCGCTCCCCCGAGGGCAGCCGCATCCAGACGAAGCCGAGATCGATCGTCATGCCCCTGCGGCGCTCTTCGGCCCAGCGGTCTGGCTCCATCCCGGTCAGCGTCCGCAGCAGCGCGGACTTGCCGTGATCGACATGCCCCGCGGTCGCGATCACCTGCATGGCGGCTCAGCCCGGGCCGGCCGCGGCCAGCACGGCGGCGGCCAGTTCGTCGTCGTCGGCCGGGTCGACCGCGTACAAGTCCAGCAGCAGGCGGCCGTCGCTTACCCGGCCGACCACCGCCGGGTAAGCGCCAGTGCGCACCAGCTCTCCTGACCGCAACAGCGCGGCAAGCCCGGCTGGCAGGCTCACCGCCGCACTGGCCAGCTTCACCCCGGGAGCGCCCCCGCCCCCGACCGCGGCATCCGCATCCGTCGCGACCGCGTCGAGCCCGGCGGCGGTGAGTAGCTGCGCGAGTTCTTCCACCCTTTCCTTCAAGACCTGGCGGTCGGCTGACAGCGCCTGCAGGACAGGCGGCGCTGGCCCGGCCACGGTCGCCTCGAGCGCGGCGACGGTCAGCTTGTCCACTCGCAGCGCTCTGGCCAGCGGGTGCCGTGCCAGCTTGGCGATCAGGCTGGCACGGCCGAGTAGCAGGCCAGCCTGGGGACCGCCGAGCAGCTTGTCGCCGCTCGCGGTCACGAGGGCGGCGCCAGCCCGGAGCCAGGACGCGGCGTCGGGCTCGTCGGGCAGCACCGGATGCGGCGCGAGCAGCCCGGAGCCGATGTCGCCGACAACGGGCACGCCGAGGCCCGCAAGCTCGGCGACGCTCGCGCTGGCCGTGAACCCCTCCACGCGGTAGTTCGACGGGTGCACCTTCAGGATGAATCCGGTACGCGGCGAGATGGCTGCCTGATAGTCGGCCACCGTCGTCCGGTTCGTGGTGCCGACCTCGCGGATGCTAGCTCCGGTGCTTTCCAGCAGCTCGGGAAGCCTGAAGCCGGCGCCGATCTCGATCAGCTCACCCCGGCTGAGCACGATCTCCCGGCCGGCGGCCAGTGCCGTCGCGGCCAGCACGAGAGCCGCCGCGTTGTTGTTCACCACGTGCACGGCCTCGGCATCCGGCACCGCGCTGGCCAGCGCCGCCGTCATCGCCGCACCGCGCTTGCCCCTGAGGCCGGAGGCGAGGTCGAGTTCCAGGTCGGTGCAGCCGGCGGCGGCAGCCACGGCGGCGCGGGCTGCCGCCGACAGCGGCGCCCGCCCGAGATTGGTGTGCAGCAGCACGCCGGTCGCGTTCAGCACCCGGGTGAGCGAGGCCGCGAGCGGCGGGAGCGCGGCGACCGCGGCGTCCGGCACCTGCTCAGGATCGATCTGGCCGTCTCTGGCCAGCCGCTGCGCATGGTGCACCGCATGCCTGACCAGTGGCCGGCCGAGTCTAAGCTCGGCAGAAACAAGACGCGGATCGGCCATGACCGCGTCAGTCCTCGGCACCATCCGGCGGGCATCGTCCACGACCGTGACCATACCGCCGGGGCGCGGACCAGACACGGATCGGAACGCTATCCCAAACCACGCGCTATCCGCGCAGGTGTGCCACCCTTAGTCAGCAGATGCGGAGAAAGCGGGAGCTGAAATGGCCAGTGCCGTGCCGATGGCCCGGAGCCGGGGCAGTCTGTCCGGGCTCGCGCTAGTACTGCTGGGCGCCTGGGGCGGTCTGGCACCGTTTATCGGGCCGTATTTCCGATTCGGGTTCGCACCGGACAAGGCCTGGGTTTACAACACGAGCAGGCTCTACCTGTCGCTGATCCCTGGCGCCGTCGTCCTTCTCACCGGCCTGATCGTGCTGTTCACCAGGAGCCGCTGGTTCGGCGGGCTGTGCGCCGTGGTCGCCGCCCTGGGCGGCGCGTGGTTCGTGATCGGCCAGGCCGCGCTAGCCGCGGCGACAGGCAGCGCATCGACCTATTCGCCCGGCAGCCCCCTCGGCACGACGCTGGCCAGGACCAACCTGGACAACGTGGGCAGCTTCGCCGGCGTCGGGGTGCTGATCGTGTTTTCCGCCGCGCTCGCGCTCGGGCGGCTCTCGATCGCGGCGCACCGCGACCACGAGAGGTTCGGGGAGCTGGGCGATGCCGGTGCCCCCGGCGGGCTGGCGAACGTCGGTCTCTCGCCGAGCAGTTCCGTCTTCGACCCGTACCAGCCGGCCCAGGCCCCGCCGAACCCTCCGACCGGACCGCAGCCCGTCGTCGGCGGTGACACGCGGTTCCCTAGCCAGTACCCGGCTGACCCGTTCTCCCCCGAGCAGGCCGGCTATCCAGGCGGCAACAACCCCGGCACGGTTACCTACTCGCCAGGGCAGACCCGTTACCCGCCCGTCAACGAGACGACCACGTCCATGACGACCCCGACCGAAGAGCAGCAGTTCCCGCCCGGACCGTAGCCCCCCCCGCGCCCCGCACAAGGCCCACCTATGGGACATCGATGGCGCTCCAGCGCCACCTTTGGGACATTGATGGGCCAGTCGGCGGGGAGTGGGGTGGCGGAGGCGGACGGGAATCGAACCCGCCGACGACGCAGCGCGCCGCCCGCCGGTTTTGAAGACCGGGGAGCCCACCAGGTGCCCAGACGCCTCCACGCGGCACCCTACCGTGCCACGCCTCGCCCGTCCTCGGACAGGTGGGGCACCCTGCTGTCGCTCTCGCAGCAGTAGGGTGCCCCACCTGATGGGACCGCCCGGCCGCCCCGCCTGTGCTGCTGACGGCGCGTGCTAGCCGGTCCTGCCAGGACAAGCCGGACGGCCGAGGGCGAGCTGGGGCGGGCAGCGGCAACCTGCGGCGAGCTGGGACGGGCAGCGGCAACCTGCGGCGAGCTGGGGCGGGCAGCGGCAACCTGCGGCGAGCTGGGGCGGGCAGCGGCAACCTGCGGGGAGCTGGGACGGGCAGCGGCAACCTGCGGCGAGCTGGGGCGGGCAGCGGCTGGGCGGGTCAGGCGTCGGGAGATTCTGCGTAGAGGGAGTCGATGATGTCGGCGTACTTGCGGTGGATGATCCGGCGCTTGAGCTTGAACGTGGGGGTTAGCTCCTCGCTCTCCGCGGTCCACTCGACCGGCAGCAGCCGCCAGCGCTTGACCTGCTGGACCCTGGCCAGGTGCTTGTTCGCGTCCTCGACGGCCTCGGCGACGGCGGCGAGCACCGTCTCGTTCTCGGCCAGTTCTGCCAGCGACGTCGCCTCGATGCCGCGAGCCTTGGCCCAGGCTGGCGCGACCTCGCCGTCCAGGGTCAGCAGCGCGACCACGTACTTGCGGCGGTCGCCGTAAGCGAGCGCCTGGCCGATCAGCGGGTTGGCGACCAGGACATTCTCGACCGCCGCGGGTGAGATGTTCTCGCCGCCCGAGGTGATGATCAGTTCCTTCTTGCGGTCGATGACCGAGACGAAGCCGTCCTCGTCGATCGTGCCGATGTCGCCGGTGTGCAGCCAGCCGTCCTTGTCGAGCAGGTCGGTGGTCTGGTCGGGCAGGTTCAGGTAGCCGGGCGTGTTCAGCGGCCCCCTGGCGAGGATCTCGCCGTCGTCGGCGATCTTAACCTCGATGCCGGGGACGGCCCGGCCCACGGTGCCGAGCTTGAACGCGGTCGGGGTGTTCGTCGTGAAGGCGCCCGTCGTCTCGGTCATCCCGTACACGTCGAGTATCTTCATGCCGAGCCCGGCGAAGAACGCGCCGACCTCGGGCGGCAGCGGAGCGGCCGCGCTCACCACGACGGTCGCGTCGGCGAGCCCGAGCAGCCCCTTGATCAGGCCGAGCACGCTCGCATCGGCCTCAGCGAATTCGGCAGCGAGCTCGTCGGAGAGCGTCTGGCCGTATTCGCACGCGTGCACGTAGCGGCGGCCGACCTCCATGGCGGCAGCGACGGCCGCCTTCCGGGTCTCATCCTGCTCCGCGGTCAGCAGCGCCTGGATGCCGGCCTGGATCTTCTCCCAGACTCGCGGCACGCCGAAGAACGCCGTCGGCTTGACCTCGCCCACCGTCCTTACCAGGTCCGTCGTGGCGTTGTGGCAGAAGTATGTGTGCCCGGCGCTGAAACTAGCCAGGTAGAGGGTGAACATGCGCTCGGCGATGTGGGCCAGCGGCAGGTACGAGACCCAGCGCACGTGCATGGTGGTGCTGCCGGATACCTTCGCGGTCATGCACTCGTAGAGCACGCTGCCGTGCGTGATGATCACGCCCTTGGGGTTGCCCGTGGTGCCCGAGGTGTAGAGCAGCGTCGCGGGGTCAGCCGGCTTGATCGCGGCGGTGCGGCGCGCGACTTCGGCGCCTGACTCCCCTCCGGCTTCCCGCTTGCCGAGCTCGGCGAACTGAGCCCAGGTCATGAACTTGCTCGTCGCCGGACACGCCTGCGCATCGCGCACGATGACCTTGGTGATGCCGGGGAGGTCGTCGAGCAGGGGCTGCCATCGGGCCAGCTCAGCCGCGCCGTCGAGTACGACGATCCGGACGCCGCAATCACCGGCCACGTATTTGATCTGGTCCGGGGCAAGGGTCGCGTAAAACGTGACGGGGACGCCGCCCGCGTGCAGCGCCGCGTAGTCGGCAAGCACGTGCTCCAGCCGGTTCGGCAGCATGAACGCGACGCGGTCGCCCGCTTGCAGCCCGAGGCTGACTAGCGCCGCCGCCAGCTCGCGGGCCGTGTCGCTGGTCTGCTTCCAGGTCAGCGTCTCCCAGGGCGCGTCGCCGTCCCGGTCGGAATACGCGGGCAGCTCACCGTATTCCGCGACCGTCGTCGCCAGGAGGTCGCAGAGCGTCTGACCGCTGACTGCAGCCTCAATGTCCGCCCGGTCCGCCAATATGGAATCGCTCATCGTGCCCGCCTCCGCTATTACCTGTGCCTGGCCGATATGCCACCACGCGAGCGCCGGGGCGCGCAAGCGCGGGCCGCTACAGTTTCAGTAATGAAGACTCAGGCGCCGGTCAGGCTGACCCAGTACGCCAGAGGCGGCGGGTGCGCGTGCAAGATTCCGCCCGGAGAACTCGAGGAGGCGGTCGCCAGGCTTATCCCCCAGCAGCGCTCACCTGAGTTGCTGATCGGCGTGGAGCACGGCGATGACGCCGCTGTGGTCCAGGTCAGCCCAGACCGGGCGGTGGTGGCGACCGCAGACTTTTTCACCCCGGTAGTTGACGACGCCCGCACGTTCGGGCAGATCGCCGCCGCCAACGCGCTCTCCGATGTCTACGCGGTCGGCGGCGAGCCACTCGTCGCGCTCAACCTGCTCGGCTGGCCCAGGGAACGGCTCAGTGCCGAGCTGGCCGCAGAAGTGCTGGCCGGCGGCCTGGAGATCGCAACGCGGGCGGGCTGTCACGTGGCCGGAGGGCACAGCATTGACGACCCAGAGCCCAAGTACGGCATGGCGGTGACTGGCCTGGCTGACCCGGCGAGGCTGCTGCGCATCGACGCAGGGCAGGCGGGCTTGGCGCTTTCCCTGACCAAGCCGCTCGGCATCGGCGTGCTGAACGCGCAGCACAAAGCGACCGGCCAGGTCAATCAGGCCGCCATCGACGTGATGACCACCCTCAACGCCGCCGCCAGCCGGGCAGCGCTGGCGGCCGGCCTGGAATGCGCGACTGACGTCACTGGGTTCGGGCTGCTGGGGCATGCGTTCAAGCTGGCCAGGGCGAGCGGGGTGACAGCGGTGATCGACCATCGGCTGGTGCCCTACGTCGATGGCGCACGGGCAGCCCTGCGGAACGGGCACATCCCGGGAGGCAGCAGGCGTAACCTGGCCTGGGTCGCGCCGCATGCCGAACTGTCCGGCCTCGCCGAGGACGAGTTGCTGTTGCTCGCCGACGCGCAGACCTCGGGCGGCCTGCTCATCGCCGGCGAGGTCCCGGGTGCAATCGTCATTGGCGAGCTTGCGACGCGATCCAATGCAACACTTAAAGTGAAGTAACCATTACTCTCCGAAATTAACCAGGTAATTCCCCGGTGCGCTGGCCCCGGTGCGCTCACTCTCCAGGAGGACCTCCCCGTTGCAGGTACAGGCGGAGCTGGACAGGCTCGACATCGGCAGTGCTCTGCGGAGCCGGGCATTCTGGCAGCGAGTGCTCTCGCATCGGTCCTTGCCGCTAAGCCGGACGCTCGGCGTCGCCGCGCTGACCGTGGCCGGGCTATTCTTCGTGACCGCCCTGGTCGCTTACCTGACCGACGCCATCGTCCACCCGGGATTCGTGCTCAACTGGTATGACCTCAACGTCTACGAAGACGCGGGCCTGATCACTCGCAAGCTGCCGTCTTACCTGTACATCTGGCAGTTGTCATCGAACGTGAAGTTCACCTACACGCCGTTCGCGGCCATTGTCTTCGCCGGCGGTTCCTACCTCAGCTGGGAGTCGCTGCGCTGGCTCATGACGATGGCGAGCGTGGCCGCCATCCCCGCGACTGCATGGCTGACGCTGGGCGCGATGGGCAGGCGCGGTGCCAGCCGGTTCTCGGCGACCCTGATCGTCGGCGCGCTTGGCCTGTGGACCGAGCCGGTTACCAAGGCCCTGTTTCTCGGGCAGATCGAGCCATTGCTGCTGCTGCTGTGCGTGTGGGACCTGACCCGCGAGGACAGCCGGCGATGGAAAGGCGTCGGAATCGGCCTCGCCGCCGGCATCAAGCTGGTGCCGATGCTGTTCATCCCGTACTACCTCGTGGCGGGCAAGTACAGGCAGGCGATCGTGGCCACGGCGACCTTCGCGGTCACCTTTGGCATCGGGTTCGCCGTGCTGCCGGGACCTTCGACTTCGTACTGGCTGAGCGGATACTTCGTCAAGCCAGGCCGGACCGGCGGGGTGGACGCCCTGGTGAACCAGTCGCTGCTGGGCATGCTGGCGCGGCACGCCGGCAGCGGCCCGGCGGCCACGCCATTGTGGCTGCCGATCGCGATCGTAGTCGCGCTGCTGGGCATCGGCGGCGGCGCGATGCTGGCCAGGGCCGGAATGGAAGCTCAGGGCTGGGTGCTCGTCGGCGTGACCGGCGTGCTCGTCTCCCCCATCAGCTGGGACCACCACTGGGTCTGGGTGATCCCGCTGCTTGCCATGCTCGCCGGGCTGGCCATGAACGCTGGCCCGCTCGCGCGATGGGGATGGCTTGCGCTCGGGGCCGGGGTCTTCTTGCTGTACGGCGCCTGGCCGTGGATGTACAGCGGGCCGAATGCGTTCATACCTCAGCGGGGGCTGATCGGGTGGTTCATCCAGGCGCCGTCCAAGGTCCCCCTTGACACCCTGCACGGCTGGCAGTTGCTGACCTGGAACATTTACGTGATTGCCGGGCTCGCCGTGTTCCTCGTGATGCTGGTCGCATCGGCGCTCGCCTGGCGGCGCCGGCCAGACCTGCCTGCGCCGAAGGGATCTGGCTCTGGATCGCGGTCAAGTCCGATCGATGCCCTGCTCGCCCGGGCGGACGCCGTGCTCAGGGCTGCGGACCCGCGGTAGCCCGGGTTTGCGGTAGCCCGGGTCAGGCGGGTAGCCGAGGGCTCAGGCGGCCTGACGCTCGCGGCCGGAGGTCGCGGTCAGAGCGGGCTCGCCAGCCGGGGCCGCGCTGAGGCGAGTGGCGGCTGAGGCGCTAGCTATGCGCGCTTTGGAACGCACTTTGACGGCCGCGAGACCAATGATCGCCACCGCGATCGCAATGGCGGTGGCAGCCGAAATGCCAATTCCGGCCAGTGCCAGGTTGAGCAGGTGCGTGTCGCCCATGTCAGTCCACCTTCCGCGGGGTTGATCGCCGTATCCGGCTGATCGGCCTTTCGATGTTCATGATGTTTACATTTCTTATGGTGCACCTAGAAGTGAACGTTGTCAACATCTCGGCATCTCAAGCTCTCGGCTTGCCGTTCTGCCGCGACGAGGCCCATCGTTCGGACATTGACAGCCCGCACCGTGGGCTGCTTTGGGGATATTGACGGTCTGCGCAGGTGGCGCTGCCTTTGGGATCTTGAAGGGCCAGCCGAATAGCTGCCGTGGCCGCTTCGGGTCGCGTCAGGTCAGGCGCGGGGTGCCTACAACTCCGGCGAGCACGAACTCGCCGGTCTTCGCGATGGCTGCGGTGCGTTCCTTCTCGCCGAGCAGCGCGAGCGGGCCGTCTAGCAGCAAGGTCGCGAGGCCGTGCACGGCTGCCCACACCGCTACCTCCAAGCCAGGGCGGCGGCCAGGGTCGAGCACGCCGTTGCTGACGAGCTCGTCGAGTACGCCGCTGACGATGGCAAACGGCCCTTCCCCCGCCAATCTCTCGGTCAGGTCCGGAAGCGGGCGGCGTGGTCGGCAGAAGGCGGTGCGGAACAAGCCAGGGTCGCTGAGCGCGAACTCGACGTAGGCCCGGCCCAGAGCCAGCAGCCGGCGGATGGACTCCTGGGCCGGGCTAGCGAGCGGCTCGCCGGACTCGAGGCTCGCCCGCATCGCGTCGGCCAGCGCGCTCAGGGCACGCTGGCTGACCGCGTGCAGCAGCTCGCTGTGATCGGCGAAGTGCCGGTAGGCGGCAGCGGCCGACACGCCCGTCTCCCTGGCCACCGCGCGGAGCACAACCGCATCTGGGCCGCCCTCCCTGGCGAGCCGGGTAGCGGCGTTCGTCAGCGCGTTGGGCAGGTCGCCGTGATGGTAGGTGCTCCTGCGCTGGCTGCGATGCGAGCTGTGCCCGCCTGGTGCCGACGCCATCAAGCCATAGTGCTGCAGAACTACTAAGTTGACAACGTTCACCGATGCGCGGTGTCGTTGTGGCCGGTCGCCGCCGGCCACACTGGTGAAGTGCCGGGAAGCCGGGAACGAGAGGACGTGGGCTTAGATGCTCGTTGCCGTTGTCCTGGCGGCCGGGGCCGCGTTCTTGTCAGCGATGGCGATCGTGTTCCAGCGGGTCGCGCTGGAATCGGCGCCGACCTCGAACAGCCTCAGCTTCGCGATCATGACGCACGCATTGCGCAAACGAGGCTGGCTCTTCGGTTTCGCGCTGATGCTCGGCAATTTCGGATTCCAGGCGTCTGCCCTGCGATTCGGCCAGCTCGACGTGGTGCAACCAGTGCTCACGACCGAGCTGATCTTCCTCGTGGCCATCTTGGTGGCCGGGTTTCACCGGCGGGTCGGCCGTCGCGAGGTCGCCGGCATCCTGGCGATCGTCGCAGGACTGGCAGGGTTCTTCGCCGCGGCTGCTCCCGCTGCCGGCAAGGGCCGACCCGACAGCCTCGCGTGGACAGTAGTGTCCGCGATGACCGTAGCCGGAGCGCTCGCCCTGGTGGGCGCGGGTCGTGCTGGCCCGCGCTGGTGGCGGGCGACCGCTCTAGGGGCGGCATCCGCGGTGCTTTTCGCCTATAACGCGGCCGTGACCAAGGATCTGACCACCGTTCTGCGCACTGGCGGGTGGCTGCATATCTTCCTGACGCTTGACCCCTATTTGCTTGGCCTGACCGGCGCAGCAGGGCTTTTCGTTCTGCAAGGCGCCTTGCACGCAGGCCCGATTACCGCGTCCCGCACCGCCAATGTCGTGGTCAATCCCCTGGTCAGCATCGTGATCGGGGTCACGGCATTTGCTGAGCATGTGCGTTCTGGCCCGGTATTCACAGGGCTTGAGGTGCTGGCGCTAGCCGTCATGTGCGGCGGGATCGCCGTGCTGGGCCGTTCACCGCTGATCACAGGCGCGGCCACGGGGACGGGCGATGAATACCTTGCAACTCCCGAAGCGACCATCCCGCCCGTGCCAGCCATCTCCGACGGTCCGGCAACCTTGCCCTCGTAATTCCGCTGACTAGGCGACCAAAGGCCGTGTCGTTTTCGACGCTGGCCAGCGGTGTCAATGTCGTCGGGATACGGGCCGCTCGGGGCGGAGGGCCGCTCGGGGCGGGGGGCCGCTCGGGGCGGGGGCCGCTCGGGGCGGGGAGTCGCTCGGGCGGGGGGCCGCTCGGGGCGGGGGGCCGCTCGGGGCGGGGGGCCGCTCGGGTCCATTTACCGACAAAGCTCGTAAATGGAATAGTCGCACCATGGCGGGGCACTTGAGAGGCGGGTTGATTGAGGGAGTCTGCTGTCTGGGAAGTCTTGACCGCGCGGTGTGCGGGTGGTTTCCGGTGCTGGGTGGAGGATTCCCGTGCTTGGGGCCAGGCTGGGAAGGTTCCCGGCATGGCGGGACAGTTGCCTGGACCTAGCGGGACAGTTGCCGGCGTAGCAGGGAGGGTTGTTGGGTTCCTGGCGGAGCGTTTTCGGGTGCGGGAGTTTTTTCGTCGTGGAGCACGAAAATTCTCCCGTACCTGGAAAGTCTCCACCGAAACTGCAGACAACCCTCCCAGACCCGAAAACCCTCCCGCCAAGAGCCCGCGCACACTGCCACCAGCCAAGGCAGGCAGGCCAAGAGGCCAAGGGCCAAGAGGCCAAGAGGCCAAGGGGCCAAAGGCCAGGGGCCAAGGGGGCCAGGGGCCGGGACCAGCGGCCGGGGGGCGAGGCAAGCGGACACCCACGCCGAAGTCGAGGCAAGCGGACACCCAGGCGAGCCGACGCCCAGGACACCCAGGCAAGCCGACGCCCAAGACGGCCAGGCAAACCGACGCCCAAGACGGCCAGGCAAGCCGACGCCCAAGACGGCCAGGCAAGCCGACGCCCAGGACACCCAGGCAAGCCGACGCCCAAGAGGGCCAGGCAAACCGACGCACAGGACGGCCAGGCAAGCCGACGCACAGGTAGGCCGCTAGGCAGGGATACGTAGAGCCGGTGCCCGCCCTCCGGCCGACCGGGCAGTACGGGGAGATAGAGGAGACGACGCGCTCGGCGGTCTCCGTTCTGGGGTGAGCAGGCTCAGTGTGCGGCGACCGGACGGACTTGGCCCGGCCCAGCCCGGTCTGCGCCGGTCAGCTGCCGGTAGGCCGGCCAGCGGAAGGCTGGCCGGTCGCTTACGCCCTTGATCGAAGGGGGCAGCCGCTGCACATCCCATATCAAAGCACGTAGCCTCATCTTTAGAACAGGAGGAACCATGAGCGGCAGGACCGCGCGCCGCCGGATCACCAAGATCAGGCTGCCCGGCCCCGGAGCCGAGCCGACGGTCAGCGAGCGTCCCGATCTGCTGGCCGCCGAGGAACCGCTCGGCATCCGGGTCGACGGCGAGGCCGTCACCCTGACCATGCGCACGCCGGGCGACGACATCGACCTCGCGGCTGGGTTCCTGTTCAGCGAAGGGATCATCAAGAACCAGGCCGACCTCGCGGAAATCCGCCTGTGCGACGGCACCACGTGCGGCCACGCCGGCCACGACGGGCTAGGCAACATCGTCGACGTGCGGCTTCGCGGTGCCTCGGCAGCTAGTCGGGCACCCCGCCGTAACTTCATGACCACGAGCGCGTGCGGCGTGTGCGGCAAGGCGAGTGCCGCAGAGCTATTCGTTCAGCAAATCTGGGGTTTGAAAGAGGACAAGGCCACCATCTCGCCCGCGCTGCTGGCAACATTTCCTGGCGCGCTCAGGGACGCCCAGCGCGTGTTCGCGAGCACGGGCGGGCTGCACGCGGCAGGGGTGTTCGGGCCTGAGGGCGAGCTGGCCTGCCTGCGCGAGGACGTGGGCAGGCATAACGCTGTCGACAAGGTCGTCGGATGGGCGCTGCGCTCCGGAAGGCTGCCGATGCGGGGCCAGGTTCTGCTGGTCTCCGGGCGCGCTTCGTTCGAGCTGGTGCAGAAGGCCGTGCTCGCCGGGTTCCCGGTGCTGGCCGCGGTCTCGGCGCCGTCGTCGCTGGCGGCCGACCTGGCCGAGCAGACCGGACTGACGCTGGTCGGCTTCCTTCGCGGCGGTTCGATGAACGTGTACGCGGGCGCGGAGCGTGTAACGGACCGGGCGGCTCGCTCGTAGGGCAGAGGTGAGCGCGCAGCGGGCGGCCCCGGTCGCGCAAGCTTGGGTTGCCGGCCGGCAGCCGGGTCATCACCTCCGCGCAAGGGTTCGGCCGTCATGGGGAGGGCCTACCGCATTAATGTGCCCGCGATACGCGCGAATCCGTTCGCCGGACACTCGCGCGCGGCCGGAGCACCCGTTGAGCGCGCCGATTCCGCTGCGTGACGCCTTGCTGGGTCGGGTTCTACCCCGTCAGCCGCTGTCCCCCTGATCCATCTGGGTGAAGCCTTGCACTGTCTTCGGAAAGCGGCCTAGGCACTGCTGAAGCAGGGACTGCTGGGCGTCAGTCGCCTTGGTGTCGTCGAACCGCACGGAACCGACGACGCCGACCTGCGCGGTCGTCGCTTTCACCGGGCCATCCAGGCGAACGTTGGGGATATGCGAACAGACCGACGCGATGTGCTTGGCGGTGGCGATACTAGTGTTCGGCGCGAACGTCACTTGTATCCACTGCTGGCCGAGCGCTGCGTCGAACTTTGCGCAGCCGCTCACCCCGCCTGCGAGCGCGAGCACAGCGACGATCACCGCAACGGCCGAGCGGACCGGATTTCCTGGCCTGAGCACGGCTATAGCTTAGGCGTGCCCGGACGTGGTAGTTACAGCCCGGCAAGCCTTGCGGTTAAGGAGAACCGATGACGCAGGGAACCCCGAGAGCCTCCCATGGTCCCGCCCGTACAGATTCGCCCTGGCCCCTGATCGAGGACCACGCGCTGATCGGCGACCTGCACACGGCGGCCCTGGTCAGCCGAGCCGGGTCGGTGGACTGGCTATGCCTGCCGAGATTCGACTCCGATGCCGTCTTCACCTCGCTGCTCGGCGATGCGTCGCACGGGCACTGGACCATCAGTCCGGCAGGCGAATGCCACTCCGAATGGAGTTACCGGCCCGAGACGCTGGTGCTGACCACGCTGTGGCACACCAGCAGCGGCACGGCACGGGTGACCGACTTCATGCCGCGCCGTATCGAGCCGATCCGGCGGAAAGAGCCGACGCCGCGCACCGAGCAGGCAGCGCGTTCCGAGCGGACACCGCATCGCGAGACCGAGCCCATGCTGGTGCGGATCGTCGAGGGCGTGACCGGCGTGGTCGAGCTGAAATGCGCGGTTAGCCTCAGGTTCGGGTACGGCCGCATAGTGCCGTGGGTGCGTCGCGCCGGCCATGGCATCCACGCGGTCGCCGGACCCGATTCGGTGTGGATCGACGCGCCGGTGCGGCTGGAACCACACGGCCGCACCCACTCGGCGACCTTCACCGTGAGCCCTGGCGAGCGGTTGTCCTTCGTGCTGACGTGGCAGCCTTCGCACTTCCCTGAGCGGCCGCAGCGGATCGACGCCCACGCGGCCCTGGAGCAGACGCTGGCCTTCTGGACCGACTGGGTCGGCTCGTGCGAATACCGCGGCGAGTACGCCGACGCCGTGCTCAGGTCGCTGATCACGATCAAAGCGCTCACCTACGCGCCGACCGGCGGCATCGTAGCCGCGCCTACGACGTCCCTGCCCGAGGACATCGGCGGGGTGCGCAACTGGGACTACAGGTACTGCTGGCTGCGCGACGCCACGATCGTGCTCGAAGCGCTGCTGCGGACCGGCTTCACCCAGGAGGCGGCAGCCTGGCGGGACTGGCTGGGCCGCACGATCGCGGGCTCGGCGGCCGACGTGCAGATCATGTACGGAGTGGCCGGAGAGCGCAGGCTGGCCGAGTGGACGGCCGACTGGCTGCCGGGCTACGAGCGTTCAGCGCCCGTCAGGATTGGCAACGGCGCGGTGGACCAGCGCCAGCTTGATGTGTACGGCGAGGTCATCGACGCCTTCATGCTGGGATGTCAGGCGGGCTTGCGATTCGACCGGCACACCGAATCGCTCATCGACCATCTGCTCGACTTCCTCGAACGCCACTGGGACGAGCCTGACGAGGGAATCTGGGAGGTACGCGGGCCGCGCAGGCACTTCGTGCATTCCAAGGTGATGGCCTGGGTGGCCTTCGACCGCAGGCTGCGGCTGGCTCAGGACGGCCTGGTCGACTGCAGCGACGCGGAGATGCAGCGCTGGACGCGGGCCAGGACCGACATCCACGCCCAGGTCTGCGAACGCGGGTACAACCGCAGCCTCGGCAGCTTCACGCAGTACTACGGCGGCCAGGAACTCGACGCCGCCGTCCTGCTAATTCCCGAGGTGGGCTTCCTCCCTCCCGACGATGAACGCGTCGTCTCGACCGTCCACGCCGTCAAGCGCGAGCTGATGAAGGACGGCCTGGTCATGCGCTACTCCGCCGGCCAGCCCGCCGGCCAGCCGCAGGCAGTTAGGCCAGCGGGCGCGGACGAGCCGGTCGACGGGCTGCCTGGCTCCGAGGGTGCGTTCCTGGCATGCAGCTTCTGGCTGGTCAACGCGCTCGCCCTGATCGGCGACCATGACGAAGCCCGTGCCCTGTTCGACAAGCTGCTCGGACTGAGAAACGACCTCGGCCTGCTGGCCGAGGAATACGACCCGAGGTACGACCGGCAGGTAGGCAACTTCCCGCAGGCGTTCAGCCACGTGCCGCTCATCCAGGCGGCCCTGAACCTCAGCGGCCACGCACCGCAGTACACCCGCCGCGCCAGCGCCGCCGCCGACGCCTAGCCGCCCGCGTCGGGCTCGGGAGAAGCCGCTGAATTAGGGCCAGCCGTCACCCGTCGCGATCAGGTCGCGGGCGTTCGGGTTCCTGATGGCCGGGTGTTTCCCGTTATGGGGTGTTTCCCGTTTGTTTTGCCCAATGCCGCTTGGCCTATCTTGATCATGCGCTGACCCGCATGTCCGTGCCATGGCCGATGGCCTGGTCCCGAGCGGCCCCGAGCCCGGGCAACATCGATGCGCGCATCGATACCCGTTAGCAACGCGGCCCTGCCTGATGTCGTCCCGGCTGGTGCTGAATCAGGGAAGCCGGGCATCAGCCTGTCGCGGTTGCCGTGCCCGGGGCCTGGTTTTCATGATCGCGGAGACTTCACCCCGCTTTACGGGGAGCCTTTTCACAACGGGGAAAGTTCACCACTCATAGGAAAGAGAACGCTCCCGGACACGAAAACTCCCCCCGCAGCAGCGGACAACCCTCCCCGATCATGGCCATGAGCGCTGACACCCCACCCCGGACCCGGCCCGGGACACCCCACCCCGATCCCGGCCCGGAGCACGGACAACCCCCCGAACCTGGCCCGCAGCAGCGGACAACCCTCCCCGAACCTGACCACGAGCGCTGACAACCCTCCCCGATCCTGGCCCGGACGCTGACACCCGCGCTAGTTGCCGTAGCCGACGCGGCGCAGTTGCTGGCCGGCGACGCGCTCGACCTCGGCGAGCTGCGCCGGGCTGAGCAGGCGCCGCCAGCTGTTGATCTCCTTGCCGTGCTGGCCGGCGTCGATCAGGCCGACCCTGGCCTCAACGAACTCCGACAGGGCGGCGGCGGTGCCTTGCGGCTCAGCCACCATCTGCTCGTAACGGAACGTTGTCAGCTGGTCGGCGCTCAGCGAGTTACGCAGCCTCGCGAGCTTATGCACTGAACCGCGCCAGCGCATAGCGCATTTGCCGGCGGCGGTGAGGTTCTGCCAGCCGTCCCGGTCGGCTTCGGTCTCGGTGCCGTAGAACGGATTAGGGAACTCCGCCTCGACGTTCGCGATGCCGCCGCGGAACCAGGCCAGCTCGGCCGGATCGGACATCATCGCGGCGACGACGTCGCGGCCATCGCGGATGATCTGGACGATCTTGGCATCGGGGAAGGCGTCGACCAGCGCTTCGGCGCAGTACATCAGCGCGGGGGTCGCGTCGCCGTAACGGGCGATCTCACGCTCGTCGACGCAGATGCCCGGCTCCTTGCCGGCCCTAGCCTGCTGGCACTCGGCATGACAGGTCAGGCAGGCCTCCGGGGTGACCCGCCAGGCTTGCGCGAAAGCGTCGCGCAGCACGGTCACGGCCGCCTCACCCCGGCCCTGCTGGATGGACGGTGTCCTGGCGAACGCGTAGACGACGTTCACCACGCTCGGCTGGCCGATCGTGAAGTGGAACCCCTCGCTGCGCTTGAGTGCACGCCCGAGCAGGTCCGCTCCGGAATGCGGGGCGCCGATCACGAAGACCGGCTGGCGGACCTTTCGCCCATTGACGACAAGGATGTACGAGCGTGTTGCCATGACTGGAACCAAGTGTGGCACTCAACGCCAGTGTCCTGAGCAGTGACCGCTGACCTCGTCTCCGGACAGGCTTACCCGCCGCTGCCTGGTGGCGCTACCTGCCGGTCTGACCGGATCTCGGGCTGAATAGGCGACCGGATTCGTGGTAGTAACTTGCATGCTTACTTACATCGTGGTTCTGATCATCGTCGGGCTCATTGCCGGTGCGGTCGCTCGGCTGCTGGTCCCTGGCCGCGACTCGATCGGGCTGCTCGGCACGATCCTGCTGGGTGTCGTCGGGTCATTCGTGGGCGGATTCCTCTGGAACCTGATCCAGTTCCACCGGCTTGCTCCCGCCCACTTCCACACCGTCGGCATCCTCGGCTCCATCATCGGGGCCATCATCGTGCTCATCGTCTTGCGCATGACCGGCCTTGAGCGCGGCCGCGGGCGTACCTAGGCGGGCGTCCCGACCACCTGGTCAGCCGCGGCCGCCGCCGCCGCGGCCGGCGCGGCCGGCTCAGCGGCAGTGACCTCCTGCCGGGCGAACTGGGTCTGATACAGGTCACGGTACAGCCCGCAGGCCGCGAGCAGCTCAGAATGCGTGCCACGCTCCACCACCTGTCCTTCATCGATGACCAGGATCTGATCGGCCTGGACAATGGTCGACAGGCGGTGCGCGATGACCAGTGACGTCCGCCCGGCAAGCGCCGTGGCGAGCGCTCGCTGCACCGCGACCTCTGATTCGGAATCCAGATGCGCCGTCGCCTCGTCGAGCACCACCACTGACGGAGCCTTGAGCAAGAGCCTGGCGAGCGCTATCCGCTGCTTCTCACCGCCGGACAAGCGGTAGCCTCGGTCGCCGACGACGGTGTCCAGGCCATCGGGCAGGCCGGAGATCAGCGGCCAGATGTGAGCGGCGACGCAGGCTTCGACGAGCTCGCGGTCGGTCGCGTCAGGCTTGGCGTAGGCGAGGTTGGCCCTGATCGTGTCGTGGAACATGTGGGCGTCCTGCGTCACGACGCCGACCACGTCGTGCAGCGAGTTCTGGGTGACGGTCTTGATGTCAGTGCCGCCGATCGCGACCGCTCCCGCATCGGGGTCATAGAGCCTGGCCACGAGCTGGGTGATGGTCGTCTTGCCGGCCCCTGACGGACCCACGAGCGCCGTGAGCTTCCCGGCCGGCGCGTGGAAGGAGACATCGCGGAGCACGTCGGCATTGGCGTCGGTGTGCTCGGGCACCGGCAGCGCGATCGACTCGAGCGAGGCCAGCGAGATCTCCGAAGCCGTCGGGTACCTGAACCTGACCCGCTGGAAGTCGATCGCCGGCGCTGCCGGGCCCGGCCGGAGCACCGTCGCGTCCTCAGCGTCAGTGATCAGCGGCTTGAGGTCGAGTACCTCAAAGACCCGGTCGAAGCTCACCAGCGCCGTCATCACATCCACCTGGACGTTGGACAGCGACGTGATCGGCCCGTAGAGCCGGCCGAGGAGGGCGGCAAGGGCGACGAGCGTTCCGATCTTGAAGATATTGTCGATGACCAGCACGCCGCCAAGCCCGTACACGACAGCGGTGGCCAGCGACGCCAGCAGCGTCAGCGCGATGAAGAGCGTCGATCCGTACATTGCCGTCGTGACCCCGATATCACGCACGCGGCCGGCCCGCTGCCTGAATACGTCGATCTCCTCCTCAGGCCTGCCGAACAGCTTGACCAGCATCGCGCCGGCGACGTTGAACCGCTCGGTCATCGTCGTGCCCATGGCCGCGTCCAGCTGCATCGATTCCCGCGTGAGCCGCTGCAGCTTCCGGCCCACCCACCTGGCGGGGAAGACAAAAAGCGGTACGAGCACCAGCGCGACCAGCGTCACCTGCCAGGACAGCAAGATCATCGCGCCGAGCACCAGCGCGAGCGACAGCACGTTGGCGACGACCGAGGAAAGCGTTGAGGTCAGCGCTTGCTGTGCGCCGATCACATCGCTGTTCAGCCTGCTCACCAGCGATCCGGTCTGCGTCCTGGTAAAAAAGGCGATCGGCTGGCGCTGTACGTGCGAGAAGACCTCGGTGCGCAGGTCAAAGATCAGGCCCTCGCCGATCCTGGCCGAGTACCACCGCTGCCCGATGGACAGGGCCGCGTCGAGCAGCGCGAGCACGGCGACCGCCGATCCGATCGCGAGCACGACGCCGGTCCTGTGCGGCAGGATGCCGTCGTCGATGAGCCCGCGGATCATCAGCGGCACGGTGATCGTCACGACAGCGTCGAGCGAGACGATCAGCAGGAACAAGATCAGGTGCTTGCGGTAGGGCCTGGCATAGGAAAAGATCCGGCGAACCGTGCCAGGCTTGATCCGCTGGTGTGCGACCGATCTATCGCGAGAGAACGAGTGAACCGCGCGCCAGCTGGCATATGTCATGGTGAAGACGAACCCCGGGCAACGCACCGCGCTTCCCGAGTCAGCTAAGGGCGAAATGGACTACCCGGGGAACCGGCTGCGCAGCAACGCCGCTTGCGCGCGCCGTTCGGCGGCTGCCTGCTGGTCCAGGGTATTGCCCGGGGCCTGGCGAAGCAGGGCCTTGGTAGCCCGCGCGGCCGCCGCGTCGGTCGCGAGCAGGGCGGCGACCAGATCGGCCACGGCCGCGTCGAGTTCGGCGCCGGGTACGACCAGTTCAGCCAGGCGCAGCCCGAGCGCCTCAGCGGCGCCGATAGTCCGGGTGGTGAGGCAGATCTCCAGCGCCCGCGGCAATCCGACGATGTCCACGAGCGGCTTGGTGCCGGTGAGGTCAGGGACCAGGCCGAGCGCGGGCTCCTTCATGCAGAGCTTCGCGTCATCGGCCAGGATGCGCAGATCGCAGGCCAGTGCCAGCTGGAATCCGGCACCGATCGCGTGACCTTGCACCGCCGCGATGGAGACGATGGACTGTCCGGCGAGCCACAGGTATCCGGCCTGGTAGCTGGCCACCTGCTGCTCGAAGTCCTCGTCGTCCGCCCTGGCGACCCTCCCGCCGCCGTCCGTGCTTTCGCCGGCGAGCAGCGCCAAGTCGATACCCGCGCAAAAAGACGGCCCTTCGCCGCGAACCACGACGACCCTGACCTGGCCTGGCAAGGTCGCCCCGACGTCGGCGAGCGCGTGCCAGATGGCAGGGGTCATGGCGTTCCGGCGCTCGGGACGTGCCAGCGTGACCGTGGCCACGTCACCGCGGACGTGGAGCCTGACCGCGCCGCCCGCGAGCTCTGTCTCGCCGCTTGCCACCGGAATTAGCTCTTGACCCTGGCAGGTCCCCTGGTCGCGCCGCCACGACTGCGCAGCGTCACGCCTGACTCGGCCAAGATCCGGTGGATGAATCCGTACGACCGGCCGGTCGACGCGGCCAGAGCGCGGATGCTCTCCCCCGCGCTGTACCGCTTCTCCAGCTCCGACGCCAGCTTGGTGCGATCGGCACCGGTTACCCGAGTGCCCTTCTTGAGAGTTTCGGTCACGCCTTCCTCCCGGTGAACTCCGGCCGCGGCTTCGCCGCCGTATCCCGCCATGATCACGCAAGAAGTCGTGATCGGCTACCCACACGGCAGCAAAAAAATTGCGACATTTAACCGGCTATCGCGGGCGTTGCGCGCTCGGCGCTTGACGCGCGGAGCGCGCAACCTGTCCAGCCGGCCTCAATGCCTGGTCAGCCGGACTCAAAGCCCGCTCAGGCCAGCGCGACCAGGTCGGCGAGATCGGTGCTCCAGATATCCTCCACGCCGTCGGGAAGCAGCAGCACTCGCTGCGGGCTGAGGGCCTCAACCGCTCCCTCGTCGTGCGTCACGAGCACAATGGCGCCTTTAAACCGCCGCAGTGCCGACAAGATCTCGGCCCTGCTGCCCGGGTCGAGGTTATTGGTCGGCTCATCGAGCAGCAGCACGTTCGCGCCCGATACGACAAGCAACGCCAGGGCGAGCCTGGTTTTCTCGCCGCCGGAAAGGACGCCGGCCGGCTTGCTGACGTCATCGCCGGAAAACAGGAAGGATCCGAGAATGCCGCGCTGATCGGCCTCGGTGAGCTGGGGTGCGGCCGAGCGCATATTCGAAAGGACGGTGCGGGCGTTGTCGAGGGTCTCGTGCTCCTGGGCGTAGTAACCGATCCGCAGCCCGTGTCCGGCCCTGACTTCGCCGGTATCGGGCCGCTCGACCCCGGCGAGCAGCTTGAGCAGCGTCGTCTTGCCCGCTCCGTTAAGCCCGAGCACCACGATGCGCGCGCCCTTGTCGACCGCCATGTCGACATCGGTGAACACCTCGCTGGACCCGTACGACTTGGACAGCCCGACCGCGGTCAGCGGCACCTTCCCGCAATGCGCCGGCTCGGGGAAGCGGAGCCTGGCAACCCGATCGGGCGCGCGGTCGGCACTAACCCCAGCGAGCAGTTTCTCTGCCCGCTTGGCCATATTCTGCGCCGCCTTAGCCTTGGTCGCCTTGGCCCGCATCTTGTCGGCTTGCGCGTTCAGCGCGGCCGCCTGGCGCTCGGCGTTGACCCGCTCCCTGCGCCGCCGCCGCGCGTCGGTCTCGCGCTGATCCAGGTAGGTCTGCCAGCCGACGTTGTAGATATCGATCACCGTGCGGTCCGCGTCCAGGTGGTACACCTTGTTGACGACGGCCCCGAGCAGCTCGGTGTCGTGGCTGATCACGATCAGGCCGCCGCGGAAAGACCGGAGATGATCGCGCAGCCAGCTGACCGAATCGGCGTCGAGGTGGTTCGTGGGCTCGTCAAGCAAGAGCGTCTGCGACCCGCCGAAGAGGATCCGCGCCAGCTCGACCCGCCGCCGCTGGCCGCCCGACAGCGTGCTCAGCTGCTGCTTGAGCACCTTCGCAGGCAGGCCGAGGCTCGAAGCCAGCGCGGCGGCCTCCGATTCGGCCGCGTACCCGCCAAGCACCGTCAGCCGCTCTTCCAGCTGGCCGTATCTGCGCACGGCGGCGTCGCGCCTGGCCGGATCGGTGGCGGCCATGCCCGCTTCGGCCCGCCGCATCCCGGCGAGCACTTCGTCGAGGCCGCGTGCCTGCAAGATCCGGTCGGTGGCGAGCACGCTCAGGTCACCGACTCTGGTGTCCTGTGGCAGGTAACCGATAGTGCCCGTGCCGCGCACGGCTCCGGCCGCGGGCTGGCCCTCTCCTGCCAGCACCTTCAGCAAGGTGGTCTTGCCCGCACCGTTCCGCCCGACGAGGCCGATCTTGTCGCCGGGCGCGACCTGGAAAGAAACACCGTCCATCAGCAGCCGCGCCCCAGCGCGCAGCTCAACATCCGTCACGGAAATCATCGGGATTCACTCGCTCCTGAACTTCTCTAACGGGCATAAAAGGGACATTTGCCGTCAGGCGCCACCTAGGGCGCCGCCCGTTGAGTTAGGAGCAAAGGTGATGCATGACAGCGAGTCTACCGGACCACCCACCCCGCCGCGAAAGGTTTCCCTGAGCATCCAGAGCACCGCGGATCCGCGCAAACGATTGCAGCCGCAATCGGCCCGGTCGGACGTCGCTGGTGGGGCACCCTGCCGTCGTCTGCGCAACAGCAGGGTGCCCCACCAGCACGCGGAAACGGCCTCAGGCCGCCGGGCGGTTCGCGGACGGCACGCCCCGGGCGGCGCGGTTCAGGGCGCTGATCACGGCGCGCAGCGAGGCGCGGACTATCGACTCGCTGATGCCGACGCCCCAGTAGACCCGGTCGCCGATCTCGATCTCCAGGTAGGCCGCGGCCTCGGCATCCCGTCCGGCGGACAGCGCGTGCTCGGCGTAGTCGCGCACGCGCACCGCAAGACCGCCCAGACCCAGGTCAGGCCCGGATAGTGCCGCGCAGAACGCGGCGATCGGGCCGTTGCCGACCCCGGCCAGCGAGTGCTCGGTCCCGAACGCCCGCACCACAGTCTCGATGTTCTCGGCACCGTCGGCAGCGGACACCGAGGAAAAGCTCTCCAGCGAGAACGCGCCAGGAGCCAGGTACTCGCCCTCAAACGCCTCCCACATGGCGGCCGCATCGACTTCGCCGCCCTCGGAATCGGTCCGCCGCTGGATCACCTGGCTGAACTCGATCTGCAGCCGCCGCGGCAGGTCGAGGTGATGGTCGTGCTTCATGATGTAGGCGACGCCGCCCTTGCCGGACTGGGAGTTGACCCTGATCACGGCCTCGTATGAACGGCCGACGTCGGCGGGGTCGATCGGCAGGTACGGCATGGCCCACGGCAGCTCGCGAGCGGGCCGCCCGGCCGCCGCCGCGAGCTGCTCAAGCCGGTCGAACCCTTTCTTGATCGCGTCCTGGTGCGAGCCGGAGAACGACGTGTACACCAGGTCCCCGGCGTAAGGATGCCGCTCGTGCACCGAGATCCGGTTGCAGTACTCGACCGTCCGCCGGATCTCGTCGATGTCGCTGAAATCAATCATCGGGTCGATCCCCTGGCTGTACAGGTTCAGCCCCAGGGTGACCAGGTCGACGTTGCCCGACCGCTCCCCGTTGCCGAACAGGCAGCCTTCCACCCGCTGCGCCCCGGCCAGCATTGCCAGCTCGGCGTCGGCCGTAGCGGTCCCCCTGTCGTTGTGCGTGTGCACGGACAGCGCGATGTGCTCGCGCCGGCTCAGGTGCCTCGACATCCACTCGATCTGGTCCGCGTACACGTTCGGCGTGGACCGCTCGACCGTGCACGGCAGGTTCAGCACGATCTCACGTCCCGGCCCAGGCTGCCAGACATCCATCACGGCCTCGCACAGGTCGAGCGAGAAGTCCAGCTCGGTGTCCATGAAGATCTCCGGCGAGTACTCGTACCCGAAGTCGGTGCCGGACAGGTAGTACTCGGCGTACTTCATGATCGCCTGAGTCCCGGCCACGGCGACGGCTTTGCACTCCTGCCGCCCGTCGCCCTTCCACCCGAACACCACGTCCCTGAAGATCGGCGCCGCCGCGTTATACAGGTGGATGGTGGCCTGCCGGGCGCCGGCCAGCGACTGGGCGGTCCGCTCGATCAGCTCTTCGCGTGCCTGGGTCAGCACGGAGATGCGCACGTCGGGCGGTACCGACCCGGATTCGATCAGGCTGCGCACGAAGTCGAAGTCGGTCTGGCTGGCCGAGGGGAACCCGACCTCGATCTCCTTATAGCCCAGGCGCACGAGCAGGTCGAACATTGCCTGCTTGCGCGCGGCGTTCATCGGGTCGATCAGCGCCTGGTTGCCATCGCGCAGATCGGTCGAGAGCCAGCGGGGCGCCGCCGTGATGGCGCGCGAAGGCCACAGCCGATCGGGCAGCTCAACTGGCGGGAACGGACGGTACCGATGGCATGGCATGCCAGAAGACATTTGCTGGAAGGAACTCACGACGTACTCCCTGCGGCTAGACCGGGTCAATCCGGCCGGCAACGCGAAACCCCCGCGACGAGGGGCCGACCGGTTCGGTTACCGGGCCTCGCCGCGGCCGCGAAGGAGCAGCTGCCACGTCATGATCGTTCCACCCTAGCCGGCGCCGCCCGGGGCCGCTCCCCCGCCCGGGAGTTCGCCCGTTCCGTCCGGTACTCAAGGCTGCGGCGGGCGTCCAAGGTACCGGGGGGTCGGGGCCGGGCACCCGCTCGCGGACGGGCAGCGGCACCGCGGCTCATTACCGCAACATTTGTCACATTGGACCCGTAGGTAACTGGCGAAGTCTGGGTGGGTAGCTGCACCGGGCCGGGACGGGTCCGCGCGTGCGGGAGGCGGAGGCAGCCGGGACCGGGTCGGGGCGGCGGGGTCGGCTAGTGGATGATGTCGGCAAGAAGCTGGCGGGGAGCGGGGACGGAGCGGACATGGGTGGTCACGGAACGGCTCAGATCGGGGTCACCGGGCTGGCGGTGATGGGGCGCAACCTGGCTCGCAACCTGGCCAGGCACGGCCACGCCGTTGCGCTGCACAACCGCTCGCCCGGGCGCACGCGCAGCCTGGTCGCTGAGCACGGTCACGAGGGCACGTTCGTGCCCGCCGAATCAACCAAGGATTTCGTCGCTTCGCTTCAACGGCCGCGCGCGATCATCGTCATGGTCAAGGCGGGTGGTCCGACCGACGCGGTGATCGACGAACTCGTCCCGCTGCTCGACGAGGGCGACATCGTGATCGACTGCGGGAACGCCCACTACACCGACACCCGCCGCCGCGAGCATCAGCTCCGAGACAGGGGCCTGCATTTCGTCGGCTCGGGAGTGTCTGGCGGCGAGGAGGGAGCGCTCAACGGCCCGAGCATCATGCCGGGCGGCTCGCCGCGGTCGTACCAGGTGCTCGGCCCGATGTTCGAGTCGATCGCGGCGCAGGTCGACGGCACCCCGTGCTGCGTACACGTCGGCCCTGACGGCGCCGGCCACTTCGTCAAGATGGTGCACAACGGCATCGAGTACGCCGACATGCAGCTCATCGCCGAGGCCTACGACCTGCTGCGGTCAGCCACCGGGGCGAGCCCGGCCCAGCTGGCCCAGACGTTCAGCAGGTGGAACGATGGCGACCTCGAATCCTTCCTCATCGAGATCACCGCCGATGTGCTGGGTCACGTGGATGCGGTGACTGGCCAGCCTTTCATCGACATCGTGCTCGACCAGGCCGAGCAGAAGGGCACCGGCCGCTGGACCGTGCAGAGCGCGCTCGACCTCGGCATCCCGATCACCGGCATCGCCGAAGCGACCTTCGCCCGCTCGCTGTCCGGCCACGCCGGCCAGCGCGCGGCTGCCCGCGGGACCTACGGCTCCGAGTTGAACCCATGGGCGGCCGGCGATGCCGCGGCCTTCACCGAGGACGTGCGCAAGGCGCTCTACGCGTCCAAGGTCGTCGCCTACGCCCAGGGCTTCGACCACATCGCGGCCGGCAGCGACGAGTACGGCTGGGAAATCGACCGGGGCGCGATGGCCACGATCTGGCGGGGCGGGTGCATTATCAGGGCGAGGTTCCTCGACCGGATTCGCGCGGCTTACGACGAGGACCCGGCCCTGCCGAGCCTGCTGGTCGCGCCGTACTTCGCCAGCGCCGTGTCGGCCGGGGTGGATAGCTGGCGGCGCGTCGTCGCCGACGCGGCCAGAGCGGGCGTGCCGACGCCGGCCTTCTCGTCGTCGCTGGCCTACTACGACGGGTTGCGCCGGGACCGGCTCCCGGCCGCGCTCATCCAGGGCCTGCGCGACAACTTCGGCGCGCATACCTACCGGCGAGTCGACCGGGATGGCGCGTTCCACACGCTCTGGGCGGCGGAAGGTCGCTCCGAAGAGCCTGCCTGAACAACCCCCGATTCCAAGGAGACCGCTCGTGCGCTTTGCTTTCAAAACCGCTCCGCAGCACACAACGTGGGACGACATGCTCGCGGTCTGGAAAGAGGCCGACGACATCGAGATCTTCGAGTCCGGATGGCTGTTCGATCACTTCTACCCCATCGTGGGCGACAGCCACAGGCCGTGCCTGGAGGGGTGGTCCGCGCTGGCCGCGCTGGCACAGGCAACCAGCAGGCTGCGCCTGGGCATCATGGTGACCGGGGTCCACTACCGTCACCCGGCGGTGCTCGCCAACATGGCCGCCACCATCGATGTCATCTCCCGCGGCCGTCTTGAGCTGGGCATCGGCGCCGGCTGGAACGAGGAGGAATCAGGTGCCTACGGGATCGAGCTTGGCTCCCGGCGTGAGCGCAGCGACCGGTTCGAGGAAGCCTGCCAGGTGCTTATCAGCTTGCTGTCCCAGGAAACGACGACGTTCGATGGCAAGTACTACCAGCTCAAGGATGCCCGGAACGAGCCCAAGGGGCCACAGCGGCCGCATCCGCCGGTCTGCGTCGGCGGCAGCGGCGAGCGGCGCACGCTGCTGACGACGGCCAGGTACGCCCAGCACTGGAACTTCACCGGCGGCGATCCCGCGGTGTTCGCGCACAAGCGCGACGTGCTGTTCGCGCACTGCGCGGCCGTGGGCCGCGACCCGTCCGAGATCACGTTGTCGAGCCACGTCAGGCTGAGCGGCAACGACTGCGCCGCAACGGTCGCCGAGATTCACGGGCTGGCCGAGGCCGGCCTGCAGCTCGCGATCGTTTACCTGCGGCCTCCGCTCAGCCCTGCCGTGCTGACCCCGCTCGCGGAGGCGCTCTCGGCGATCGGCTGAACACCACGAATTGACACCGGGCGCCTACAGGGCGTACCAAAGGCTGATGAGCGCCACATCAGTGGACATACACCGCATCCGGCAGTGCGGCCCTGGAGGCAGGGCCCGTGCCCGCGAACCCCAGCACTCGTAGCAACTTTATCGTTCGACGACCAATCAACAGAAAACCGGTACATCACTGGCGGTGCCGTGCCAGCATCTGCACCACCCAGAGGTTCCAGGTCCTTGGGTACTGGAGACTCGTATGGAAGACCTTAGAACTGCAAAGAGGAAACAAAACCCCCAGCGCGGGACATATATTCCTAGCGGAGTGTATGTCCTGCGGCCGGGCACGCTCCTTGCGGCGGTGATTGCCGTCTGCCTCGCGCAGATGGCGCTCGCCAATCCCGCCGTGCTAAACGGCTTGTTCCAGCAGGATCTTGGCACCAGTTCGGCTCAGCTCACGTGGATCTCCGACGCCTTCTTGGTACCGGTCTGCGTGCTCGAGCTGAGTTTCGGGGTGCTCGGCGACCTTTTCGGCCGCAAACGGCTTCTCGTCGGCGGCGCGCTGGTACTCGCGGCGGGCGAGGTGATCGGCGTGCTCACGCCGGGACCTTCGCTGCCTCCCCACGTGCGGCTGCTCGTGCTGTGGACGGGTCTGGCCCTCGCCGGAACCGGCGCGGCCGCCCTCTTCCCCACCAGCCTCGCGATGGTCGCCGCGGGCACGCACACCGCACGCGACCGGGCCCGGGCGGTCTCGATCTGGGCTGCGGCGCTCTCGATGGGCAATTGCCTGTCCCCGGTGCTTGGCGGCCTTGCCTCGAAGCTGCGGTTTGGCTCCGATCCGCTCGCCGGCTGGAAGTGGGCCTTCCTCGGAGTCATCACGCTCGCGCTGATCAGCGTCATCGTGTCGGTCACCGCAGCCAGCGACTCATCGTCCCCCGAAGGCAGGTCGCTGGACTGGCCAGGGCAGGTGACTATCGCTGCCGGGCTCTTCGCGCTGCTTTATGCGGTGGTCCAGGGTCCGACCAGCGGCTGGCTCAACTGGCAGGTGCTCGGCGGCTTCGCGGCTAGCGCCGTCTCGCTCGCGCTCTTCGTCCTGCTTGAGCGCAAGTCGCAGGCTCCGCTGCTGCGCCTTGATTTCTTCTATAACCGGAATTTCGCCGTGGCGTCGATCGTCACCGTCATCGGCATGTTCGCCTTTCTCGGCATCGCCTATGCCACCAGCATCCGGCTCTCGGCTATCCAGGGCTTCAGCCCGCTGAAGACGGCGATCGCATTCGCATTCCTTAACGGCATCGCCCTCATCCAGCTACCCGTCACCAGCCGGCTGCTCGAAAGGCACAGTCCGAAGTGGCCGCTCAGCTGCGGGCTGATCCTGATGGCGGCCGGCGCCTTCTGGCTAGCCGCGATCCCCGCCGCCGAGTTGTCGCTGATCCCCGTCATCCCGCCGTTCGCGGTCGTGGGAATAGGCTTCGCGCTCTCGCTGTCAGCGTTGAGCTCGGTCGCGGTGAACACGCCGCCGACGCACCTGGCCGGCATGGCCAGCGGTACCACCAACATGCTGCGTGACTTCGGATTCACGCTCGGGCCAGCGATCATCGGCGCCGTCGCGCTCAGCCAGGCGGCGGCTGAGATCCGGGACAAGCTGGCGGGCAGCCCGGCCCTGCAAAGGGCGCTGGCGGCCTTCAGCGCCTCCCCGGCGCACGTGCCCGCGGCACAGCGGGCGGCCGCGGAGGCAGCGGTGCACGCGGTCGGATCCGGGCCGCTCGGCGCGAACGCGGTACCCGCCACGCTCACGCTGCCCAGCGGCCAGGTTGTGCCGTTCAATCCGCTGCACCAGGTCGCCTTCGACGCGCTCAGCCGCTCGTATTCGCTCGGCTTCGTGCTGTCAGGCGCCGCCGCTCTGCTCGCCGCGCTGCTGACGGTGATCGCGGTCCGCGCCCGGGACGACGAGACGCTGCTCGACCTGGAGCTGCTGGATGAGTGACCAGGCCGGGCAGCACCGGCAAGCCTGGCCCGTGCTGTCCGGAACCATCCCGCCGCTGGCCCCGGGCTTTATCGGGCGACCAGAGACCGGGCAGGGCCCGTGGGACGGGCTGTATCCCGGCCGCACGGTCATACTCGGACCAGCCGGGGATTCCAGGGTCCCGGCCAGGAACCGCGGCGGTACAGGCAAGACGCAGCTGGCGGTCGCGTTCGCGACCAGGCTCTGGACAGCGGCAGGGCTGGACCTGCTGATCTGGCTGGACGCGGGCAGCCGCGACAGTATTGTCACCGGCTACGCCCGGGCGCTGTCCGACATCATGGTCGCCGCGCCGCCTGGCAAGCCAGAGGCGGCGGCCGCGCAGCTGCTGGCCTGGCTCGCCGAGACAGGCAGGCGCTGGCTGGTGGTACTCGACGGCCTCGCCGAGGCAGCCGACGCGGAGGGGCTATGGCCGCAGGGGCGCGGCGGTCAGGTGCTCGTCACGACCTGCTTGCCTGGAGTCACCCCGGTACCGGTCACCGACGTGGAGCCTGTGACGATCTCCGTGCCAGCGTTCAGCGAGCGCGAGGCCGTGAATTATCTGTCGATCCGGCTCAGCGACGATCCCTATCACGCCGCGGGCTCGCTTGACCTCGCACTCACCGTCGACCGCCTGCCGGCCGGCCTGGCGGTCGCCGTCACCTACCTGCTCGATACCGGGCAGGACTGCCGCCAGTACCGGCTGGCGTGCGAGCGGTACCGGCAGCACCAGCACGACGATCCGGCGAGGGACGCGCTGGCCCCCATCTGGATGCTCGCCTTCGACCGAGCCAGGCAGTACGCACCGGCCGACCAAACGTGGCCCGCGCTCAAGCTGGCCGCGGTGCTGGGGCCACTCGGAATTCCGGGTACTGTCCTGACCAGCACGGCCGCGTGCGGCTATGTCACAGGCCGCACCCGGATTACGAGCGCTGAGCAGGCGATCGTGCGCGCGACCTTCGGGAACCTGCAGCGCTTCGGCCTGGTGACGATCGATCCCGACGATGAGGTCCGTACCGTCGCGATGGCGGCCCCGCTTCAGGCCTCGGTCCGCCAGGCGATGACGGCAGCCGAGCTCAGGCAAGCGGCCCGGGTGGCTGCTGACGCGGTGTCCGAGACCTGGCTGGCAGGGCGGCCGGCGGAGGACAGCGCCCCTGATGACGTCGAGCAAGCCCTCAGGGACTGCGCGACCGGGATCAGGCGAAGCGACGCCCTCGCGCTATGGGATCAAGGCTGTCACCCGCTGCTGGTCAGGGTCGGTCAGAGTCTCGACGACGCCCGCCTGCCCGAGATCGCCTTGCGCTACTGGCGCGACCTCCTGCGGCGGTCCACCGACTACTTCGGCCCCCGCTCGCCCGTCACCCTCGGACTGCGGGAGCGCGTTGCCACCGCGGCCACGGCTGCCGGACGCGCGGACGAGGCGATCGGCTTGCGGCTGGAGCTTGCCGCCGACCTGGACGAGGTAGCCGGGCCTGCGCATCCGCAGGCGGTGAGCTCGCGAATGAAGCTGGCCATGGCGCTGCGGGCGGCCGGGCGGCTCAGCGACGCGATCTCGCTCGGCAGGCAGGTCGCGGCCGACTGCGACGTCGTGTTCGGCCAATCCCACGCGCAGAGTACCGAGAGCCTGCGCGAACTCGGCGGCACCTACAGTGAGGCAGGGCGGCACCAGGAAGCCATCGAAGTCCTCAAGCGCTGCCTCACCCTGCGCGAGCAGGCGATGGGCGGGATGCACCGCGATACGGTCACCGCGAGGCACGACCTGGCGGCCGCGTATCGCAACGCGGATCAGGACATGGACGCGATCAGGCTCTACCAGGACACGCTGGCCAGGGCCGAGAGCACCGTCGGCCCGGCCCATCCCGACACGCTGACCGCGCGCGAGGACCTGGCTGTCGCGTACTACCAGGCCGGCCGGGCAGGCGAGGCGACAGCCGCGTTCGAGCGCGCTCTGGCCGACTGGCAGCGCGTCCCCGGAGCGCGACCCGAGCACACCATCACCGCCAGGGCGAACCTCGCCGCGATCTACACCCTGAACGGCCGCATCAAGGAAGCCATCCCCCTGTTCGAAGGCGAGGTGGCCGATCTGGAGCAACTTCGCGGCCCCGCGCATGCGGACACCCTTCGCGCGCGGTGGAACCTGGCTGCGGCGTGCCATAAGGCCAAGCGCTTGCAGGAAGCACTCGCGATCGGCGAGAACACGCTCGCCGACTGCGAGCAGCAGCTCGGACCCGGACACTGGGACACGCTGACCGCGCGGGCTAACCTGGCGCACGCCTATCACTCAGCCGGCCTGCTGAAGCGGGCGAGCGCGCACTTCGATCGCGCGCTACGTGACTGCGAGCGAGCGCTGGGAGCCGATGACCCGCTCTCCGGCAAGGTGCGGGCGCTGCGCAAACGCTACCTCGCCGGCCGCCAGGGCGCCGCGCCCATCATCGCTCCGCCCTCAGTAAGGCGGTTAATAACCCGCCTGAAGTGTCCGCTCGCCCTGCCTTCGCCAGGCAGCCGGCGGCGGCGGCCAGAAGCACGCATGGCGGGCGCCCAGCTGGGAAGGTCGGTGATGTCAGGGTACGGCAGTCCAGCCAGCCCGTAGGCAGGCGGCTACCGCGTGCCGAGGGTTGTGAGGAGGTGCCATGTACAGCAAGATCAAGATCGCCGGGCATCCGATCCATCCGATGCTCGTCGCGTTTCCCATTGCCAGCTATGTCGGTGCTCTGGTGGGTTTCGCTGTCTACGCGGCCAACGGCCACCAGTTCTGGCTCAACCTGGGCATCGCCCTCACCATCGTCGGAGTCGGGAGCGCGCTGCTCGCGGCCATCCCCGGCCTGGTCGACCTCACCTTCGGCGTACCGCGTGGATCGACGGCGAAGCTCACCGGCCTGATGCACGCCGCGCTGAACGTGATAGCGCTCGGGCTGTTCGCCGGGATCCTGGGGCTCTATGTCACTCACTGGAACGGTCCGCCGATCAGCGCGACCACGGCCGTGGTGCTTTCGGCGATCGGGGTCGCGGTGACTCTGGCGGCCGGGTTCCTGGGCTGGACGCTGGTGCAGAACTTCCACGTGGGCGTGCAGCTCGCGCCCGAGCAGGAGCTCGCCGAGCCTTCGGTACAGCACCAGCAGCCGATCCCGGTGGGCCGCCGCCACGCCAGCTAGCGCGGGACTCCCTGGCGCGAGTGCCTGGCGCGCCGGATCGATCGCACGTCTCACGTTGTCACCTTGCTGACGAACCAGGCTGCCTGGGTGACCGCGCTGTCGGCGGCGGCCAGCGTGCCCGCCTGCAGCACGAAGTCGTGCCACATGCGCGGCCACTTCGAGTAGGTGACGTCTACGCCCGCTTCCGACGCGCTCGCCGCCAGCCGGTCGGCGTCGGGTACCAGCAGCTCGTGGGTCGCGGCCTGAATCAGCAGCGGCGGCAGGCCAGCGTGTGCCGCCAGGATCGGGGAGATGGCGGGGTCGGTCCGCTTGGCCGGGCCGGCGTACGCGGTGGCGCAGGCCTCGAGCCAGCCCGGGCTGAGCAGGACATCCCGGCGTGCCAGCGTCGCGTCGGCGTGCCAGTCGCGGCCAAGGTCGAGCCACGGCGAGAGCAGGACGCACCCGGCGGGCAGTGCTTCCCCGGCATCGCGCAGGGCGATGAGCAGCGCCAGGGCGAGGCCGCCGCCGGCGCTGTCACCGGAAAGCACCATCGAGCCGGGCGAGACGTCCGCGCGGAGCGCGCTCACGGTCGCGCGGGCGTCCGCCAGAGCCGCCGGGTGCGGATGCTCAGGTGCCAGCCGGTACTCAGGCAGCACTACCCTGGCCCCGGACTGAGCGCTCAGCCCTGCCGCCCAGGACAGCGCCATGCGCCCTGAGCCCACGCAGTAGCCGCCGCCATGGAAGTGCACGACGGTGCGGGCCGAGCCTGGCGCGGTTCCGCCGGCAGTCACTACCCGGGCGGGTACGCCGCCGTAGTCGCGCTCGGCGATGACGGTCCCTCGTGGTGCCGGAGACGCTCTGATGACATTGTCGAGTCGCCTGCGCTGTATTTCCCACGAAAGATCCGAGTTGAGCACCCGCTTGCCGAGCTGCCTGGCGCCCAGGCGAAGCACAGGAGGCGGCAGCCGCAGGCTGCGCAGGCCGCTCATGCCGCCACCCGCTTCGGCATCACCCGGTATTTGCTCAGGTCGAAATGGCGAACCCGATATCGGTAGAGGAAAGTATGATCAGGCCAGTTGTTCGTGTTACGGCCAGAGGCGGTCGTGTACCAGCTCGAGCAGCCGCTTTCCCACACCGACTTGCGGCTCGCCCGCTGCACCCACGTGTTGAACTGGCGCTGCACCTCGGGCCGGACATCGAGCCAGTCAAGCCGCTCGGAATCGAGCGCGCGGATCGCGGCGAGCGCGTAGCCGATCTGGCCCTCGAGCATGTAGATGATCGAGTTGCCGCCGAGGTTGGTGTTCGGCCCGTACAGCATGAAGAAGTTCGGGAAGCCTGACACGCTGATCCCCAGGTATGCCTGAGCGCCGTCGTTCCAGGTTTCGCGCAGCTGGCGGCCGTCAGTCCCGGTGATCGACATGGGCGCGAGGAAGTCGAGGGTCTGGAACCCGGTGCCGTAGATCAGCACGTCCGCCGGGCGGAAGTCGCCGCCTGCCGTCACGACGCCCCCGGCGGCGATGCGCTCGATCGAAGTGGTGACCAGATCGACATTCGGGCGGGTCAGCGTCGGGTACCAGTCGTTGGAGAACAGCACCCGCTTGCAGCCCATCACGTAGTCAGGCACGCATTTAGCGCGCAGCGCGGGGTCGGTGATCTGGGCGTCAAGCTGCTTGCGCCACATCTGCATTGGCGCCGCCAGCAACTTCGCGGACAGCACGAAGCCGCTGGTCAGCAACTCGCCGTAGAGGAAGGTGCGAAGCCGCTCGGCCTTGCGCACGACAGGGAAGCGTGCGTAGAAATCGTGCTCGGCGTCGCGGTAGGGCCGGTCGGGCTTGGGCAGCACATAAGGCGCGGTGCGCTGGTAGACATCCACGTGCGCGGCGGCCTTGGCAACCTCGGGCACGAACTGGATGGCGCTGGCACCGGTGCCGATGACGGCGACGCGCTTGCCAGCCAGGTCTACGCTGTGATCCCAGCGAGCCGAGTGCCATGACGGCCCGGCGAACTCGTCACGGCCCGCGATGTCCGGCCAGGCGGGCCGGTTCAGCTGGCCGACAGCGGAGACCAGCGCCGAGGCTTCGATGCTGTCACCGTTCTCCAGGTGCACGGTCCAGGCAGAACGGTGCTCGTCGAATTCGGCCGAGGCGACCCGGGCGCGGAATCGCAGATGCGGGCCAAGCCCGCGCTCCTGCGCAACGGCGCGGAGGTAGCCGAGCGTTTCCTGCTGGGACGGAAACCGGCGGCTCCAGCGCTCGGGCCTGAACGAATAGGAGTACAGCTGCGACGGCACGTCGCAGGCCGCGCCCGGGTAGGTGTTGTCGCGCCAGGTGCCGCCCAGGTCATCCGCGCCGTCGACCACCAGGAAGTCGTGGAGGCCGGCGTCCAGCAGCGCCATCGCCATGCCGAGCCCACCGAACCCGGCGCCGACTATCAGGACACGGTACGACGAGTGCTCGGGCATAAACCCTCCGTCGTTATCCGCCGGTCAGGCGGTTCTCCTCCGGTTCGCCAGGTCTCCGCCGCCCGACTGCCCGGTTTGTCTCAGCAGAGAATCCTAATCGAATATGTCGGGTCCCTCGTCATTGTCCGCTAGACGCTGATGTCCTGGCGGTCGGCTGCGCCATCAATTTTCCGTGATCATGAACGCAGCGTGATCACGGAGGATCACGCCGGCCATGACCTGGGTAAGGCTCGGTGATCACGGTCTGGATCATGATCGCGGAGGATCACATCGGCGCCTGGAGCTCACCGAGGTCAGCGGCGATTCCCGGCAAGGACCGGACCTTGTGTCGCGATCGCCGCAGATCGCGACACCCGGCTGGTCTGTGAGTAATGCCGGCCAGGCGCGCGCGTGAAGGTCACTAAGCTTCGCCCAGGCCCTTCGCTGGCTCGGTCAGGGTGATGCGGATCGCGCGAAACAGCCTCGGGGTGTCCTTGAGCACCGCCAGACGCGGGTCAGGCACGGTGAGAAAAGCGGGAACCGCGACCTCAAAATACGGCGCCAGCCGCACATCGTCCCTGATCGGCGCGAATGCCCGCCGGTCCCCGCCGAGCACCAGAGCGTCGAGCCGGTACGGGCCGAACACGGCCGCGGCGGTATCGGCCGCGGCGCCCACCGCCTGCCTGGCCTGATTTTCCCGGCGCCGGGCGAACCGCTGCTGCGACTGACCGCCAGCCGCGCTTCGCCCGTGCACCAGCCGGCTGCCGACCTTCGAGGCAACCAGCGCGGCCCCGGGCCCGCTGAACACCCCGGCCGCGTAACCGCCGAGCCGCACGAGGAACACGCCCACGGTACGGTCCGCCGTTGCGTGCGCCGCTACCAGCTTCGCCAGCTGGGCCGGCTCGGCATCGTCGCTCGCGTGCAGCGGCGGGAACGGCACCTGGCAGATGACCGTCGCGCCGTCGGCTGCTGTAAACGTCGCTGAGTCGTCCGACTGGACCGCGCTGACAGGGCCATGCCGCTTGCCGAACGACTCGATCCACCCGGCGAACCGCCCCGGCGCCACTTCGATCCTCCGGATACCGCCGGACCCGGGCGCCATGGGACCGGGACTCAGACGTTGAAGCCGAGCGCCCGCAACTGCTCGCGGCCATCCTCGGTGATCTTCTCTGGACCCCACGGCGGCAGCCACACCCAGTTGATGCGGAAATCGCTGACCAGGCCGTCGAGCGCGACCTGGGTCTGGTCCTCGATCACGTCGGTGAGCGGGCAGGCTGCGCTGGTAAGGGTCATGTCGACGGTCGCGACCTTGTCGGCATCCAGGCTGACGCCGTAGACCAGGCCCAGGTCGACGACGTTGACGCCGAGCTCGGGGTCCACGACATCGCGCATCGCCTCGAGCAGGTCCTCGATT
The DNA here is from genome assembly GCA_035716545.1 of Streptosporangiaceae bacterium. Lineage (GTDB taxonomy): Bacteria > Actinomycetota > Actinomycetes > Streptosporangiales > Streptosporangiaceae > Chersky-822. Next base: position 66,320 of record DASTJM010000058.1, read on the forward strand.
TCGGGGCTGGAGCCAGGGTTCAGCGCGTCAGCCGCGCCATCCCCGTTGACCTGAGCTTCGTTTGCCTGCGTCATTTCTCCTCCAGTGGAGCAGTGCTACCCAGAGCGCGGGCGGTTGCATCTTTCCACGCCATCCAGCCCAGCAGGGCGCACTTGATCCGCGCCGGGTACTTGGCGACGCCGGCGAACACCACAGCGTCGCCCAGCACATCCTCATCGGGCTCGGCTCCGGCGTCGCGTGCGTGCATGAGCTCCAGGAACGCCGCGCTGACGTCCATCGCCTCGCTCACGGGCTTGCCGATGATGAGGTCGGTCAGCACCGAGGCGCTCGCCTGGCTGATCGAGCAGCCGAGCGCGTCGTACGACACGTCGGCGATCACAGGGTCACCGCCAGCATCCTTAAGAGTCACCCGCAGCGTGATCTCGTCGCCGCAGGTCGGGTTTACGTGATGAACTTCGGCGTCGAACGGGTCCCGCAGGCCCTTGTGGTGCGGGTGACGGTAGTGGTCCAGGATGATCTCCTGGTACATCGACTCGAGTTGCATCACACCGCCTTTCAACATTCAGCCCGTGGTTACTGTTCCGGCGACTACCCGAAGAACTTCTGCGCCGCCCTGATTCCGTCCGCCAGCGCGTCGACCTCATCTGGAGTGTTGTACAGGTAGAAGCTAGCCCGGGTCGAGGACTGCACGCCGAGCGCCCGGTGCAGCGGCCACGCGCAATGATGCCCGGCCCGGACTGCCACGCCGCGGTCATCGAGCACCTGGCTGACGTCATGAGGATGAACACCCTCCACGCTGAAAGAAACCGCGCTGCCCCTGTCGACTGCCTCGGCGGGTCCGAGTACGCGGACTCCTTCGATGTCGAGCAGGCTGCTGAGCGCTCGCTCAAGGAGTCCGTGCTCGTGCTCGCGTATCGCGTCGAGCCCGACCTCGCTGAGGTAGTCGGCTGCCGCGCCGAGCCCCACAGCCTGGGCGATCGGCATCGTGCCGGCCTCGAACTTGTGCGGTGGCGGCGCGAACGTCGACCGGTCGATCCAGACCGTCTCGATCATCTCGCCCCCGCCCAGGAACGGCGGCATCTCCTCCAGCAGCTCCCGCCTGGCCCACAGCACGCCGATGCCGGTCGGCCCGCACATCTTGTGCGCGGTGAACCCCACGAAATCCGCCCCGAGAACGCCCACGTCCATGCCCTGGTGCGGCACCGACTGCGCCGCGTCGGCGAGCACCAGCGCCCCGACGGCGTGCGCACGCTCGGCCACGAGCGAGATGGGATTGATCGTCCCGAGCACGTTCGACTGATGAGCCAGGGCGACCAGCCTCGTGCGCTCGTTGATCAGCTCGTCCAGCTGGGATAGGTCGAGCCGGCCGTCCCCGGTGATGCTGAACCAGCGCAGCTTCGCCCCGGTGCGCTGGCAGAGCAGCTGCCACGGCACGATGTTGGAGTGGTGCTCCATCTCGGAAATCACGATCTCGTCGCCCGGACGCAGCGCCAGCCTGGCCGGACCGCCGGCGGTGGTGGCGTTGCCGATCGAGTAGGCGACCAGGTTGATTGCCTCGGAGACGTTCTTGGTGAAGACAACCTCGCCCTCATCAGCGGTGCCGATGAACCTGGCTACCTTGAGCCTGGCGCCCTCGTAGGCCTCGGTCGCCTCTTCGCCAAGCTCATGAGTGGCCCGGTGGATGTTGGCATTGTGCCGCTCATAGAACCCGCCGATCGCGTCGATGACCTGATGCGGCTTCTGGGACGTGTTCGCGCTGTCCAGGTAGATCAAGGGCCGTCCGCCCCGCACTGTCCGGTCCAGGATCGGGAAGTCCTTGCGTACCGCTGTAACATCGATACTCATGCCGTAACACCTGCCCCGTTACCGGCTCGCGGCCATAAAGCGCTCGTAGCCCTTGGCTTCCAGGTCGTCGGCCAGCTCCGGCCCGCCCTCCTCGACGATCTTGCCGCCGACGAAGACGTGCACGAAGTCGGGCCTGACGTAGCGCAGGATCCTGGTGTAGTGGGTGATCAGCAGCACCCCGTGGTCGCTGCCCTCCCGGTAGGCGTTAATGCCTTCTGACACGACCTTCAGCGCGTCGATGTCAAGGCCGGAGTCGGTTTCGTCCAAGATCGCGATCTTCGGGCTGAGCAGCCGGAGCTGGAGGATCTCGTGCCGCTTCTTCTCGCCTCCGGAAAAGCCCTCGTTGAGGTTCCGCTGGGCGAAGGCCGGATCGATGGACAGGGCGCCCATCGCGCCGTTCAGCTCCTTGACGAACTCGCGGAGCTTGGGCGCCTCGCCGCGGACCGCGGTCACCGCCGTCCGCAGGAAGTTCGACACCGTGACGCCGGGCACTTCGACCGGGTACTGCATGGCGAGGAACAACCCGGCCCTGGCTCTGGCGTCGACGCTCATCGCGAGCACGTCCTCGCCGTCCAGCGTGACCGTGCCGCTGGTCACCTCGTACCTCGGGTGGCCGGCGATCGAGTAAGCCAGCGTGGACTTTCCCGAGCCGTTCGGTCCCATGATCGCGTGCGTCTGCCCGGCGGACACGGTCAGGTCGACCCCGCGCAGGATCTCACGGCTCTCGGCGTGCTGGCCGGCACTGGCCTGTCCCGTCACGGAGACATGCAGGTCACGGATCTCAAGGGTAGACATTCGTTTTCTCCAGGTCAGGCGGGGAGGCCGACGAGCACGTCGTCGCCGTCGATCCGCACTTGGTAGGTGGCCAGCGGCTTGCTGGCGGGCGGGCCGGTCGGCTTGCCTGAGCGCAGGTCGAAGCACGAGCCGTGCAGCCAGCACTCCACGGTGTGGTCGTAAACTTCGCCGTCGGCGAGGGACACTTCCTCGTGCGTGCAGAATTCGTCGAGCGCGTAGATGTCGCCGTCGCTCTTGATGATCACCAGCGGAATGCCGTGAAGTTCCACGGCCAAGGTCCCGGGGTCGGCGAGGTCACCGATCGCGCAGGCGCGCACGAAGCTCACTGCGGTCATCTGGGCGCCTCCGGCACGATGTTCATGACACGCCCTTCTCGAGCTCGGACTCGATCGCGGTCATGACCCTGTCAGCAAGCTCAGGAACATCAATCTGGCCGATCAGTTCGCCGAAGAAGCCCCTGATCACCAGCCGCCGGGCATCGGCCAGCCCGATGCCGCGCGACATCAGGTAGAACAGGTGCTCGTCTTCGAGCCGCCCGCTCGTGCTCGCGTGCCCGGCCCTGGTCACCTCGCCGGTCAGGATCTCCAGGTTAGGCACGGAGTCGACCCGCGTGCCATCGGTGAGCACGAGGTTCCTATTTTCCTCATAACTATCTGTTCCGACAGCGGCGGTCCGGATGAGCACGTCCCCGATCCACACCGCGTGGGCACCCTCGCCTTGCAGGGCACCCTTGTAGTTGACCCGGCTCCGGCAATTCGCCTCGTTGTGATCAACGAGCAGCCGGTGCTCCAGGTGCTGCCCAGGGTCAGCGAAGTAGACCCCGCGCAATTCCGCATTGCCGCCACTTCCCGCATACCGGACAGACGGCGCCAGCCTTACGACCGATCCGCCAAGGGACACAGCGGTATGCGCGAACGTCGCGTCCTTCCCCACCACAGCCCCGTGATGCGAAAGATGCACCGAATCATCGCCCCAGTCCTGAAGAGACACGACGCTAAGCGAGGCCCCTTCACCGACCACGAACTCGACGTTGTCCGCGTAGGTGGCCGACCCGGAATACGCCAGCACCACCACAGCGGATGCGTTCGCGCCCACGCGCACAACGAGATGCCCGGCCGCCGCATGCTCACTGCCGTGGCCGACAACGTCGATGACGGCGGGTCGCGAAGCGACCACAGCCGGGGGAACAGTCACGATCGTCGCCTCGGTGAACCCCGCGAACGCGCGAGCACTCACCCGGTCAGAGGGCACGAGGGCGGTGCCGATCCGGGCATCGCCGCGTTCAGCCTTTTCTGCGGTGATGCCGGAATCGGCACTGACCTCGACTCCTACTTTGCCGTGGCCGAGCTCCGCATCGTCGTGCAGTCCGCGCAACCGGCGCAACGGGGTGAAACGCCACTCTTCCTCGCGTCCGGCCGGCACGGGAAACTGAGCAGGATCAAAGGACTCGCGCCCATGCAGCCGGGAAACGGGACCGGCGGATTCGACGGCCCCTGAGAGGGACCTCATCAGCCGACTGCCCCTTCCATTTGCAGTTCGATCAGCCGGTTGAGCTCAAGCGCGTATTCCATCGGGAGCTCGCGCGCGATCGGCTCGACAAAGCCGCGGACGATGGTCGCCATCGCCTCGTCCTCGGTCATGCCCCGGCTCATCAGGTAGAAGAGCTGGTCGTCGGAGATCTTGGAGACCGTGGCCTCGTGCCCCATCCGCACGTCATCCTCGCGGACATCGACGTACGGGTAGGTGTCGCTGCGGCTTACCGTGTCCACGAGCAGCGCATCGCACTTAACCGTGGACCTGGAGCGCTCGGCGCCCTCCTGTACCTGGACAAGGCCGCGGTAGGACGTCCGGCCGCCGCCACGCGCGACCGACTTGGACACGATCGACGATGACGTGTTGGGAGCGCAGTGCACCATCTTGGCGCCCGCATCCTGGTGCTGGCCCTCGCCGGCGAAGGCAACCGACAGCGTCTCGCCGCGCGCGTGCTCGCCCATCAGGTAGACCGCCGGGTACTTCATCGTGACCTTGGACCCGATGTTCCCGTCGATCCATTCCATGGTCGCCCCGGACTGCGCGACGGCGCGCTTGGTGACGAGGTTGTAGACGTTGTTCGACCAGTTCTGGATCGTCGTGTAGCGCGCGCGGGCGCCCTTCTTCACGATGATCTCGACCACGGCCGAGTGCAGCGAGTCCGATGAGTAGATCGGCGCCGTGCAGCCCTCCACATAGTGGACGTACGCGTCCTCGTCGACGATGATCAGAGTCCGTTCGAACTGGCCCATGTTCTCGGTGTTGATCCGGAAGTACGCCTGCAGCGGGATGTCCACGCGCACGCCCTTCGGCACGTAGATGAAGCTGCCGCCTGACCAGACCGCCGTATTCAGCGCGGCGAACTTGTTGTCGCCGACCGGGATCACGGTCGCGAAGTATTCCTTGAACAGGTCAGGGTGCTCCCTGAGCGCCGTGTCCGTGTCGAGGAAGAGCACGCCATTCTCCTCAAGATCGTCGCGGATCTTGTGGTAGACGACCTCGCTCTCGTACTGGGCGGCGACGCCGGCGATCAGCCGCGCCTTCTCCGCCTCGGGGATGCCGAGCTTGTCGTAGGTGCTCTTGATGTCAGCCGGCAGGTCATCCCAGCTCGCTGCCTGCTTCTCGGTCGACCGCACGAAATACTTGATGTTGTCGAAGTCGATGCCGGACAGGTCCGAGCCCCAGGTGGGCAGCGGCTTGCGGTTGAACAGCTGGAGACCGCGCAGCCGCAGCTTGAGCATCCACTCTGGCTCACTCTTTTTGGCCGAGATGTCGCGTACCACCTCCTCGGACAAGCCACGGCGCGCGCTCGCGCCAGCGACGTCCGTGTCGGCCCAGCCAAACTTGTATCGCTCGAGGCCCTCAAGCTCTGGGCGGGCGGTAGTTGTCATGCGGACATTCCTCCGACCTCTGTTGTGTCGCTGCGCGAATCGCGCAGCGAAGTAGCGGTGACGTGGGTTGTGCACACGCCGTCACCGCGTGCGATTGTCGCCAGGCGCTGCACGGGAGTGCCGAGCAGCCGCCCGAACGCTTCTGTCTCTGCCTCGCACAGCTGCGGGTATTCAGCGGCGACGTGCGCCACCGGGCAGTGGTGCTGGCATAGCTGCTCGCCAGTGGCGGCAACTCCCTGGTGGGCTCGCACGGCGGCGGCTGTCGCAGCATAGCCGTCAGCTGACAGCGCCTCCGCGAGCGCACTGACCCTATCGCCAGGTGCCGCCGCCTCGACAGCCGGGCGGTACTTGCGCTCCAGCTCCGATACCTGACGCCTGGCGAACTCCGTGACTGCGTCGGCCCCGGCCCGCTCCGCGAGGAACCTGAGCGCGCTTGTCGCCAGGTCGTCATAGGCGTGCTCAAACGCGCTCCGGCCCGCGTCAGTGATCGCGAACACCCTAGCTGGCCTGCCACGACCTCGGTTGCCGTAAACCCGCGCCGTCCTGCCTTCGATCATGCCGCCTTCAAGCAACTGATCGAGGTGACGGCGTACCGCTGCCGGCGTCAGGCCAAGCGTGCTCCCCAGGGAGGCCGCGCTCACCGGCCCGTTCTCCAAGATCAGCCGCGCAATCCGGGCACGCGTGCTCTGCTCGGAACCCGTGGTGCGCATGAGGCCCCCGGTATCCTGAGCAACGCGTGCGGCCGTCGCCGTCTGCTGATCCACGTTTTTCACAACATCATTGTGCCGTAAATAGTTCCGGGGCGCAAACTTCATCAGTCCTCGCCGCGTTCCGCCCCGTCACCTGACCCCAACGCCCGGCACCCTCAGACCGCGCCGCCCAACGCCAGTCCACCCTCAGACCGCGCCGCCCAACGCCCGGCTACCCCCAGACCGCACAGCCCGGCTACCCCCAGACCGCACGACGCCGCCCAGCGACCCCGGACCCGCCACGACCCGGCTACCACCCCGCACGGCGACCACCCAGCTGCCCCCGACCGCGAGATGCCACCCATACCTGTAAATGGCGCAAAAGCGCGATGTCACGAGGTGGAGGAGGGCTAGGCACGGCTGTCAGGTTGCCCGCGGGCGCGCATGCCACCGTGCCTCGTGCTCTTTAATGGGAGGATTTTCGGGTTCGGGAGAGTTGTCCGCAATCTCGGTGGGTGATTTCCTGATCCGGGAAGATCTTCGTGCTCCACGACGAAAAACCTCCCGCACCCGAAATAACTTCCCCCAAGAAGCCGACAAAGCTCCCGGTTTACGCGAGCAAACGTCCTGCTTAGGTCCGCGCGCTCTAGCTGCCTCTAGTTGCGCCCGCAGTCCCGCTTGCGCCTGCGTCCCTCGCGGTCCTATTCCGGCAACCCTCCCATCCGCTATTCCGGCAACCCTCCCATCCCTATTCCGGCAACCCTCCCATCCCGGAGTGTTTCGGAATTCGGCCGCTGCCAGATGACCGGCCGGTGCCGGATGACCCGGCAGGTGCCACAGGACCGGCCGGTGCCAGCCGACCGGGCAGCGATCCAGCGCCAGCCAGTGAGCAGCGTGGTGCCACTTGCTGCTGTTGATGCCAGGACTCGCGGCCGGGTTGCCTACATACCGGACGTGAGAGTCAGCGGCGGGCGGCGCGGCCGCGGCGGGGTGCGTCCAGCGAACGCAGCGCGGCATCGAGGTCGTGCCGTCCGGCGGTCTCCCGCCAGGCATGACCGCAAAGGAGGCCCGGTCAGCACGCCTCGATACGGCGGACACTCGCCCGCAGGACGAGATGAGGGTTCCGGCCAGCCAGCGGCCGGTCCGGCCACCTCAATCCCGCGATATCCCGTATTTGCGCAACGCCAACTCTCCGGCCTGGCAGCGTGAAGTCTGCGCGACACCGCCACGATGGGCTAGACGTACCTGGCCGCGGGTCTGCGCAAGCAGAAACTCTCGACGAGAGGGCAGGCGAGGATCAGATGAAGAAAGAGTGCTCAGGCCGCGGAAGGACGCGCCGGATGTCATCGATCCAGTCTTGGGCGACCTCAAGGCGTCCGGAACGCCGCAGATCCTCGAGTCTCCTGAACGTCCGGTTCAGGTGATAGCCACGGCCATTGGAGGGACAGCGCCGCGATGCGCATTTTTCCGTGCGAACCTTGTCGAGCACCAGACCCCGCCTCGCCGAGTTCCAGATGCTGTGCAGTGACTCCTGTTCGACGTTGCCGATCACGAAGTCCGGGTCTCCGTAAAGGTCCGAACAAGGCAGCATGTCTCCCGATGGCGTGACCTCTCCGAACCAGCCGGCCGCGAGACAGCCGATGTCGTCTTCCGGAATCTTCTGTGAGCCGCTCCGTGCCACCGACTGCTCGGGTATAACTAGCTGAATGCCGGCATCGGCGAGCAGCCGGCGCAAATCGGAACCCTCAGCCGTCTGGCGCGCGAACTCAGCTACGACCGAGTCCGACAAGTCCACTTCTGCCCCCGTGAGCGGGAAGGCAGGGCGCACCATGACGTAATCGATACGTCCGGGCCTCGACCCGCCGCACGCGGCTGCCAGGAACTCAGCGGTGCGCTGCAAGTCGTTGACGTTGCGCTCATCGACAACTACCGAGATGCCGAGCAAGGTCCGTGATCGATTCTCGGCCCGGAGTTCAGCCAGCATCTCGACGTTGCTCAGCACCCGCTCCGCGTAAGGCCGTCGCGGGTCGTAGTCGTGATGGCGCTGGTGCACCTCCGGGGTCACTGCGTTCAGGCTGACGCGTATGAAGACCAGTCCCGCGTCGTACAAAGCGCGTGCCTGATCCGGCTTGAACAGGCTGCCGTTAGTGAAGATGCACTGGTTCAAGCCAACTTCTGCCGCCCGGGCGGCCGCCGGGTACAGCAGCGGGTTCATGGTCGGCTCGCCGCCCACCCACATGATCTCGACGTTGTGCTCGGCGAGATGGTCGATGACCGCTTCCAGCCGTGGCTTGCGCATCACGGTAAGCGGCGTTGCCCGAGGGTGATGGAATACGTCGTCCTCTGCCCACTCCCCGCGCGCGCTGCGGCAGCTGCACCACGGACAGGCGAAATTGCACAGGTACGTGGGACTCACTTCGACATGCAGCGGGAGGACTTCGTGGTAGCGGCCAGCGAGCGCGAGTTCCACCCTGTCTTCCCAGAAAACCCACTGACCAGCTTCCGGGCGCTGCGCGGTGAACTCCGCTTCACTGCCCCAGGAACCAAGGTCTTCAGGAAGCGGCCATCCGCGCCGGCCTCCAGCTGACGGAGTAACTTCAGGCGACGTCAGCTGGCGGCTCGGCGTCAACGTCATCGATTAACCCAGCCGTGCCGGGTGAGCAGTTCGCAGACATCGCACACACCTGACCACACGGCCTCTGGCGCGACATCGCGAGTCGCCCCGCCGCAGTTCTCGCAATTGCGGAACTGCGAGGTCGGCGCGACGCCGGGCCGCTTCGCCGTGAACATCCAGTGCTGAATCCCTGGCCACTGCCACTGCATCTGATCGGCGAGGTAGTAATAGAAGTTGCGATCGGTCGGGTTGAACTCCCACTGGTTCGGCGTTGTCTGCTTCGGCAGGTGGTCGAGCTGGTGGGTGTAGTACATGTGCAGCTCACGCTTCGGCACGAAAGCGAGCGGCAGAATGTACCGGTAGCTTCCGACCTGACGCTCAGGGATGCCGCCCACCTCATAGCCAGAGGTCATGGAGTTCAGCAGGCCTGCGAGCAGGTCTGTGGCATGCAGACCCAGGGCTACGGTGCTTGTGCCGAGCTCCGTCGCGAACACCTCAAGCACGCGGCGCGTCGTGTGATGGTCCACGTACATCGCCTGGTGCGCGTCTTCGCTCTCCATCAGCAGCATCAATATCTGGGCGATGGGGCGATTAAGGTGGAACGCGCGCTCCGCGGTGTCCGCACTGACCAGGCGGTGCTCAACGTCGAATTTATGCGCTATCGATTGCGCATAATTAAATGCCTCGGAATGCCGGCTATCAAAGTCCTGAAATGTCGCGGCGACGAGTGAGGCACCCAGATCCGATGATCGCTTCAGGCACTGGCTGAGCAGCATCAGCAGCGATCCGCTGTCAACGCCGCCCGAGAGGCCGATCACGATCTTCTCGTTGCGCTTGATCAGGTCAAAGGAATCCAGGGTCTGGAGTACGGTCTCCTCCACGTGCCCGGCTGCCTCCGGCACGCTGAGCGCATGCCGTTCCATCCGCAGGGCGCCGGTGGACTCGACCGCGAGGCGGCGCTTGACGAATACCTCGTCATCCGAAGGACGCGACCTGGAGTTCAGGTCATCCTCGTAGAGCTCCCGAATTCCCGCCAGATCGTATCCCTCGATCAGGCGAGCGGTGTAGAGCTGGTCGAGAACTAGCGGGTGCTGATCTGGAACGACTCCGTCGTCCGTACCGCGGTACACGAGCACCGAGGTCGGGGGGATTCCGTTCTTGACAAGGGCTCTTGCTGCTGGTTCGCCATCGTCGTGCGGAAGCTCATGAAGACCACCGCGACGATCCAGGAGAAAGAACACGTTGATCCTCACCCGTCCTTCCGCGCTGCGGGCGCCCAGAAACTGGATGCCCGCAGCAGTCTCGTCGGCCTAAAGTTACTTGCTTGCGCGCGGGTCGGCGCAGCAGGTGCGGAAGCGAATGAGCTCAGCTGAGCGCTTCGCCTCTGCCTCATCGAGCGCCGCCATCAGCGACGACGGCCTGACGGCCAGGGTGCTTGCTTGCGTGGTCGCGGTTAGTACTGTCACCCTTTTAACCTTTCTGGACAATAAACCAATCCGAAAATACCGTAAGGCCCTTAATAGTCGATGTCAAGAGCGGCTTTCTGATCAAGGGAGCATGAGCCAATCGAGGGCGGCGACTGAAGTCTTCGCGAAGCCATTTTCTCATTCATGATATTCTGTCACTAGAGTAACTCGGCGATCATAGGTAACAGCGCGCATAAGGCATGAACCATGCGGTTTTCCGCGATTCCACATAGATCCGGCTAAATCGGCTGGATCAGGGAGTCGCTAGCTCGTGCGGCACCGCTCGCGCCCTGCCTGCCTGGCGCCTACGTCCGCTCGATTGTCCGGGGGCCAAGGTAAGGGAAGAGAGTTCAGGGCACCCCGACTGAGCTATCCGTCCTTGTCAGTGTTCAACAATGGTGCCCGCATGTGCGGTGTCGCCATTGCCGAAACCCATTAAGCGTGTCGGCAAAGGCAGTCTCTTGCCGCCCGCATCCCGCCGCTGCGAGCCTGGACGCCGGTAGAGTTTCCGGCGGACGATATCTCCGGCCACCGGTCGACGCCAGGGACGGAGACATCCAGGTCGAGTATTCGCGCCGATGCGAACCTGAGCCCGCCGGTACAGAGATCGACCACCGGTAGCGGAGTTCCGGCCTCAGCAGGGCAAGCTCAGCGTCGGCCAGCAGGCCATCGAACTCATCGTCCACCGCCGGAGTGCATATCCGCACCATTTTCTCTTTGCGGAACTCATGCACGCGCTGGAATCCTCGCGTCTCCTTGCCTGACTACCTCGGTGTCGACATCGCGATGCAGATCGAGGCCGAATTGAGCGAGCGCGCGAAACCGTCGCGCTTCCCGCCATATAGCAGCGCAAAGCCGGGCCCGATCAGCTTGGCAGCGGGCTTTGAGTCGAAAATATTGAGGTCGGTCGCTACATCCCAGTGCGGTCGGGGCGAGCAGGGCGAGTCAGATGCAGCGCTGGTTGCCTGTCCTGACGGATGCCGGAACACGGGAGTCTTGGGTGGGAGGGTTCCCTGACCCGGGAGGATCGTCCATGTTCCAGCGGAAGGTGTCGTCGGCGCTTGAAAAACGGTTCTGGCCCCTATTTCGTGATGGTAACGACGCTGGCAGTCAAGCCTGCCAGCGTGGCAGCGCGCCGGTCCGCGAGCCGGGCGGGGCCTGCGGCATTTTCACCCGGGCCAGGCTGTGCCGGTGGGGCACCCTGCTGTCGCTCAGGCAGCAGCAGGGTGCCCCACCTGCACCGGACCAGGGGCCGAAATTCATGATCGCGGAGACTTTTCAGGGCGGGCTCCGGGTCCGTTACCGTGACAGGAGGGACTGCCCGACCCGGGAGGGTTGTCCGTGTTCCTGCGGGAGAGTTTCCAGATTCGGGAGCTTTTTCGTGCTCCACGACGAAAAGGCTCCCGTACCCGTCAACGCTCTCCCAGGAACCCGACAACCCTCCCGGCTACGTCGGCCACCCTGCCGACCAGGGAATCCTGCACCCAGAAACCCGGCAGACCTCGCGAATACCCCACCGCCAGGCCCCCATCCGGACGGCAGACTCGCCAACCGCCTCTTGGGTTCCGGTCATTTGCGCCCCGGCGCCATCTTTGAGTAGATGAAGGGATTCTGCGTCTACCGCAGGCAGGTTTTGCGCTAACTGCGCGAGAGCGAACCGCGCAGGACCCGGCCGCGCGAGAGCGAACCGCGCAGGACCCGGCCGCGCGGGACCCAGCCGCGCGGATCGCGGCCTGTCGGCCTGCCGGAACGGTTGGCCACCAGGCAGTCACATTCCTCAAGTCCGTCCTGCTGGCTTATGGTCGGATCGGGAGGTTGCGGAATGGAGCTCAAGAGTTCACGTCAAGCCCACGAGACAGCCAGGCTGATGTGGACACTGACTGAGCCGGTGCATGCGCTGACGTACTTCGCGCCTGAGGCTAGGTCTGCCTTCGAGGACGCTGGATTGCGCGGCTTCTGGCGCGGCTACTTCGCCGGACGAGCCGCGCCGCTTGGCCGGGTGACGGCTGGGCCGGTCATCGCCTCGTTCTTCAACTTCGCGCCCCAGATGGTGGCCCGGGCGCTGCCCTCGGTCTGGGAGCTTGCCTCACCCGAGCAGGCACTCCGGGCCAGGCAAGCAGGAGCCGTCGCCGCCCTGCACCGCCTGCTTGACGACAGCCACGACAGCCACGACAGCCACAGCAACCACCACAGCCACAGCCACGACAACCACAGTAACCGCGACAGCAACCACAACCACAACCACAGCAACCACAACCACAGCAACCACGACAACCACGACAGCCACCGCAGCGAGTACGTCGGCCGGCAGGTAGGCGAGGCCGCCGACCTGCTGTGGACTGCCGTCGGCGGCTCCGGCTGCGCCGGCCGCGTGCTTGCCTGCGCCAATGCCGAATTGCCGGTGCCTGACGAGCCTTACGCCAAGCTGTGGCACGCGGCGACGTTGCTGCGCGAGCACCGGGGTGATGGCCACTTCGCCGCGCTGCTCGCGGCGGACATCGACGGGTGTGAAGCGCTCGTGCTCCAGGCACGAGCCAAGGTGCCGCGCGCGCGAATCCAGCCGGTGCGGGGCTGGACCGACGACGAGTGGGAAGCGGCGGCGTCCCGGCTCGCGGATCGCGGGCTGCTGACCGGAGACGGTGAGCTGACAGCGGCAGGGAGGGAACTCAGCGCCTCGGTCGAGCTCAGGACCGATGTCGCCGCCGCCAGGCCGTGGGGCGACGAGGCGCTGGCCGCCGAGCTGGCTGGGGTGCTCGCGCCGATCTCGCGGGCGTGCGCCGCCGAGCTGCCGTTCCCGAACCCGATCGGCCTGCCGCCCGCCACGACCCCGAACACGCCGACCGCAGCGGTGACGGGCCGATGACCACCGCGCCAGATATCTCTGACCTCATGAGACTGGCCGATCCCGCTGTCATTCCCGATCCGTATCCGCTCCTGAACCGGATGCGCGACGCCTCGCCTTTCACCGAGTTCGACGATGCGCTCGTGGTGTTCGGGCGGTACGAGGACTGCTCGCGCATCTTGCGTGACCCGAGGGCGAGCAGCGAGCGCGGAGCGTCTCTGCTCAGCGGCGAAAGGCCGCCGCAGGAGCGGAGGCGCAGGTCCTTCCTGTCACTCGACCCGCCCGACCACACCAGGCTCCGCCGGCTGGCCTCGCAGGCGTTCACGCCGCGCGTGGTGGCCAGGCTCGCGCCGCGGATCAGCGCCATTGCACACGAGCTGCTCGACGCGGCGGCCGGGCATGACACGATCGAGCTGGTCAGCCAGCTCGCCTATCCCCTCCCGGTCAGGATTATCTGCGAGCTGCTCGGCGTGCCTGCCAGTGACCAAGCCCGGTTCGCGGGATGGTCAGCCAGGCTCGCGCACTCGGTCCAGCCGACCTTCCGTGCGCCTGATCCGGCCGAAGTCGAACAGACCGAAAAGGCCTCGCAGGAATTCGGCGAGTACTTCACCGGGCTGATCGCCGCGCGCCGGTCAACCCCGGGCGACGATCTGCTCACCAAACTGATCAGGGCAGAGGATGAGGGCGACCGGCTCAGCGTCGATGAGCTGATCGCGACCTGCGTGCTGCTGCTGGTGGCCGGCCATGAGACCACGGTCGGGCTGATCTGCAACGCGATGCTCGCGCTGCTTCGTCACGCCGATCAATTCCAGGCGCTGAAAGCAAACCAGGGCCTCGCCGGCCAAGCCGTCGAGGAGACGCTCAGATACGACCCGCCGGTCCAGCTGACCGCCCGGATCGCCGCCGGCGGCATGACAGCGGCCGGGCGTAACCTGCGCGACGGAGCTCTGCTGCTCCTGCTGCTGGCCGCGACCGGCCGGGACGAGGCGGTCTTCGCCGAGCCCGAAAGGTTCGACATCGGGCGCGGCGCTCGCGAGCACCTGGCGTTTGGTGCAGGGCCGCACTTCTGCCTCGGAGCGCCGCTGGCACGGCTGGAAGCGACAATCGCCCTGCAGGCAATCGCCACCAGGGTCAGCGAGCCGGCACTTGACGAGACCAGGCTCGCCTACAAGGCCAACTTCAACTTGCGCGGCCCTGAGCGAATGGTGATCGGTTTCAGGGAGATCGGGCCGGCGGAGACCGCCGCCAGGGCACCCGCCAGCTAGCCAGGGAAGCCTCGCAGCAACGCACCGGTTCCCTCAGATGCCCGGCCCGATCGGCGGCAAGCTTTACCTCGGCGAGGTTGCTCAGGGCAGCGCCGCCCCGGCTCAGGCCTGGACGGACGCCGCCGCAGTTCGGCCCGGTGACCAGCGGCGGTACCCCGGACCCCAATACCTTTAACTACGCGGTCGCGCTGTCGTGGCGGTGACCGGCTACGCGGGAATCTACTGGCTAGTCTCAGCGAGGAAATGGTCAAGGGGCCCGAAGGCTCGGGGCACCGCTGAGGAGCTGGCTGCGATCGAGCGCGAACTGGAGGTCTGACGCTGATGGCGGACCGGGCGGACGGGGCGGACCGGGCGGGCGGGGCGGACCGGGCGGACGGGGCGGACCGGGCGGGTCAGCTGGGCCGGCGCCCGCGCAGGCCTGGCCTGCTGAGCATGGAGCAGCTGCGGCAGGCGGTCGAATCCGGGGAGATCGACACGGTGATCCTCGCCTTCACCGACATGCAGGGGCGCTTGCAAGGCAAGCGGTTGTCAGCCGAGTACTTCTTCGACGAGGTCGCGGCCCACTTCGCTGAAGGGTGCAACTACCTGCTCGCGGTGGATGTGGACATGAACACCGTGGACGGCTACGAGATGTCCTCGTGGGAGCGCGGCTACGGCGACTTCGTGCTCAAGCCCGACCCGGCCACCCTCCGCCGCGTGCCGTGGCTGCCCGCCACCGCGCTCGTGCTCGCCGACCTGACCTGGTTCGACGGAACGCCAGTCGCCGCGTCACCGCGCCAGATCCTGCGCGCCCAGGCAGCACGGCTCGCCGAGCGCGGACTGGTCGCGCTGGCCGGCACCGAGCTCGAGTTCATCGTGTACAAGGACAGCTTCGAGCAGGCCAGCGACAAGGGCTACGCGAACCTGATCCCGGCCAGTCAGTACAACGTCGACTACTCGATACTGGGCACGTCGCGAATCGACCCGCTACTTCGCCGGATTACCGGCGCGATGTCGGGCGCCGGCATGTACGTCGAATCGGCGAAGGGCGAGTGCAACCTCGGCCAGCACGAGATCGCGTTCCGCTACAGCGACGCGCTTACCACGTGTGACAACCACTCGATCTACAAGACGGGCGCCAAGGAGATCGCAGCTCAGGAAGGCATGTCACTGACCTTCATGGCCAAGCCGAACAAGCGCGAGGGCAACTCCTGCCATATTCACCTGTCGGTGCGCGCGCTGGACGGCGAGCCGATCATGGCGGGCGACGGGCCGCACGGCCTGTCGAAGCTCGGCGAGCACTTCGTGGCCGGGCAGCTGACGGCGATGCGGGAGCTGACGCTGGCATACGCTCCGAACATCAACTCCTACAAGCGCTTCGTGCCCGGCAGTTTCGCGCCCACGGCGATCAGGTGGGGTGTCGACAACCGGACCTGCGCGCTGCGCCTGGTCGGCCGCGGCCCATCGCTCCGGGTGGAAAACCGCGCGCCAGGCGGCGACGTGAACCCGTACGTGGCGATCGCGGGCATGATCGCAGCTGGCCTGCAGGGGATCGACGACGAGCTGCCGCTCGAGCCCCCGTTTACCGGCAACGCCTACGATGACTCGGGTCCGAAGGTGCCGCATACGCTACGCCATGCGCTTGAACTGTGGGAGCAGAGCGATAAGGCGGAAAAATGGTTCGGCGACGAAGTCAGGCGGCATTACGCCAACTACGCACGGGTCGAGCTAGCGGCGTTCGACGCGGCGGTCACCGACTGGGAGCTAAGGCGGGGGTTCGAACGACTGTGAAGAAAGTGTCCGGTTATACGATGCACAGCCAGGCCGCTGCCATCGAGTTGGCCGATGACACGCCGTCAAGTACGTCTTTATCGCTACCGACTAGCGTCGCGAATTATTTCATCCGGCTAATGAGGGGGTTGAATGGAGCGTTTGCAGGACCGGGTCGCGGTAGTGACCGGCGCGGGCGGCGGGATCGGCCTTGCCAGCTCCAAGCGGATGGCCGCTGAGGGAGCGCGCATCGTCGCCGTCGACATCGACGATCAGGCCGGCAAGGCGGCGGCCGAGCAGACCGGCGGCGAGTTCGTCGCCGCCGACGTGGCGAGCGAGAGCGACGTCCGCCGGCTCTTTGATTACGTGGCGAGTCACTATGGCCGTATCGACATCGCGTTCAACAACGCCGGCATCTCCCCTGCCGACGACGGCTCGATCCTGCGCACCGGCATTGACGTGTGGCGCCGCGTCCACGAGATCAACCTGACCTCGGTCTACCTGTGCTGCAAGTACGTGATCCCGCACATGCGGGCGGCTGGGAAGGGCTCGATCATTAACACTGCCTCGTTCGTGGCCGTGATGGGCGCCGCCACTTCGCAGATCTCCTACACCGCGTCCAAGGGCGGCGTGCTGGCCATGAGCCGTGAGCTCGGCGTGCAGTTCGCCAGGGAGGGCATCAGGGTCAACGCGCTCTGCCCGGGTCCGGTGGACACGCCGATGCTGCGCGAACTCTTCGCCAAGGACCCCGAACGCGCCGCGCGCAGGCTCGTGCACGTGCCGATGGGCCGGTTTGCCAGGGCCGAGGAGATCGCTGCGGCCGTGGCGTTCCTGGCCAGCGACGATGCGTCCTTTATCACCGCATCGCAATTCCTGGTCGATGGCGGCATCGCCGGCGCTTACGTGACGCCGCTATGACCAGCGGCCCCGAACACAGCAAGCGCTGCCCCGTCATCGGGATCAGCGCGTACAGCGAGGTCGCGCGGTGGCGCGACTGGGAGCTGCCGGCGACCCTGCTGCCGCAGAACTACGCGGACCAGGTGGCGGCCGCGGGCGGGGTCCCTGTGCTGCTGCCTCCCGTGCCGGGTGTGGAACAGGCGATCGGCCAGCTCGACGGCCTGGTCATCTCCGGCGGACCAGACATCGCGCCCGACAGGTACGGCGAGCGGCCGGGTCCGCACACTACGATCACGCGGCCAGAACGGGATGCCGCCGAGCTCGCGCTGCTCCGGGCCGCGCTCGGCGCGCCGAAGCCGGTGCTCGGCATCTGCCGCGGCATGCAGCTGATGAACGTCGCGCTCGGCGGGACGCTCATCCAGCACCTGCCCGACGTGGTCGGCCATGAGGGTCATGCGCCTAATCCGGCCGGCATGGGCGAGCACAAGGTGACCGTCGCCCGATCCGGCCGGCTGGCCGCGATCATCGGCAGCGGCGCCTTCATCGTGCCGACGCACCACCACCAGGCCGTCGCGGCGCTGGCCCCTGGCTTGATCGCGACCGCGGTTGCCGACGACGGCACGATCGAGGCGGTCGAACTGGACCCGTCGGCCGGCCATCCGTTCGCCGTGGCCGTGCAGTGGCACCCGGAAGCCGGGGATGATCTGAGCCTGTTCCGCGCACTTGTGGCAGCGGCGCTATCGCCGACCGGAAGCTAACCCGCTAGCATCCGAGCGGAGTTCGTTCCGCCTTGCGCTGATTGTAGGGAGCTTCAGATGCCGGACGAGGTTGCCGCGAAGGACCAGGTAGATAAGAGCCCGGGCGCCGCCAGGGAGGACGACGCGGGCCCCGGCTCGGCGGGCGCGCAGCCGCCCGAGCCGAAGGACGACCTGGTCAGCACTGCCCACACGATCACGATCGACGGCACTGAGCTGAGCTACACGGCGACCGCTGGTCGCATCGTGCTGCGCGCTGAGGGGCACACCGACGACAAGTTCGATGGCTCCAAGGCTAAGGCCGAGATCTTCGTCATCTCGTACGTGCTTGATGGCGGCGACACCGGCAGGCCAGTCACGTTCGCCTTCAACGGCGGCCCGGGATCGTCGAGCGTCTGGCTGCACCTGGGCCTGCTCGGTCCGCGCCGGGTGCTGATGGGCGACGCGGGCGAGCTGATGCCTCCTCCCTACGGCATCGGCGACAACACCGAAACCCTGCTCAGGCATAGCGACCTGGTGTTCATCGACCCGGTATCGACCGGGTACTCCCGCGTGGTCAAGGGCGGGGAACCTAAGGAGTTCCACGGCTACACCGGCGACCTCGAGTCGGTCGCCGAGGTGATCAGGCTGTGGACGACGCGCAACGGCCGCTGGATGTCGCCCAAGTACCTGTGCGGCGAGTCGTACGGCACCACGCGAGCCGCTGGCATCTCCCAGTACCTGCAGGAGCGCTTCGGCATGTACCTGAACGGCCTGATGCTGATCTCCGCCTACCTTGACGGCGGCTCCGGGCATTTCAGCCCGGGGAACGACGTGCCTTACGTGAATTACCTTCCCACCTATGCGGCTGTCGCGCACTACCACGGCAAGCACGGGGACCGGTCACTGCGCGAGGTGCTCGACGAGGCCGAAGAGTACGCGGCAGCGGAGTACCCCCGGATCCTGGCGCTCGGATCGCGGGCCAGCGCCGGGGACCGGCAGGCCGCCGCGGCGAAGCTCGCCTCGCTCACCGGCTTGTCCGCCGAGTACGTGGACCAGGTGAACCTGCGGCCAGAGCACATCAGGTTCCTGACCGAGCTGCTGCGCGACCAGCGCCGCACGGTCGGCCGGATCGACGGCCGCTTTACCGGCTGGGAGAGCGACTACGGCAAGGAAAGCTGGTCGCATGACCCGTCGATCGACGCGATCACCGGTCCGTACGCCGCGGTGCTCAACCACTACGTGCGTTCCGAGCTCGGTTACGGCAACGACCTGCCCTACGAGGTGCTCACCGCACGGGTGCGCCCGTGGTCGTACAAGGAGTTCGAGGCGCAGCACCTGCACGTGCTCGACAAGCTGGCCGAGGCGATGCGTACCTGCCCGCATATGCGGGTGCATGTGGCCTGCGGCTATTACGACCTCGCGACTCCCTACTTCGCCGCCGAGTACGACATCGCGCACCTGGCCATCCCGGCCGAGCTAGCCGGCAATGTCGAGTTCGCGTACTACGAGGCCGGCCACATGATGTACGTGCACGAGCCGAGCCGCCTGGACCAGTCGGCGCGGCTGGCCGCGTTCGTCACGCATCAGGGGTGATCACGAGGCTGTGGCCGTAGCCGGCCGCGATCGCGGTGACGCCGCAGAGCAAGGCGGGCACGTCGCACTCGCCGCAGTCGTTGCTGCCCCAGGCCGCCACCACGCCCTCCGAGGTCAGCGCCAGGTAGTGAGTGCCGCCGCCGGACAGCGCCACCACCTCGGCGATGCCGTCGGGCGCGGGATCGCCCCTGCCCCAGGTGATGACCGCGCCCGCTGACGTAATGGCGGCCGACTGGTTGACCCCCGCCGTGATCGCGACGACGTCCGTGAGCCCGGCAGGCACCGTCGCCTCGCCGAAGTCGTTGAGCCCCCAGGCGACCACGGTCCCGTCCTCGGTCAGCGCCAGGCTGTGACCAGCCCCGGCCGCGACCGCCGTGACCGCTGGCAGGCCCGCGGGCACCCGCGCCTGCCCGTAACGGTCGCCGCCCCAGGCGATCACCTGGCCGTCGGCCACGGCCAGGCTGTGGTCGCTGCCCGCCGCGATGGCCGTCACTTCCGACAGGCTGGCAGGCACGGACGACTGCCCGTAGCCGTTGCCGCCCCAGGCGACTACCTGGCCCTGCGCGGTTCTGGCCAGGCTGTGGTACTGGCCCGCGGCGATGTCCGTGACCCCGGTCAGGCCCTGGGGCACGTCGGTCAGCCCGCGCGCGTTGCTGCCCCAGGCGACTACTTTGCCTGAGCCGCTCAGGGCCATGCTGTGATACCAGCCGGCCGCGACCGCCACGGCGCTGGCCAGGCCGGCCGGGATGTCCGTCTCGCCTTCGTCGTTATCACCCCAGGCAACGATGACGCTGCCCGGTTCCCGCGGATCGGTATCGTCGATGCTGACCGAGTAGGGCACCGTGTCTGGCAGGGTAGCCTCGGCCAGCGCGCCGGGATCAACGCCGAGGGCAACGGCGATCTCGCTGACGAGCCACGCGCAGCCGTCCCTGGTGAATGGCATCTGCCTGGCGAACCAGCCGGCCGTCAGCCGCGAGGCGGTACCCAGGTCAAGCCCCTCGCTCAGGTGACGCCTGAGTTCGTCGGGCAGGCCGACCTGCGCGGCGGCTACCAGCAGCGCGGACTCTCGCGGCGAGTCAGGCAGCAGGTCCTTGAGAAGGTTCGTCATGATCTGCGGCTGCGACAGGGCGGCCGTGCCGAATTGCGGGTCACGGACGATCGAACGGAGCGCTCCGCGCACCGCCCCGTCCACGTCCCACAACACGCGTGTCATCGATGCTCCTAGGCGTTCGGGATCATCATCCTCCACGGCCGCCCGAAGTTACCATTTCGGGGCGACAGAAGTTACTAGCTAGCTACGCGGCGCTGGTCAGCGCAGTTCCGAAAGGCCGGTGCCGGGCGGTCTGGCGCGGGCCGGCGGCCAGCAGCAACGCGACCCCGCCCCCTGTCGCCTGGACAGCGGGAGGCAGGGTACTGCTGCTGTCCGGCCGCGGTCGCGCCCAGGCGCATCCCTGGTTTCGGCGACTACGGCCTAGACTCGCGTTCGTGAGCGAAACGCCGGCTGTCCAAATCAGCGGCCTGGTCAAAAATTACGGGCGGACCAAGGCGGTCGCCGGGTTGTCCATGAGCGCCGCGCAAGGACAGATCACCGCTGTGCTCGGCCCAAACGGAGCGGGCAAGACCACCACCGTCGAGATCTGCGAGGGGTACCGGCGAGCCGACGAGGGCACGGTCCGCGTGCTCGGTCTCGACCCGGCCAGGGACGGCAGGGCGCTCCGAGAGCGGGTCGGGGTCATGACGCAGGCACCCGGCATCCCCACCACCGCCCGGGCCGGCGACTATCTGAAGGTGCTCGCCAGCTTCTACGCCACCCCGCTCGAGCCCGCGACGTTGATCCGCCAGCTCGGCCTGGCCGAGTCTGTCCGCACTCCTTTCCGCCGGTTGTCCGGAGGACAGCAGCAGCGGCTGTCCTTGGCGGCGGCGATCATCGGCCGGCCCGAGCTGGTGTTCCTTGACGAGCCGACAGCCGGCCTGGATCCGCAGGCCAGGCACGCCACCTGGGAGCTCGTCGCCGGCTTGCGCGCGTCAGGTGCCACGATCATCTTGACGACGCATTACCTGGAGGAGGCCGAGCGGCTCGCCGACTACGTGGTGATCGTGGATCACGGTACCCTGGTCGCCGAGGGAACGCCGGCCCAGCTGACTGGCAGCCGTGGCCAGCTCAGGTTCAGCGCCGAGGCCGCGCTTGACACCTCGGGGCTGCTCAGCGCCCTGCCTACGGGCAGTCTCGTCAAGGAATCGCCTGCGGGCCACTACCTCGTCGAGGTGCCAGACGGCGTCGATCCGCAGGTGCTCGCGACCGTCACGACCTGGTGCGCTGAGCAAGGCGTGCTCGTCAGGAGCCTGCGGATCGAGAGCAAGACGCTTGAGGACATCTTTCTCGAGCTGACCGGCAGGGAGCTGAGGTCATGACCGGCTGGCCAGCGCCCTCGCCCGGCGCCGCCAGGGCGGACCGCAGGGTCGCCGCGCAGGCCGGCCTGGAACTGCGAACCCTGGCCAGGAATGGCGAGCAGGTACTGCTGATCTTGATAATCCCGGTTCTGCTGCTCGTGGTGCTCAGCTCGGAAACCCTGATCAATATCGGGCGCGGCAGCCGGATCGGGTTCGTCGCGCCCGGCATTCTCGCGCTGGCCGTGCTCTCGACATCGTTCACCAGCCTGGCTATAGGCACGGCATTCGAGCGCAGGTACGGAGTACTCAAGCGGATCGGCGCCACTCCCCTGGCCCGATCCGGGCTGATCGCGGCCAAGGCGGCCAGCGTTCTGGCCGTGCAAGCCGGCCAGGTGGCCTTGATCGTCATCGTGAGCCTGCTGCTGGGCTGGCACCCCGTCGTCACGCCAGGGACCGCGGTGTCGTCGCTGCTGGTGCTGGTGATCGGCAGCGCGGCATTTTCCGGCTTGGCGATGCTGATGGCCGGCACGCTGCGGGCCGAGGCGACGCTGGCGGCGGCCAACCTGGTGTACCTGATCTTGCTCGGGATCGGCGGCGTGTTCTTCCCGCTGGCCAAGTTCCCCGCGGCGGCCAGATCAGTGCTGCTGTTCATGCCATCCGGCGCGATGTCGGATGGGTTGCGCGGCGCGCTGAGGTACGGAGCCGGCTTCCCCGCCCGGGATCTGGCCGTGCTGGCCCTCTGGGCGATCGTGGCGATCGCGGTGGCGGCGCGTACCTTCCGCTGGGAGTGAACCCGCTCAGCCGGGTACCGGCCCCGGTACTCATGGGCGCTGCCGTCCTCAGCCTGCAGTCGGGCGCGGGCGTGGCCGGCCGCCTGTTCGCGACTGTCTCGCCGGCCGGGCTGACCGAGCTGCGGCTCTGGGGGGCGAGCCTGATGCTGGCCGGGCTCGGTGCCAGGCCTGCGGCCAGGGCCGCCGCTGAGGTGCTGGCCAAGCGAGCCTGGCGCGACGCGACCGTCGTGGCCGGCTTCGGGCTGACGCTCGCGGTGATGAACTTCGCCATTTACCAGTCGTTCGCCCGGATCCCTCTCGGCATCGCGGTGACGATCGAGTTCCTCGGGCCGCTAGCCGTCGCCATCGCGTCGTCGCGCAGGCCGGTCGACTTGCTGTGGGTAGCGCTCGCCGGCACTGGCGTGGCGCTGCTCGGGACGGCGGGAGTCAGCCCGAAGCCGCCATCCGGCCCGGCAGCCGCGGGTTCGCAGGCGGCGGCGGTGGCCGCCGGGATCGGCTTCGCCCTGCTTGCCGCTACCTCCTGGGCGTGCTACATCCTGCTGTCCAGAGCCACGGGCAAGCGGTTCGGCGGCTCATCGGGGCTGGCGATCTCGATGGCGATCGGCGCGATCGCGATCATCCCGCTAGCGGCCGCGGCCGGCGGTGACAGCGCCAGCTTGCTCCGTCCCTCCGTGCTCGCTGCCGCCCTGGCGATCGCCTTGCTGTCCTCGGTGATCCCGTACATCTTCGAGCTGGAGGCGCTGCGCCGGGTGCCGCCGCGGGTGTTCGGAATCTGGATGAGCCTCGAACCCGCCGTCGCCGCGCTCGCGGGCGTCGTCCTGCTTGGCCAGTCGCTGCTTGCCGGGCAATGGCTGGCGATCGGCTGCGTCGTGGTGGCGAGCGCGGGCGCCGCGCTCGCCACCCCCTGCGCCCCACCGCCTACGATGGGGTCGTGTCCGCCAAAACCGCCTCCCCGCCAGCCGTCGCCTCACGGCCGGTCGGTTCGCTGCGCCGGCTCAGGGCGCTGGCCGACCTGCTGCTTCGCCCGACTCCGCGTTCGATGCGCGGGATCGCAGCCGCTGGCGTGGTGGCGTCGACGCTGATTATCTGGACCGGCGGCGCGGTCCGGCTGAGCGAGTCGGGCCTGGGCTGCACCACCTGGCCGAAGTGCACGTCGGCGAGCCTGGTGGCCGCGGGCGCAAAGGGCGCGCCCGAACTGCACCGGTGGGTGGAGTTCGGGAACCGGCTGGCCACCGGGCTGATCCTGGTGATCGCGATCGTCGTCTTCGTCGCCGCCTGGCAGTACCGCGGCGACGGCAAACGGCGCCGCGACCTGGTGTGGCTCGCGTCCGCGCAGCCCGCTGGCATCGCCGCGCAGGCGCTGATCGGCGGGATCGTCGTGCTTACCAAGCTGGACCCGTTCTGGGTCTCGCTGCACTTCATCGCGACGCTGCCGGTGCTCGCCGCGGCCGTCGCCCTGCACGTGCGCTGCGCTGAGGGCACCGGCGCGCCCGTCAGGCTGGTCCAGCCGCTTGTCTTGCTCGTCGCCAGGGCGCTGCTGGTCGTCACCACGGTCATGATGCTGGTGGGGACGCTCGTGACCGGTACGGGACCGCTCGCCGGGGCCGGCGATGTACAGCGATACGACTTCCTGCCGCTGAGCGCGGTCACGCAACTCCACGCGGACATCGGGTGGGTGCTCGGCACCCTCGCCGTCATGCTGGCCGTGTGCCTGCGCCTGACCGAGGCGCCGCGCCGTCCGGTGCGCCTCAGCTGGCTGGTGCTTGCCCTGATCGCGGCGCAGGGCGCGATCGGCTACCTTCAGTACTTTTCCGGGCTGCCGGCCGGGCTGGTCTGGGTGCATGTGGCAAACGCGTCGCTCATCTGGATCGCCGTGCTCAGGCTCTCGTTCGCGCTGCGTGACCGCGGTGAGCTAGCTTCTTCCGGCGAGCCCCGCGGTGCGGTAGCGTCCGGCACATGCCGAACGCAGCCCTGAACGGTATCAACGTCTATTACACCGACACCGGCGGCGACAAGCCCGCCATCGTGCTCAGCCACGGTCTCTTGATGGACCATTCGATGTTCGACGAGCAAGTCACCGCCTTGTCCGGTGAATACCGGGTGATCGCCTGGGACGAGCGCGGGCACGGCCAGACAAAGGCGGCGGGACCTTTCAGCTACTGGGATTCGGCCAGCGACGTGCTCGGCCTGCTTGACCACCTGGGCCTGGACCAGGCGGTGCTCACGGGCATGTCGCAGGGCGGCTTCCTCAGCCTGCGGGCCGCGCTGCTGGCGCCAGAACGAGTGCGCGCCCTGATCCTGATCGATACTCAGTCGGGCCTTGAGGACCCGGCGAACGCGGAGAGCTATCACCAGTTGCACGAGATCTGGCTGAGCTCAGGACCCGCGTCGGTGCAGGAAATCGTGTCAGGAATCATCCTCGGTCCCGGCAGCTGGGACGACTGGTACGCCAAGTGGGCGGCGGCCGACCGGGAACAGTTCAGCCTGGCCTTTCACGCGCTAGTGGAGCGTGACGACCTCACCGAACGGCTCGGCGAGATCAGGTGCCCGGCGCTGATCGTGCACGGCACCGCCGACGCGGCGATCCCGATGGACAAGGCCGAGCAGCTGAGGGACGGGCTCGGCGGCCGGACGGCGCTCACGGCCGTCGAGGGCGGTACGCACGCCTCCAATGTCAGCCATCCCGAAATCGTCAACGCGGCCATGCTGAATTTCCTGCGAACGCTGACGGAATGACGCGCCGGGGCTGGCCGGCCATGGCTGGCCAGCCCCGGGCAGCCCCGGCCTGGCGATAGGGTCGGTTCTGGGTCACGTCGGGGTAACGCCGGGAATAGGACGCGAAAATGAGTACTGAGTTGGAGTGGACGCCTGTCGACGCCAGGGCAGTCGACCTTATCCGTGTCCTGGCGATGGACGCCGTCCAGGAGGCTGGCTCCGGTCATCCGGGCACGGCGATGAGCCTGGCGCCTGCCGCCTACCTCCTCTTTCAGCGGGTACTCAGGCACGACCCAGGCGATCCTGGCTGGCTAGGCAGGGATAGGTTCGTGCTTTCCTGCGGCCATTCCAGCCTGACGCTCTATCTCCAGCTCTATCTTTCCGGTTACGGACTGACCCTCGAAGACATCAGGAACTACCGGAAATGGGGCAGCCTCACGCCGGGCCATCCCGAGCACGGCCTTACGGCGGGCGTGGAGACGACGACCGGGCCGCTCGGCCAGGGCCTGGCCAACGCCGTCGGCATGGCGATGGCCGCGCGCCGTGAGCGCGGGCTGCTCGACCCCGGCGCCGCGACGGGAACGAGTCCGTTCGACCACACCATCTACGCGCTCGCTTCCGACGGCGACATCGAAGAAGGCGTCAGCCACGAAGTCAGCTCGCTGGCAGGGCACCAGCAGCTCGGCAACCTCGTCGTGCTCTACGACGACAACCACATCTCCATCGAAGACGACACCGCGATCGCCAAATCAGAGGACGTGCTCGCCAGGTACGCCGCTTACGGCTGGCACACCCAGCGGGTGAGCTGGCGCGGCGCCGACGGCTACCACGAGGATGTGAAGGCGCTTTACGAGGCGCTGCTCGCCGCGCGCGACCACGCGCAGGCTCCGTCCATCATCGCGCTCTCCACGATCATCGGCTGGCCGGCGCCCACCAAGCAGAATACGGGCGAAGCACACGGCTCCGCGCTCGGAGTGCCTGAAGTTCGGGCCACGAAACAGATCCTTGCCTTCGACCCGGACGTGACGTTTCCTGTCGAAGACGAGGCGGTCGCCAGGGCCAGAGAGGTGGCCGAGCGCGGCAAGGTGGCCCGCGCCCAGTGGGACGATGCCTTCGCCGCCTGGTCGGCCGCGCACCCGGCTCAGCGGGAGTTGCTCGACCGGCTGGCTGCCAGGAAGCTCCCCGACGGCTGGGCGCGGACGATTCCGGAATTCGCCCCGGACGCCGGGCCGATGGCCACCCGTTCCGCGTCGGGCAAGGTACTCGGGGCGCTCGCGCCGGTGCTGCCTGAGCTGTGGGGCGGCTCGGCGGACCTGGCCGGGAGCAACGACACCACGATGGCCGGCGAGCCTTCCTTCATCCCGGCCGAGCACCAGACCAAGATGTTCCCTGGCAGCCGGTACGGCCGAACCCTGCACTTCGGGATCAGGGAGTTCGGCATGGGCGCGATCTGCAACGGAATCGCGCTGCATGGTCTGACCAGGCCCTACGGCGGCACCTTCCTGGTCTTCAGTGACTACATGCGGCCAGCGGCACGGATGGCCGCGCTCATGGAACTGCCCGTCACGTTCGTATGGACGCACGACTCGATCGGACTTGGCGAAGACGGCCCGACCCACCAGCCGGTCGAGCATTTCTGGGCACTGCGGGCTATTCCCCGGCTGCAGGTGATCCGCCCCGCTGACGCGAACGAGACCGCCGTCGCCTGGCGGGCCATCCTGGAGCGGACCGACCGCCCGGCCGGGCTCTTGCTGACCAGGCAGAAAGTTCCTATCGTGGACCGGGGTGCGGAGGGAATCGGCAGCGCGGCGGGCACCACGCGCGGTGCCTACGTCCTGGCCGAGGCCGATGGTGGCCAGCCCCGGGTAATCCTGATCGCCACGGGTAGCGAAGTTCATATCGCGCTCACGGCGCGCGAGCGGCTGCAGGCCGACGGGATCGCCACCCGCGTGGTATCGATGCCCTGCATCGAGTGGTTCGACGAGCAAGACCGGGCATACCGCGATGAGGTGCTGCCTCCGGCAGTTACCGCCAGGGTCAGCATCGAGGCAGGCGTCGGGCTCGGCTGGCGGCAGTTCGTTGGTGATCAAGGCGAGATCGTCAGCTTGGAACATTACGGCGCCTCGGCGGCTTACGAGAAGCTTTACGCCGAGTTCGGGCTCACCCCCGAGCGGGTAGCCGAGGCCGCGAGACACAGTCTCCGTCGTACGGCGGGGCATTAGGCAATAAGGCACAGCCTTGCGGCGGGACGATAGAGAGGAAGAGCGATGAGCGCACAGGACAGGCTCGGCCAGCTGACCGACGCGGGCGTCTCGATCTGGCTCGATGACATCAGCAGGGATCGGCTGACCACCGGAAACCTGGCTGGCCTGGTCAAGAACAGCCACGTCAAGGGCGTAACGTCGAATCCCACGATCTTCGCCCACGCCATGGACCACGGCAACGCCTACGACGCCCAGCTGACAGACCTTGGCCTGCGCGAAGTCGGCGTCGACGAGGCGCTGCGCGAGATGACGACGCACGACATCCGCTGGGCTTGCGACGTACTGCGACCGGTCTACGACGCTTCGGATGGCATCGACGGCAAGGTCTCGATCGAGGTCGACCCGCGCGACGCCGGGGACACCCGCAAGACCGTCGCCGAGGCCCGGGCGCTGTGGTGGCTGGTGGACAGGCCCAACCTGTATGTCAAGATCCCGGCCACGCTCGAGGGCCTGCCCGCGATCACGGCTTGCCTGGCCGAGGGCATCTGCATCAACGTCACGCTGATCTTCTCGCTGGAGCGTTACGAGCAGGTCATGGATGCGTTCATGGCCGGGCTCGAGGCGGCGTCCGACGCCGACGTGGCCAGGCTGACGTCGGTTGCGTCGTTCTTCGTCAGCCGGGTCGACACCGAAGTGGACAAGCGGCTCGATGCGATCGGCGCCCCGGAGGCAAAGGCGCTGCGGGGCAAGGCGGCCGTGGCGAACGCCAGGCTGGCCTATGAACTCTTCGAAAAGCACCACTCGACGCCCAGGTGGCGGGCACTGGCGGCGCGCGGCGCCCGGGTGCAGCGGCCGCTCTGGGCGTCCACGAGCACCAAGGACCCGTCCTACAAGGACACCTTGTACGTCGATGACCTGGTGGCCCCTAACACGGTCAACACGATGCCGGAAGCGACGCTGCACGCGACCGCGGACCACGGCACGATCGTTCCCAACGCCATCGCCGGCACCTACGACGAGTCGCGGGCGGTGATCAGCCAGCTGGAGGGACTGGGCATCAGCTACGACGACGTGGTGGATGTGCTTGAGCGCGAGGGCGTCGCCAAGTTCGCCGACTCGTGGGCTGGAGTGCGCGAGGTGATCGGCAAGCAACTCGAAAGCAGCAAGTGACTGGCGCAGGAGATGCCGGGGAGCTACGGGGGGTCGTCCCCCCGGGCCGGCACAGTGCCGTGGCCGAGGCCGGCAATCCGCTGCGCGATCCGCGCGACCGGAGGATTCCGCGGGTCGCGGACCCGAGCGCGCTCATCATGTTCGGCGTCACCGGTGACCTGGCGCAAAAGAAGCTGCTGCCGGCGATCTACGACCTCGCCAACCGCGGGCTGCTGCCGCCGGGTTTCTCGCTGGTGGGGTTCGCCCGCAGGGACTGGGAGGACCAGGACTTCGCCAAGCTGACGAACGAGGCCGTCCGGCGGCACGCGCGTACCAAGTTCCGGGAAGAGGTGTGGGAGCAGGTTCGGGAGGGAATCAGGTTCTGCCCTGGCGAGTTCTCCGACGACGCGGCCTTCGACCAGCTGGCCGAGTTGGTCACTGAACTCGACTCCGAGCGAGGCACCGGCGGTAACCGTGCCTTCTACCTGTCGATACCGCCCGGCCAGTTCCCGGTCGTGGTGCATCAGCTGCAGCGTTCCGGCCTGAGCGGCGGCCCTGCCGCTCCCGGCTGGCGGCGGGTGGTGATCGAGAAGCCGTTCGGCCACGACCTGGTCAGCGCCAGGGATCTGAACGACTTGCTGGCCACGGTCTTCCCGCCGAACTCGGTCTTTCGGATCGATCACTACCTCGGCAAGGAGACGGTACAGAACCTGCTGGCATTGCGGTTCGCCAATACCCTGTTCGAGCCGATCTGGAATCGCGGCTACGTCGACCATGTCCAGATCACGATGGCCGAGGACATCGGGATCGGGAGCCGGGCCGGCTACTACGATGGCATTGGCGCGGCCAGGGATGTGGTCCAGAACCACCTGCTGCAGCTGCTGGCCCTGACCGCGATGGAGGAGCCGGTCTCGTTCGACCCTGAGGCACTCAGAGCAGAGAAGCAGAAGGCGCTGTCAGCCGTCCAGATCCCCGACCACCTCGCCGAGGGCACCGCTCGCGGGCAGTACGCCGCTGGCTGGCAAGGCGGCATTCCGGTGCATGGTTTCCTGGCCGAGGACGGGATCGCGCCTGACTCAGTGACCGAGACCTACGCGGCGCTCCGGCTGGGCGTCGATACCAGGCGGTGGGCGGGCGTGCCCTTCTACCTGCGCACGGGAAAGCGGCTGGCCACCCGGATGACCGAGATCGCGGTGATCTTCCAGCGAGCGCCCCATCTGCCTTTCCAGGCCACCGACGCCAAGGAACTCGGAGAGAACGCGCTCGTCATCCGTGTGCAACCGGACGAGGGCGTGACGCTGCGATTCGGCTCCAAGGTGCCCGGCTCAGCCATGGAGGTCAGGGACGTGAACATGGATTTCGCCTATGGCGAGTCGTTCACCGAGTCGAGCCCCGAAGCTTACGAGCGGTTGCTTCTTGACGTGCTGATCGGCCATCCTCCGCTGTTCCCTGGCCATGAGGAGGTCGAGCTGTCGTGGAAGATACTCGACCCGATCGAGGAGTTCTGGGCCGCCGGCGGCCGCCCTGAGCCGTATCCGGCGGGATCGGCGGGACCATCGAGCGCGGACGAGATGATGGCGCGCGACGGCCGGGCCTGGCGACGGCTGTAGCCGGCGGGAGCTGCGATGCGAACGGAACTGACCGATACGACCGCGAGTGCGGTGCGCGGTGCGCTGATCAAGGCTTCCCAGCAGATGGGCGGCCTGACTACCGGCGTCGTGCTGAACCTCGTGGTGATGACGGACGAGACTGACCAGTACGACGCGATGAAGGCAGCCGGCCAAGCCGGACGCGAGCATCCGTGCCGGATCCTCGGAGTCATCGCCAGGAAGCCATCCGGGTCGCGCCGGCTCGACGCCGAGATCTCGCTAGGGGAGAACGCTCCGGGCCAGACGGTGCTGCTGCGCATCTACGGAGAGCTGAACGAACACGTCGACTCCGTGGTCGCGCCGCTGCTCGTGCCTGATACCCCGGTAGTCATCTGGTGGCCAGGCAAATCGCCGGCCGCCCCGGCCGCGGATCCGCTCGGCAAGCTCGGCCAGCGCCGTATTACCGACGCCGCCGCGAACGATGCGCCGGCCGGCCAGCTGCTGCACCTGGCGGCCGCGTACCGGCCCGGTGACACCGACCTGGCCTGGGCACGCACCACGACCTGGCGTTCGCTGCTCGCCGCGACCATGGACCGCCCGGCTGGCGCGGTCTACGAGGCGACGGTCGAGGCGGAGCGTGACAACCCGAGCGCGGAGCTGATGGTCGCCTGGCTAGCCGGCCGGCTCGGAGTCCCGGTCAGGCGAGAGGTCTCAGAGGGTCCAGGCGTCACTGAGGTCAGCTTCCTGACCGACTGCGGCAAGATAGTGATCAACCGGCCGGACGGCAGGAACGCGACGCTGTCCAGGCCAGGCGAACCAGATAGGTACGTGGCGCTGCACCGCCGCGATATCACCGAGTTGCTTGCCGAGGAGCTGCGCAGGCTCGACCCTGACGAGATCTACGGCGAGGCACTCGCGACGCTGGCGGCCACTTCCGTGCCGACGGCAGCACGAGCCGCGGCGGCCGGAGAGGAGTAGGTCATCAGCGTCCCGCAGATTCTCATCCACCGCGACGGCGAGATGCTCGCCAAGGCCGTCGCCGCCAGGCTCGTGACCCGGCTCGTCGACGTAGTCGCGGCCAAGGGCTACGCGAGCCTTGTGCTGACCGGAGGCGGGATCGGCACCCGGGTGCTCGCGGAGCTCGCCGCCGCCCCAGCCAGGGACGCCGTCGACTGGCGGCGAGTCGAGATCTGGTGGGGAGACGAGCGGTTCGTACCCGCGGGGCACCCGGACAGAAACGAGACAGCCGCCCGAAGCGCCCTGCTCGACCACGTCGGCGTGCTGCCCGAACGAGTGCATCCGATCCCGGGCCCGGACGGCCCGGACGGCGCCAGTCCCGAAGCGGCCGCCGAACGCTACGCCCGCACGCTGCGCGGCGCGGCCCAGCCGCAGGATCGTAGCGGAGTGCCGCGGTTCGACGTGCTGCTGCTCGGCATCGGCCCTGACGCGCACGTGGCATCGCTGTTCCCCGGCCTTCCCGCTCTCTATGAGGAACAACGCACTGTGGTAGCGGTCCGAGGCGCGCCCAAGCCCCCGCCGACGAGGCTCTCCCTGACGCTGCCCGCGATCAAGGCCGCGTCCGACGTCTGGATACTCGCCTCAGGCGACGAAAAGGCCGGCGCTGTCAGGCTCGCCTTGTCAGGCGCCGGGCCAGTACAGGTGCCTGCCGCAGGCGCCAGGGGCAGCCAGCAGACGCTGTTCCTGCTCGACCGCGCTGCCGCCGCCGAGCTGCCGGCCCAGCTCAGCCGCCTCGCTTCCCCCTGATCCCGCCTGATCCCGCCTGACGCTTGCTTCCCTCCTCCTCCCCGCCCTTGCAGCCGAAGCCTTGTCCAGCGGGCTCGCAAGCGCCACGCATCCAGGTTCCGCACATGCCTGGTCCCCCCACCACGCGGGGTCCCCGGACAGCTCGCGATACGCCGCCGTCGCTGTGCCGACAGCATGAGGGAGTACCACGTTGCTGTCACCGCCTGGCCCGCTACAGCATCGTGGTCCCGCCTGCCGCTGCTGGCAGCCCGGTGCCTGGTGCCTCCGCTTACGCAGAGCACCGAATCGATTACGGAGCGCGGGCATACCGAAAGTCTTTCGCATTCCGTCGTGAAACTGGGGACTCCCGTAAATGGGCCACCAGAGTTACGCTCAGTGCAGATCTTCCATATGAGTCTGGTGAGCAAGCCGACATGGAAGGTCCGGAAGGCCGGATCGTGGGTACTTGGCCGAAAGAGCCGTATATAACGGATAGATGGCACTATCCGGATGAATACGATATGCTCCTCATGCCCTTGACTCGACTCGAGGCGTTCTGTCTGGCCAGCGCTCGACGCTCGCGAAGGACCCGAGTCGTTCAGCGGTCACGGCGTTCCGTCGTTCTGACCTTCACGGTCTGCGACAAGTGTTGTTCAGTTCCGCGTAAGATCCACTCCGCCGTCCCGGCTCGCGAGCCTGCGGACGGCACGAACCTCCTAAGGAGGATCACGTGAGCACTCCAACTGAGCCCGTCGCCGCTCCCCCAGCCGCCGATCCGGCACCACTCGGACTGGCGGCTTTCGCCCTGACGACCTTCCTGCTGTCAGCCGCCAACGCGGGATGGATGAAGAACGCCAGCGGCGACGCGTTCCTCGGGTACGCCCTCGGCTATGGCGGCCTTTGCCAGCTGCTCGCAGGCATGTGGGAGTTCAGGAACAGGAACGTATTCGGCGCGACGGCATTCTCGACCTATGGCGGATTCTGGATCGGCCTGGGCCTGTGGGCAGTGCTGGTTCCTGGCGCCTCCCAGGGCAAGGACGCAGCGTGGATTCTCCTCGCTTTCGCGATCTTCAACACCTACATGCTGCTGTGGAGCACACAGCTGAACACCGCGGTTTTCCTGGTCTTCCTGACCCTTGAGCTGACCGAAATCGTCCTCTTCATCGGCGGGTTCATGGGTAACGCCACCATCGGGAAGGTCGGCGGCGTCCTCGGCGTGATCACCGCGCTCGTCGCGTGGTACACCTCGGCCGCGGGCGTCGGCTCCGGAGTCACCGGCCGCCAGATCCTGCCGGTCGGCAAGCCGCTCATGAGCCTGGGCGCCGACCGGGAGCAGAGCCTGAGCGCCGCGACCTCCTGATCCGCATCATCGCTGCCGCCCCGGAGCCCCGCCAGGCGCCGGGGCGGCAGTGTTCTCGGTACCGTTGAGGCCGTGAACCGCCAACCAGATGAAAAGGCCGCATCAGGTACCGACTCCCCGGAGTTCTCCCGTACACGTCCTCTGCGGGCAGTGATCAGCCTCGCCCTGGCCTGCGCCGCGGCAGTTGGCGTCAACTTGTACGGCATACCGCTCGCGATCAAGACCGCGAAAGGTGCGAGGGCGGCAGGCATCGATTCGTCCATGGCGATCGTGACTGGGCACCTGATTACGCTCGGCGGGTCGCTGGCGTTCGTAATCTTGGCGCTGATCTCCACGTTCGCCTGGGCGCGCTGGACCAGGATGCTGCTCGCGCGCCTGGTTGGCGAGGCCTACGGGTCGATCGCCCGCTATCTGCTGATCTTGCTCGGCATGTGCGTCATCATCGTCGTAACACTCAGCCTGCTCGGATTCAGGGTGGCCCAGCTCGTCGTCGGCGGGGCGGTCACGGGCGTGCTGGTGACCCTCGCCGCGCAGCAGGCGCTGTCGAACCTCTTCGCTGGCATGCTGCTGCAGTTCGCGCGGCCATTCAAGGTCGGCGACGCTATCTGGGTGCGCTCGGGTTCCCTGGCGGGAACGATCGAGGGCGTCGTCAGCGAGGTAAGCATCACCTACGTGACGATTGAGAACGACAATGGCCGGGTGCTGCTGCCCAACGCCCAGGTGCTCGCGGCGGCGATCAGCCCGCTGCGATCCGCGCCCAGGCAAGGCGTGCTGACC
The DNA here is from genome assembly GCA_035716545.1 of Streptosporangiaceae bacterium. GTDB lineage: Bacteria > Actinomycetota > Actinomycetes > Streptosporangiales > Streptosporangiaceae > Chersky-822. Next base: position 100,452 of record DASTJM010000058.1, read on the forward strand.
ACGCACCGGCATGGCCGCTTTAGCCGGCCGGTGCCCCGCCCGCCGATGGCGGAGCCGCCACAGGACAGCGGGCCTGCCCTGCCTGGCAGCGCGCCAGGTAACCCGGCGGGTAACCCGCCAGGCACGACGGCCTGAGAAACGACCGGGCCATCGTGCGCGCGTGGCCGGCATCGGCTGCCCGATGCCGGCCACGCCTTGCCTAGCGGAAGCGTGCCGCTAGTGGTTGTCCTCATACTTCGTGATGACCTGAGCCGGGATCCGGCCGCGGTCGCTGACCTCCATGCCCGAGCGCTTGGCCCAGGCACGAATCTCGGCGCTGCGCCTGCGGTGAGCTGTGGTGCGCCGCTTCGTGCGGCCCGCCCTCGACGAGATCCTGCGGCCGTGGTCAGCGAAGCGCTTGACCGCCTCGTCGAACTTCTGGCTGTGCTTCACGCAGAGGTCGATCTCATAGTCCCGGCCATCGAGGCTGAACGAGCGAGTCAGCTGCTCGCCGTTGGGAATCTCCTTTGAGTCGTAGTCGCAAGCAAATGTGACTTGGACCTTCTGTGCCACGTCTGTTCCCCCCTTCCCCAACCGCGACAATATTCCCTCGTTCACACGGCTCATAACAGACGGTGATCAGACAATCTCATGGAGTGAGATTGTGCGCGGATGGGTGCGGCGCGCGCTGCCTGACGGCTATCTGTAGCCCGCAGGCCCGTTCCTGGCCGGGACCGACGGGAAGCTCAGCATGGCTGCGTCAGGAACGGATTCGTTGTCCGTTGCGTACGCGGCGCCTCCCGCGAGGTCTTGCGACGCCAGCCAATCCCCATGCCGCGCTGCCCGCCCCGCCCCCTGGAAATCCTCATCGTGGCCGTGCCGGCCGTGCCGATACCCGCGACCAGGCTCGCCATAGGCGTCCGGCTCGGAGTAATTGAGCCGATCATGACCGGGCACCTGCCGCCCGTAAGGCCCGTCCGCCACGTCAGGCGAACCGTGCCTGCCATGCCGCCGGCCCGAACTGTATTGCTGAACATGGTGCTGGTCTTCGCCATACGGCTGACTGACCTCATACGGCTCCGCCGGACCATACGGAGATCCCTCATCGTAAGGAGAACCCCCGCCGAAGGGAGCGCTTACCGCCCCTGAGGCCAGCGGATCGAAGGAAGGCTCCGCGTCATACCGTGAGCCCGTCCCAGGTTGCGGTCCGGCGTCATACCGTGAGCCCGCGTCGTACTGAGAGCCCGCGTCGTACTGAGAGCCCGCGTCGTACTGGCGCGCCAGCTCATACGCGGAACCGGCGTCAGGGCGCTGGCGCTGGTCATAAGCCTGAGGGTGACCCGCGCCCGCGCTCGCGCCATAAGGCTCGCCGACGCCGTACGACGCGTCGTAAGGCTGGCCCGGCAGATAGGCGGGCTGAATGCCCGCGTGATCGGGATACGGGTACTCGCTGCCGCCAAAGGCAACGCCGCCGCCAGGAGGTGCCGCGGTGTAAATGGGCTCGCTGTGCCGCGTTAGATCACCGTCATATGCGCCCGTAACGCCGGGGACGCCGTAACCGCCGGTGTAACCATCGCCCAGGTACGCCTCGCCAAGGCCCGCCTGAGTGATCGGGTCGCCTACGTCGGCGCAAGCCTGCCGCGGTCCCGATTCGAGGGTATGGACCATCCGCGCCAGGTCGGCGAACGGCAGCCGGAAGGTGCCGGTGCAGCGGTTGCCCTGCCAGATGCTGAACACAGCGATTTTGCTGTCCGCGTACCAGCTCAGGCGCATAGTCCTGGCGTCCCCGCGCACATCGAAGAAGACCTGGCCCTCCCTGGGCAGCGGAACGGCATCCGGCTCGGACATGTTGCCTATCGTCGCTCCGGCTGACCGGCTTGTCCAGCCAATGCCTGTATTGGGACCCGACCAGCGCGGGGCCACGACAGGAGCAAGACCAAGAATCAAGGACTACGTCAGTCGCTATCCGGGCTCAATCACACGGCAACTGATCACTCCGTGTTCAAAACCGGACGAGAATTGTCATCTCGGCTGTGCGGCGGCGCAAGTAGTGGCATGATAATCGGGCAGTGCGCTGAAGTCGCGGTGCTAGCCCTGCAGCCGCTCGGATGCCTGGCGCGGGCTGTCATCTGCTGGACGGATGTGTCCGAACCGGCCGTCAGCGAGTGAACCAGTAGCGAGGGGAACAGTTTCGCGCTGCAAGGCGTTTGCATGATGCGACGGGGCGGATGCCGTATCGCGCGATTTCCCTTGTGTTTGCGCTTAGCGAGCCAAGTGCTCCGCTAGCGGACAGTTTCGGCACGTTGGTTGAGGAGAGCTTTTCATGTCTGAGGTACGCCGTCAGGCCGTGTTGCTGCCGCGGCCCAACTGGGGTTGGCAGGACCGAGCCGCCTGCCGCGGCGAAGATGTCGTGTTGTTCTTTGGCCCGGATGGAGAGCGCCAGCCTGAGCGCGACCATCGCGAGCGCAAAGCTAAGTCGTTGTGCGCCGCTTGCCCGGTCCGGATGGAGTGCCTCAGCTACGCGATCAGTCGCCCTGAGAAGTACGGCACGTGGGGCGGCCTGAACGAAGACGAGCGTTCGGCCGAGCGTCGCCGCCGGATGCGCCGCGCGAACACGAACGCCGCCTAGCAGGCCAGGCGGCGCGGTATCAGGTTGCGCCCCCACGCAGGCCCACGTCAGCCGTCTCCGTCGCGATCAGCGACAATGCTCACGTGGTCTGCTCTCATTGCCGCCAGCAGGACCACGAGTCCTGCCCTGGCGGCACGTGGTGCGACTGTCAGCATAAGCACGAGCCGACGCCCGAGCCGAAACTAGGCTGGCTTCGCCAGGGCTGAGGGCCGCCGGGCCCCTCGCCTCCCAGCGCCTCGTCTCCCAGCACATCAATACGCGGATTGACACCCAGAAGCCAACATCGATTGCGCGATCCAGCGAAAGGATCATCCTGCCCGCGCGTCCCAGGCGGACCACCGCATCCGTACAGGAGGGTTAGAGGCCGGCCAGCCGGGCAGATCCCCGGAGATTGACGCCAGACCAGCGTGCCGGAATACCGCGCGAGCTGACGCGGTTCGGGTCGGATAGGCCAGGCCCCGGCTTCCGGCCGCGACCCGACCTAGACGCCGATCCGACCCGGCCACGACCGAGACACCGGCCACGACCGAGACACTGATGACAGCGACCACTGACAGCGACCACTGACCATGGCGACCTGCTCCGGGAGGAGATGTCCGTGGACCAGCGAGGCAGGCGTGTGTTCTGTGGCTTTTTGGCCTACTCTGATGCTAGGGACGCTGCATGAGCCCCGCCAAGGATCCCGCGAAGGAGGCAGGCACGATGGAGCGGCTCGCCGCAGAAGCTGCCGAGACGCTCAAGGGGGCTCCCGCGAGCGAGGTCATCAAGTGGGCCGCGCAGACCTTCGGTGACAAGCTGTGCATCACCTCATCGATGACCGACGCCGTCATCATCGACCTCGTATCGCGCGAGGCTCCCGGCATCGACGTGCTCTTCCTGGACACCGGCTATCACTTCGCCGAGACGGTCGGGACAAGGGATGCCGTGTCGGTCGTCTACCCGGTGAACGTGATTAACATCACGCCGTCGACGACCGTTCAGGAACAGGACAACGAGCTGGGGCCCAAGCTCTACGCGCGCAACCCGGACCTGTGCTGCTACCTGCGCAAGGTCATCCCGCTCGAGCAGTCGCTAGAGCCCTATGACGCCTGGATCACCGGCGTGCGCCGCGAGGAGACGGACGCCCGCACCGGCACCAAGGTCGTCCAGTGGGATGCCAGGCGCCAGATGGTCAAGGTCAACCCGATCGTCGAGTGGACCCAGCAAGAGGTCGATGACTATATCGCCGCCAACGGGGTCCTGGTCAACCCGCTCGTGTACGACGGTTACCCATCGATAGGCTGCGCCACCTGCACGGCCAAAGTGGCCCCGGGAGCCGACCCGCGCAGCGGACGCTGGGCCGGCAGTGCCAAGACCGAGTGCGGCATCCATACCTGACGTGCCATATCTGACGTGACAGCCAGGCGGACACACGAGGTCACCAATCAGGTCCCGCCGCTCGCCGGACAGGACGTAGCCCAGGACCAGGCACTACTCGATGCCGTCACCGCACAGGGCACCGAGGTGCCTGGCCTGCGCGAGCTGGGCAGGCTCGCCGGCTCCGCTGAGGTCATCGAGCTTTCGCGGCTCGCCAACGTCCACCCGCCCGTGCTGCGAACCCATGACAGGAACGGCAACCGGATCGACGAGGTGGAATTCCACCCGGCGTGGCATCAGCTCATGGCGACGGCGGTCAGCCAGGGCCTGCATGCCGCCCCGTGGGCGACCGGCGAAGCGGGGGCGCACGTAGCCAGGGCGGCTAAGTTCTACGTGTGGACCCAGGCCGAGGCCGGTCACGGCTGCCCCATCTCGATGACGTACTCGATCGTCCCCGCCCTGCGGCACGCACCCGAACTGGCGGCGGCCTACGAGCCGCTGCTCGCCAGCGCGGTTTACCAGCCTGCCCTGGCTGTCCCTGAGACGAAGCAGGGCTTGCTCGCGGGCATGGCGATGACCGAGAAGCAAGGCGGCTCCGACGTCCGGGCCAACACGACCCGCGCGCAATCGGCCGGCGACGGCAGCTACCGCATTACCGGGCACAAGTGGTTCTGCTCCGCGCCCATGTGCGACTTGTTCCTGATCCTGGCGCAAGCCCCGGAGGGCCTGACTTGCTTCCTGCTCCCCAGGGTGCTCCCGGACGGGAGCAGGAACTCGATGCACCTGCAACGCCTCAAAGACAAATTGGGGAATCGCTCGAACGCCTCAGCCGAGGTGGAGTACACCGACGCGGTTGCCTGGCCGGTCGGGCCGCCTGGCCGGGGCGTGCCGACGATCATCGAGATGGTGAGCTCGACCAGGCTGGACTGCATACTGGGCAGTGCCGCCAGCATCAGGCAGGCGTGCGTCGAAGCGGCTCATCACGCCGCGCACCGCAAGGCATTCGGCTCCGTGCTGATCGGCCAGCCCGCGATGCGAGCGGTCCTCGCCGACCTGGCGCTTGAGTCCCAGGCCGCCACCACGCTGGCGATCCGGCTGGCGGGCGCGGCCGACCGGGCCGCGCGCGGCGATTCCGGGCAGGCCGCCCTGCTCCGCCTGATGCTGCCAGCCGCCAAGCACTGGGTATGCAAGCGCGCGCCCGCTGTGATCGGCGAAGCCCTTGAGTGCCTCGGCGGCAATGGCTTCATCGAGGAATCGGTAATGCCGCGGCTGTACCGGGACGCGCCGCTCAACTCGATCTGGGAGGGCTCAGGCAACGTCACCGCGCTCGATCTGCTGCGCGCGCTCGGCAGGTCGCCCGCGGGCGTCGAGGCGGTACGCGATGAACTCGCGCTCGCGGCCGGCGCCGATCATACGCTCGACCGGGCGGTCGAACGGCTTGCCAGGGAGCTTGGCGAGGTCGCCGCCGCGGATCAGGTCACCGCTCAGTACCGCGCGCGCCGGCTGGCCGGGCTGCTGACGGTCGTCATGGAGGCCGCACTGCTCATCAGGCACGCGCCCGCGGCGGTGAGCGACGCGTTCATCGCGACGAGACTCAGCGCCGATTCCGCCGTCCTCGGGCCAGGCGCGCCGTTTGGCGTACTGCCTGATGGCCTGGACCTACCGGGCATACTCGGCCGAATCCGCCCCGTGTAAGGTCAGGTGGATGCGCGTCTGGCCCGGAACTGCCTACCCGCTCGGATCGACCTGGGACGGCTCAGGCACAAACTTCGCGATCTTCTCCGAGGTCGCCGACTTGGTAGAACTGTGTCTCTTCGACGACGAGGGAGCCGAGTTCCGGATCGCGCTGAGCGAGGTAGACGGATTCGTCTGGCACTGCTACCTGCCTGACGTCGGCCCTGGCCAGCGCTACGGATTCCGGGTGCACGGACCTTACGAACCGCGCCTGGGCCACCGGTGCAACCCGGCGAAACTGCTGCTCGACCCGTACGGCAAGGCAGTCGACGGCCAGGTCAGGTGGGACCCGGCGGTCTATTCCTACATTCAGTCCGGACGTGACCGGGGCGCGATCAACACCGACGACAGCGCTCCTTTCATGCCTAAGAATGTGGTGATCAACCCGTACTTTGACTGGGCTGGCGATCAGCAGCTCCGTACGCCTTTTCACGAGTCCCTGATCTACGAGGCGCACGTCCGCGGCCTGACCTTGCGTCACCCGGGTGTTCCGGAGGAACTGCGGGGCAGCTACGCGGGGCTCGCCTCACCCGCCATCATCGAGCACCTGCAGCGGCTCGGGGTCACCGCGATCGAGCTGATGCCGGTGCATCAGTCGGTGCCTGAGCCGTTCCTGGTGGAGCGAGGGCTGACGAACTACTGGGGCTATAACACCATCGGCTTCTTCGCGCCGCACAATGGCTATGCGTCGGCCGCGCCGCCGCGCGGGCAGGTGGCCGAGTTCAAGTCGATGGTCAAGACGCTGCATCAGGCGGGCATCGAGGTCATTCTCGACGTCGTCTACAACCACACCGCCGAGTCGGGGGCGCTCGGGCCGACGCTGTCGTTCCGCGGCATCGACAACGCCGCCTATTACCGGCTTTCCGACAGCGATCCGTCGGTGTACCTGGACTACACGGGCTGCGGCAACAGCCTGAATGTCCGGCACCCGCACGCGTTGCAGCTCATCATGGACTCGCTGCGGTACTGGATCGACGAGATGCACGTCGACGGGTTCAGGTTCGACCTCGCCTCCGCGCTGGCGCGGGAGCTGCACGACGTGGACCGGCTGTCCGCGTTCTTCGACCTGGTGCAGCAGGACCCGCTGGTCTCGCAGGTCAAGCTGATCGCAGAGCCCTGGGACGTCGGCGAAGGCGGGTACCAGGTCGGCAAGTTTCCGCCGCTGTGGACCGAGTGGAACGGCAAATACCGCGACACGGTGCGCGACTACTGGCGCGGCGCAGGCGGTCAGCTCCCTGAGCTGGCCTCGCGGCTGACCGGGTCGAGCGACCTGTACGAGACCAGCGCGAGGCGACCGGTCGCCTCGGTGAACTTCGTGACCTGCCACGACGGGTTCACCCTCCGCGACCTGGTCAGCTATGACCACAAGCACAACGAGGCCAACGGCGAGGGCAACCGGGACGGCTCCGACGACAACAGGTCGTGGAACTGCGGCGCTGAGGGCCCGTCCGACGACCGGGGGGTGCTGGCACTACGTGACCGGCAGGTGCGGAACTTCCTGGTGACGCTGTTTTTCTCGCAGGGCATCCCGATGCTGCTGGCCGGTGATGAGATCGGGCACACTCAGTTCGGCAACAACAACAGCTACTGCCAGGATAGCGAGCTGTGCTGGCTGGACTGGGATGCCGCGGCCAAGCACTCGGACCTGATCGAATTCGTCAGCGTGCTGTCCGCGTTGCGCAAGGCCCATCGGGTGTTCAGGCGGCGGCGGTTCTTCAGCGGACGGACTGGAGGGTCGGTCGACGGCCAGCGGGACATTCTCTGGCTGACTCCCGGTGGCAGCGAAATGACCGCCGAGGACTGGAACGCGGGCTATTCGAAGGCCCTCGCGGTCTGCGTGAACGGTGATGCGATCACCGAGCCGGGACCGCATGGCGAGCGGATCACTGACTCTGACTTCATCTTGCTGCTCAACGCCCACTCCGAGCCGGTGACCTTCACGATCCCGCCTGGAATCGGCTCGCCTGGGGTGTGCTGGCAGATCGTGGTCAACACCGGTTCACCCCTGGCGCTGGCGACCAGCGGCCTGCCCGCCAGCGGCGGGCCGGTCAGCGGCATGACGGTTGGCGGCGGCATGACGGCCGGCGGCGGCGGGCCGGCCGGCGGCCATGGTCCTGGCGGCAACGGCTCAGGAGGCGGCGGCACCGTGACCCCGACGGCGGTCGTCGGCAGTGCTGCGGCCGGCAGCGTCCTGACCAGCGGCAGCGGCACCGGCTACGCGATCGAGGTACTGTCCCGCGCGATCATGGTCCTGCGCGCGGCCAAACCGCAGCCGTAACCGCCCACCGCGGGTGGCGATTCGCCATCTGAGCGAAATATCGTCTTACGTGCGCACCAGCGGCGGATTCCACAACATCGATGCGCGATTTGACACGCCCAGCTTCCCGGCCACGCCCGAGCCCCGCATCCATGATCCGGCCTGAAACAACCACCCGAGCGTTTAGTCCGCGATGGGCCGTCAAGCCCGGGATGGGGGGCCGGGTCGCCCAAGGTAAGTACACGCCTCGGGCGCGCTTCGGTCTCCCTGGGGAGGGTTTTCGGATTCCTGGTGGAGGGTTTTCATGTTGTGGAGCGTTGCCATGTTATTCGACGAAAAAGCACCGCAACAAGAAAAGGCTCCCTCAGGGACACGAAACAGCTCCACGATCATGACGAAAGTGCTCCCGTAAACAAGAACTCTCCACCCAGAAGGCGAAGTAGCGGCAGCTGAAGTGGCGGCACGGGCGCCAGCCCATCGCGGCCGGGTCGGGCGTGCGGGTTTCATGATCACGCAATGCCGTTGAGCCTGTCTTGATCATGATCCGACCTGGGCGTTCCCGCCCGGGCCGGCCGGTCCGGGCGCATTGGCACACCGCACAGACCGCGCCGCGGGCAGTGAGTGCACGGTGCCGGAGAATATACCTGGCCGGGCAGCGCCGCGGCGCGGGCAGCGCTGTGCACGCCGCTGGGACGCGAAAGCCCCGCGGGGGCTCCGGCACGGCCGTCCGCCCGGGCGGCCGTCCGGGAAGTTAACCTCCGTGACTGCTGGGCAAAAGGAGTCCTGTGCGCCAGATCTTTCCAGAGCAGACCGAACTCGGTGACGTAGCCGAGGCCGCGACCGGCGCGGGGACCGCCGGGCGGGAAGCCATGACCAGCCAGCTCGTCGCCAGGCTCGGGGAGATCTACGCGCATCCGGACGGCGGGAGCGTGCGCGCCAACATGGTAGCCAGCATCGACGGCGCTATCTCGCTTGACGGCCGCTCGGGCGGCCTGTCCGGCGCCGCCGACAGGCTGGTCTTTACTATCCTGCGAGCTCTGGCCGACGTCATCGTGGTCGGCGCCGGCACGGCGCGTGCTGAGCACTACGGACTGGCGAAGCCCGACTGGCCGCAGCTACGCGAAGGCCGCCCGCCGGTAGCCCCGATCGCGATCGTCACCACGCAGCTCGACCTCGACCTTGACAGCCCGCTCATCCAGGGCGATAAAGACCATCCGCGGACGATCGTGTTCACCACAGCCCAGGCGCCCGGGGATCGAGTGGCCAAGGCGGCCAAGACAACCGACGTCATCTCGGCCGAGGGCAACCTGGTGCCGGGGTCAGGTGCCATCGACAAGCTGGCTGAGCTCGGCTACCGCAACATCCTCGTCGAAGGCGGGCCGATGCTGCTCGGCGAGCTTACTGCCGCCGGACTCGTGGATGATCTCTGCGTGACTGTGAGCCCGCTCGTCGCCGGAGGTCACTCACCCCGAATGGTCAGCGGCGCCGGGCCAGTCAGGCCGATGCGACTGGCGTCCATCATCGAAGACGAGGGTTTCCTGCTGAGCAGGTACGTGCGCGCCGGGGACGGCGGTTAGTACGCCCTGCTCGCGGTCCCCTGCCGCAGCCTGTCAAGAGCCTCGGCCAGGATCGCCGCGCCGTCGCCTGCCGACCTGCGCTCCTTGACGTAGGCAAGGTGCGTCTTGTAGGGCTCGGCGTGCGGCGGTGATGGCGGGCTCGCGGCGTCGCGACCAGCGGGAACGCCGCAGCGCGGGCAGTCCCAGGTCTCCGGGATCTGAGCGTCGTTCGCAAAGCTCGGCACGGTTTCGTGGCCGTTGCAGCAGAAGAACGACACCCGCACTCTTGGTGCGGCTTCCCCCCGCTCGGCCTCTCCCATCGGCCCGGCGCCGACCCGGCTGCCACGAATGGCATTACCACTGCTCACTACAGCCTCTTCTCACGTAAAGTCTCCGCACTTAGCCGCGCTTGGCCGCGCGCCCCCGCTTCGCGCCCGCCGCCGCGCCCGGCACATTGCCGGTCAGGCAACAGCGCTATCTGTTCAGCAGCAAGCCAAGCACGACAATGCAGATAAACCACAAAATACCAGTGAAAATCGTGATTCGGTCGAGGTTTCTCTCCACGACTGACGATGACCCGAGCGAGGACGTCACGCCCCCGCCGAAGAGGTCAGACAGGCCCCCGCCTTTGCCCTTGTGCAGCAGCACCAGAACCACCATGAGCAGGCTCGTAATGATCAGGACGATAGAAAATGCGATCACCAATGCTGTCGTCGTCCCTCCGGGTCGCGTCGATCAGGCGTGGGCCTCACGATACCGGCAGATCCTTACGAATCCGTCGTAATCGAGACTCGCCCCGCCGACCAGCGCACCGTCGATATCTGGTTGCGCCATGATGGCAGGCATGTTGTCGGGTTTCACCGATCCCCCATACAGGATACGCACGGTGGCGGCGACTTCGGGACCATGGCTGCCGGAAATCCGCTTCCTTAGCGCCGCGCAGACCTCCTGAGCGTCCTGCGGGCTCGCTACCTCGCCCGTGCCGATCGCCCAGATCGGCTCGTAGGCGATTACCGTGCCGGCTACCTGTTCCCCAGTCAGCCCGGCCAGCCCCGCGTCAAGCTGGCTCGTGCAGTGCTCCAGCTGCCCGCCCTCGGTCCTGATCGCGAGCGACTCGCCGATGCACAGCACCGGCGTCAGCTCGTGCGCCAGGGTCGCTCGCACCTTGGCATTGACGAGCGCGTCGTCCTCGTGGTGGTACTGCCGCCGCTCCGAGTGCCCGGCAAGCACGAACTCGCAGCCGAGCTTGGCCAGCATCCGGGCGCTGATGTCGCCGGTATACGCGCCGTCAGCGTGCGGCGAGACGTCCTGCGCCCCGTACCGCAGGCGCAGCTTGTCCCCCTGCACCAGCGTCTGGACGCTCCGCAGGGCGGTGAAAGGCGGCAGCACGACAATGTCGGCCGCGTCGAAATCCTTCACCGTCAGGCGGAACGCCAGCTGCTGAGTCAGCGCCAGCGCCTCGAGGTGGTTGTTGTGCATCTTCCAGTTGCCCGCCACCAGTGGCGTGCGCTGCCGCTGGCTCAACTCGCGTCCTCAAGTGCGGCCAGGCCAGGCAGCGTCTTGCCTTCCAGGTATTCCAGGCTGGCCCCGCCTCCAGTCGAGATGTGGCTGAACGCGGTGTCAGGAAAATTCAGCTGCCGAACGGCTGCTGCCGAGTCGCCGCCGCCTATGACGGTGAATCCAGCCACGTCGCTGATCGCCTGGGCCACCGCCCGGGTACCCGCCGCGAAGGCAGGGAACTCGAACACTCCGACCGGTCCGTTCCAGAACACCGTCCTGGCATCGGCCAGCTTGCTCGCGAACAGCGCCCTGGTGCGCGGGCCCATGTCCAGGCTCTCCCGGTCGGCAGGGAACTCGCCGACAGGGTAAATGTCGTAGTCAGCGTCCGGGGCGAACCTGGTCGCGCCGACAAGATCGACCGGCAGCACGATCTCCACTCCGCGGTTGTCAGCTTCAGCGAGTACCTCGCGCACGGCGCCGATCAGCTCGCTTTCGAGCAGGGACTGACCGACTTCGTACCCCTTCGCCGCCAGGAATGTATACGACATGCCGCCGCCGATGATCAGCCGGTCCGCCGTTGCGAGCAAGTTGCCGATCACGGCCAGCTTGTCCGACGGCTTCGCTCCCCCGAGCACGACGACGTAGGGGCGTTCAGGTTGCTCGGTGAGCTGGCGCAGCACGTCGATTTCAGCTTGCACAAGGTACCCGGCGGCGTGCGGCAGCAGCGCGGGCACGTCGTAGACGCTGGCATGCTTGCGGTGCAGCGCACCGAAGCCATCTCCCGCATAGCGTGTCGCGAGCGCTGCGAGCCGCCTGGCGAACTCCCGGCGTTCCGCGTCATCCCTGGCGGTCTCGGCCGGCTCGAAGCGCACGTTCTCCAGGAGGCCGATCTCGCCGTCGGCCAGGTCAGAGGCCAGCCCGGCCGCCGACGGCCCGGCAACGTCATCGGCGAGCGCGACGTCCTTCCCGGTCAGTTCCCCGAGCCTGGCGGCGACCGGACGAAGCGACGGGCCGCCCGCCGCCCGCTCGGCGTAGTCATCGCCTTGAGGCCGGCCGAGGTGCGCGCAGATCAGGACCCGCGCGCCGCGGCTGGTCAGGTCGCTGATCGTCGGCAGGCTCGCCCTGATCCTGCCGTCGTCGGTGATGGCGACATCGCAGTTCGCTGCACCGTTCCTGCCGTTCCTGCCGTTGGCGGTGCCAAGCGGCACGTTCAGGTCAGCCCTGAGCAAGACGACCTGGCCGGTGACGTCCAGGTCGGCAACTGCCCGCATCACGCATCCAGCCTGGCCCCGACCATCGCGGTCAGGTCAGCGAGGCGGTTGGAGTAACCCCACTCGTTGTCGTACCAGCCGATGACCTTGACCTGGTCGCCGTCGGCCATCGTGAGCCGTGAGTCGAAAGTGCACGAGTACGGCGTGCCGACGATGTCGGACGACACGATCGGGTCCTTGGTGTAGTGCAGGTACGGTTGCAGGGGCCCGTCGATCGCGGCCGCCAGGTACGCGGCATTGACCTCCTCGGCGGTGACATCGCGCGCTAGCTGCACGACCAGGTCGGTCACCGACCCGTCCATGACCGGCACCCGCATCGAGATGCCGTCCAGCTTGCCCTTCAGCTCAGGCAGCACCAGCGCGGTAGCGCTGGCTGCGCCTGTGGACGTGGGTATGATGTTCTGCGCGGCCGCGCGGGCACGGCGCAGGTCCTTGTGCGCGAAGTCGAGTATGACCTGGTCGTTTGTGTAGGCGTGAATCGTCGTCATCAGGCCCCTGACGATGCCGAAGCTGTCGAGCAGCACCTTCGCCATCGGGGCGACGCAGTTAGTCGTGCAGGACGCGTTCGAGATGACGTGATGGCTGGCCGGGTCGTAGGCACCGTCGTTGACGCCCATCACGATCGTGATGTCCTCGTTCTTGGCGGGCGCTGAGATGATCACCTTCCTGGCACCCGCCTGGAGGTGCTTGCCGGCCCCAGCCGCGTCGGTGAACCGCCCGGTGGACTCGACCACCACGTCCACGCCGAGGTCAGCCCAGGGCAAGGCCGCAGGGTCGCGCTCGGCCAGCCACTTGATCTTCGAATCGCCGGCCGTGATGCTGCCGTCGGTGACCTCAGCGTCCACGTCAAGCGGGCCAAGCACGGTGTCGAACTTGAGCAGGTACGCGAACGTGCCGATGTCGCCCAGGTCGTTGGCGGCGACGATCTCGATCCCCAGCTCCGGCTTCGCGTGCGCCGCGCGCCAGAAGTTGCGTCCGATCCTGCCGAATCCGTTGATACCCACCCGGACAGTCACGCGGGCCTCCGCTTCGCCTCGTGGTTTACTGGTTCAGGGCACCAGCATGTCAGGGGTCAAGTGTGCCTCAGTGGCGGGGATGCCGAGTTCCGCCGCTCGCTTGTCGGCGAGCGCGAGCAGCCTCCTGATCCGGCCGGCGATCGCGTCCTTGGTCAGCTGCGGCTCGGCCAGCTGGCCCAGCTCCTCCAGGCTGGCCTGGCGATGCTTGATCCGCAGCTGACCAGCGACGATCAGGTGCTCGGGCGCGTCGTCGCCGAGTATCTCCAAGGCGCGCTCAACTCTAGCTCCGGCGGCGACAGCCGCGCGGGCGCTGCGGCGCAGGTTCGCATCGTCGAAGTTCGCGAGCCGGTTAGCGGTGCCGCGCACGGCGCGGCGGATCCTGCGCTCTTCCCACGCGAGCACGCTGTCGTGCGCGCCTAGCCTGGTCAAGATCGCGCTGATCGAGTCGCCGTCCTTGATCACGACCCGGTCGACGCCGCGGACATCGCGTGCCTTAGCGCCGATCTTGAGCCGCCTGGCCGCGCCGACCATCGCCAGGGCTGCTTCGGGGCCAGGGCAGGTCAGCTCCAGCGACATCGACCGGCCTGGCTCGGTCAGCGAGCCGTGCGCGAGGAAAGCGCCTCGCCACGCGGCCTCGCAGTCGCAGGTACTGCCGGCCACGACCTGCCTGGGCAGCCCGCGCACCGGGCGGCCGCGCCCGTCGACGAGGCCGGTCTGCCTGGCCAGGCTGTCCCCGTCCTTGACTACCCGCACAACGTACCTGTTGCCCTTGCGCAGACCGCTCGGCGCGAGCACGATCAGCTCCGAAGCGTGCCCGAAGACCTCGCTGACGTCCTTGCGCAGCCTGCGCGCGGCGGCGCCGGTATCGAGCTCGGCCTCCACCATGATGTGGCCGTTGTTGAGGTGCAAGCCGCCGGCGAACCGGAGCAGCGTCGATACCTCAGCCTTCCTGCAGCACGGCTTGAGCACGCTGACCCGGCTGAGCTCGTCCTTGACCAGGCTGGTCAGGGCCACAAATCTCACTCCCCCTCGAATATCCGCGCGAACGCGCCGGCCAGCCGCCGCGGATCGTGGCGATCTGGGCGGCCGTCCATGGCGAGATCGGCGAGCACCAGGCGTCCGCCGAGCTTGCCGGCCGCGTACTCCAGCTCACGGGTCGTGCCCTTGGCCACTGAGGTCTCTACCGCGCAGCGATCGGCTAGCACGACGTCAAAGGCGAGGTCCGGGGCATGGCTGGCGAGTACCTCCAGATGTGCATGCGGAGAGAACCCCTCGGTCTCCCCTGGCTGGGGCGCCAGGTTCAGCGTGACCAGCCTCCGCGCCGGGGTGGCGACCAATGCACCGGCAAGGTCGGGTACCAGCAGGTGCGGCAGCACGCTGGTGAACCATGATCCGGGCCCGAGCACCACCCAGTCTGCCTCCGCTACCGCCTCCACTGCTTGCTCGCACGCAGGCGGGTCAGCCGGAACCAACGACATCGACCGTACCCGCCCCGTCGTCTTCGCGCAGGCGACCTGGCCTCGAACAGTGCTGATCTCGCAGGGAAAGTTCGGGTCAACCCCCTCAACCTCGGCCTCAAGCTCCAGCGGGACCGACGCCATGGGGAGCACCCGGCCGTGCGCGCCGAGCAGCCTGCCTACCCAGTCAAGGCCCTGGACGGTATCGCCGAGCAGTTCCCACAGGGCGATGATGAGCAGGTTTCCGACCGCGTGCCCGCCTAGCTCACCGTTGCCGGTGAACCGGTGCTGCACGACCTTGCTCCAGGTGGTACCCCACGAGTCGTCGCCGCACAGCGCCGCGAGCGCCATCCTCAGGTCGCCGGGCGGCAGCACCCCGTATTCGCGCCGCAGTCGCCCGCTGGACCCGCCATCGTCCGCCACCGTCACGATCGCGGTCACGTCCCTGGTCACCCGCCTGATGGCGGACAGGGACGCGAAGAGACCGTGCCCGCCGCCGAGTGCGACCACGCGCCGCCTCGCCGGGCGCGGCAGCGGGTTACTCACGTCCGAGGTCACGATGACTGACCTGGACGGCTTGCCAGTGCGTCCTTACCATGGCCGCGATCTCCTCCGAAATCGCCACGCTGCGGTGCTTGCCGCCCGTGCAGCCCACGGCGAGCGTGACGAAATGCTTGCCGCTGCGCTCGTACGCCGACAGCGCGATGCGCAGTGCCTCGGTGTAAGCGCGCAGGAAGTCGGCCGCTCCTGGCTGGCCGAGCACGTATTCCCGAACCGGATCGTCAAGCCCTGTGAGCGGTGCGAGTTCAGGTATCCAGTGCGGATTGGGCAGGAACCTGCAGTCCACGACCATGTCAGCGTCGACTGGCAGCCCGTACTTGTAGCCGAACGAGACGACCGTCACCCTGATCGCCGAATCCTGCTCGTCGCCGAAGACGTCGCGCATCCGGCTCCGCAGCTCGTGGATATTCAGCGAGGAGGTGTCGACTACCAGGTCAGCCTGGGCCCTGATGGTCTCAAGCTGCTCTCGCTCGGCGCTGATGCCGTCCACGATCCTGCCGCTGTCCTGCAGCGGATGCGGCCGCCTGACGTTCTCGAACCTGCGTACCAGCGTCTCGTCGCCCGCTTCGAGGAACACGACGTAGGGATGCGCTCCGATCGACTCCAGCTCTGCCAGCGCGGACTTCAGGTCCGTGGAGAAGGCCCGGCTCCGCACGTCGACCACGGCGGCTACCCTGGGCACCTTGCTCGCCCTCCTGGCCAGGTCGAGCATGGTCACGAGCATGGCAGGCGGCAGGTTGTCCGCGACGAACCAGTCGAGGTCCTCAAGCGACTTAGCCGCCGTCGAGCGGCCGGCGCCAGACATTCCAGTAATGATCACGATCTCAGGAGCGCCGCCGTAATGATCCATCAGTCGATCCCCCGTTGAGAGCCAGCAGGACCGCCTCGGCGAGCCGCGGCCCGAACCCGTCGACCTCGGCGATCTGGTCCGCGGTCGCTGCCCGGAGCTTGCGAACCGAGCCGAAGTGCTTGAGCAGGGCGGCGCGCCTGACTGGCCCGAGCCCTGGCAGATTATCGAGTTCGCTCACCGTCTGGGCCGCGCCGCGCTTAGCCCGGTGGTACGTGATCGCGAACCTGTGCGCCTCGTCCCGCACCCGCTGCAGCAGGTACAGGCCCTCGCTGCTGCGCGGCAGGATAACCGGGCTGTCCTCGCCAGGCAGCCAGACCTCTTCGAGCCGCTTCGCGAGCCCGCAGACGGCGACGTCGGTGATGCCCAGGTCCGACAGCGCCCGCACGGCCGCGTCGACCTGTCCGGCGCCGCCGTCGATGACGACCAGGCTGGGCGGATAGGCGAACTTCCGCCTCCCGCTGCCGTCATCCTCGGGCGGTGCCTCATCACGCTCGGCAAGGTAGCGCCGGAACCGGCGGGTGATCACCTCGCGGATTGAGGCGAGATCGTCGGTCTGCGCGCCCTTGATCTGGAACTTGCGGTACTCCGACTTACGGGCGAGGCCGTCCTCGAACACCACCATCGACGCCACCACATGCGTGCCCTGGAGGTTGGAGACGTCGTAGCACTCGATCCGCAGCGGCGCCTCCTCAAGGCCGAGCGCGTCCTGAATCTCGTGCATGGCCTGGCTGCGAGTAGTCAGGTCACTCGCCCGCCTGGTCTTGTGCAGGGCAAGCGCCTCGGCGGCGTTCCTCGTCACGGTGTCAAGCAGCGCCCGCTTGTCGCCACGCTGCGGCACCCGGATCGTCACGTTCGCACCACGGCGCACCGACAGCCACTCCGACAGCGCGGCGACGTTGGGCGGCAGCTCGGGCACGAGCACCTCACGCGGCACCGCGTGCCGGTCAGGGTCTGATACGAGATTGTCCAGCTGATCGCTCTCGCCGCGCCGGTTAGGCCAGGCGGTCTCGTCCTCCCGGCCGGCACCGCCCTCCCGGCGGGTACCGTCCTCCCGGCCGGCACCGTCCTCCTGGCGGGCACCGCCCTCCCGGCCGGCACCGTATTGACTGGCACCGTCCTGACTGACCTCACCGCGCTCCGGTCTGCCCTGATCCGGTCTGCCCTGATCCGGCCTGCCCTGATCCGGCCTGCCCTGATCCGGGTCATCCAGATCCGGGTCATCCAGATCTGGACGGCGTTGGCTTGAGATGGGAAGTTGCGAGACGGGATCGTCTCGATATACCTGACCGAGGAATTGCTCGACGAGCTCGCCGGTACTGACGTCCTCGACCTTGTCGACAACCCAGCCGCGCTGACCGCGCACCCGGCCGCCTCGGATATAGAAGACCTGGACCGCCGCTTCGAGCTGATCCTCAGTGAGGCCGATCACGTCGCAGTCGGTGCCATCAGGCAGCACAACCGCCTGCTTTTCCAGCGCTCGCTGCAGTGCCTGCAAATCATCACGCAGCCGCGCGGCGAGCTCGAACTCCTCAGCCCGCGCCGCCTCGCGCATCTGCGCTTCGATGCGCTTGGTGAACCTGCCCGTCTGCCCGGCCATGAAGTCGCAGAACTCCTCGGCGAGCCGCATGTGCTCATCGGCGCTGATCCGCCCGACGCATGGTGCCGAGCACTTGCCGATGTACCCGAGCAGGCACGGCCGGCCGATCTGGCCGGCCCGCTTGAAGACCCCGGCCGAGCAGGTGCGGACAGGGAAGACCCGCAGCAGCGTGTCGACTGTGTCCCTGATCGCCCAGGCGTGCGAGTACGGCCCGAAATACCGCACCCCCCGCCGCTTGGCGCCGCGCATCACGGTGACGCGCGGGTACTCCTCGTTCAGCGTGACAGCGAGGTAGGGATAGCTCTTGTCGTCCCGGTACCTGATGTTCCAGCGCGGATCGAATTCCTTGATCCAGGAGTATTCGAGCTGGAGCGCCTCAACCTCGGTGCCGACCACGGTCCAGTCCACGCTCGCCGCGTCGGTCACCATCATCTGGGTCCGCGGGTGCAAGCCGGCGAAGTCCGCGAAGTAAGAATTCAGCCGCGAGCGCAGGCTCTTGGCCTTGCCAACGTAGATCACCCGGCCGCGGGCATCACGAAACCGGTACACACCGGGCGACTCAGGAATGGAACCTGGCGCCGGGCGGTACGAAGCCGGATCTGCCACGCAGCAACTCTAGTAGGACGCGGCGAAAGTCAAGCCAGCCGAGACCACAGCCCGGCCCGGGATCCGCGCCCAGGCCAATCTTTCGGACATTGACAGCACCAGAGCGCCGTACCGCCCAGGCTATTTTGATCATGGCCGCGACCTGCGCGCCTACTGGACAGCGCACGCCCGCTGACCACGGTCGCCCCCGTGCCCGCGCCGGGCTGCCACTGGCGTTCCCCCAAGCGACGCCAGCGGGCCAACCGCAACAGCAACCATCCGTGCCGGCTGACCGGCACTGGTACATCGGTGTAAACATGGCCAAACTGACCCTGCTTACCCAGCAAGACCCCTCCTGCTGCCGGGAGAGGGTGCTGAATTGGGGAGGCCGGGCGTCTGCCTGTTGCGGTTGCCGTGCCCCGGGGCGCGGTTTTCATGATCGGGGAGACTTCACCGCGCTTTACGGGGAGCCTTTTCACAGCGGGGAAAGTTCACCGCCCATAGAAGAGAAAACGCTCCCGGACACGAAAACTCCCCCCGCAGCAGCGGACAACCCTCCCCGAACCCCGCCCGGACACCGCCACGGCGATGCGGACCACGCTGCTGTCGGCGTCGCCTGGCGGGCCTTCCTGATCAGCTGAAGGTGACGAGCATGCGGCTGATCAGGTTGTCGTCGGTGACAGTGAGTTTCATGACGCCGGGAGACCTGTCCCGCTTCCAGACGAAGTCCGCGACCACGGTGCCGTCATCCTCGGCCGGGTCGCCGACCAGCTCGATTTCGTCGTCGGGCGGGTTCGTGCCGTAAGCAGCGGTCAAGGCGTCACGGCCGCTGAATTCGAGTACGCCTGCCACCGGCACGTTCTCGAAACGAACGAGCGCGTCGTTGGTGAACCTGGCGAGCAGCGGGCCGAAGTCCCGCCTAGTGACGGCAGCATTGAAGACGGCAATATGTTCCATCGCGAATGCCGTAAGCCGGGGTACCGACGCGGAACCCTCAGCTGGCGCGAATAGCACCAGCACGGCCAGGTCTTCGGCGATGTCCACGAACTTGTGCACCTCTCCGGCGGCGACGTAGATCACCGAGCCGGGTCCTACCTCCACTCGCCGGCCGCTTGCCACGAAGCCGCTGCGTCCGGCGGTGATCACGTAGATCTCGTCCTCGGTGTGCGGGTCCTGGTCGTCGGTGCCGCCGACCGGGATCGAGTACGTCCCCACCGAGAGCGCGGGCACCCTGAAGTGCTCAGTCCAATGGGTGTCGAAAGGGACCTTCGGCTGGCTGAACTTGCCCGCCCCGCCGATTACCTGCACGCCGCCCTCCCCGGTACCGCCTCCCACGCCGTCATAGCGGCAGCAGCATATGCCACGCTGCGAGGGTGCTCATCGCCATCGTTGCCACCGCCGCCGCCGTCGCGGCCTGGATCTACCTGCTCGGCTTCCGCGGCGCATTCTGGCTTACCGATCAGCGGCTGCCGCCGCAAGCCACCATGGCGACGTGGCCCGACGTGACGGCGGTCATCCCGGCCAGGGACGAGGCCGCTGTCCTGCCGCGCTCGCTGCCCGGCCTGCTCAGCCAGGACTACCCCGGCCGGCTCCGCGTGATCCTGGTCGATGACGAGAGCAGCGACGGCACGGCTCAGGTCGCGGCTCAGGTCGCGTCCGGCGTTGGCGAGGTCACCGTCGTCACGGGTACCCCTACCCCGGAAGGCTGGGCCGGCAAGGTCTGGGCGATGGAACAGGGCCTGGGGGCCGCCGGGGGTGCGGAGTACGTGCTGTTCACCGACGCGGACATTGCCTATGCGCCAGGCACGGTGCGGGCGCTGGTCGCGGCGTCAGGTGACCGGGTCATCGTGTCGCAGATGGCGCTGCTGCGAACCGGCACCGGCGCCGAGCGGCTGCTGATCCCGGCGTTCGTGTATTTCTTCGCGCAGCTGTTCCCGTTCCGCTGGGTGAATCGCGCCAGGACCGCCGCGGCGGCTGGCGGCTGCATGCTGGTCAGGCGGGACGCGCTCGAAGAGGCCGGCGGGCTTGAGCGGATCAGCGACGCCCGCATCGACGACGTGGCGCTCGGCCGCCTGCTGAAGGGCGTGGGATCGTGCTGGCTTGGGTTCACGACCGATGTGGTCAGCCTGCGCGAATACACCGGGCTGGGTCAGGTCTGGGACATGGTGGCCAGGAGTGCCTACACGCAGCTGCGCTATTCCCCGATGGCGCTCGCCGGCACCGTGCTCGGCCTGATCTGGCTGTACCTGCTGCCCCCGGCTGCGGCCCTGGCCGGCCTGACGACAGGCCTCGCGACCGGTCCGGCGAAGGGTTTCGCGGCCGGGTCAGCCTTGCTCGCCGCCCTGGGCCTGGCGGGGTGGCTGATCATGTCGGTCAGCTACCTGCCGGTGCTGCGCCTGTGCGGACTGTCGCCGTGGCGGGCACCCGCGCTGCCGCTGATCGCCACGCTCTACGCGGGCATGACGATCAGTTCAGCGCGGCGGCACTACGCGGGCCGGGGCGGCGAATGGAAAGGCCGGGTCATTCAAACGACTCCGGCGGCGGACAAGAGCACATGAGGTTACGGTCGCCGTAAGCGGCCTCGATCCGCCTGACCGGCGGCCAGTACTTGGACCGGCGGTCCATTTTACCCGGATACGCGGCCTCCGTCCGGCTGTACCCGTGCTCCCACTCGTCGGCAAGTAGCATCGATGCGGTGTGCGGCGCGTTCTTCAGCGGGTTGTCGGCGGGGTCGTACTCGCCCGAGCCCACCTTCGCGATCTCCCCCGCGATGGCGATCATGGCGTCGCAGAAGCGGTCGATCTCGGCCAGGTTCTCGCTCTCGGTCGGCTCGACCATCAAGGTTCCGGCCACCGGAAACGACATCGTCGGAGCGTGGAAGCCGTAGTCGATCAGCCGCTTGGCCACGTCCTCGGCGGTCACGTCGGTCTGGGCCGTGATCTGCCTCAGGTCAAGGATGCACTCGTGCGCCACCAGGCCGGCCTGGCCGGTGTAGAGGACGGGGAAGTGCGGGTGCAGCCTGCTGGCGATGTAGTTGGCGTTCAAGATGGCGACCTGGGTGGCGCGGTGCAGCCCGTCGGGGCCCATCATCGCGAGGTAGGCCCACGAGATCGGCAAGATGCCCGCCGAGCCGTACGGAGCCCCGGCCACCGGACCGGTGCGCAGCTCAGCCGGGATGGCCTCCTGCCCGCCCGCGCCAGTGCCGGCCGCGCCAGTGCCGGCCGCGTCCGTGCCGGCCACCGCGATGCCGGGCAGGAACGGGTGCCTGGGCAGGAACGGCGTCAGATGGGACCGCACCGCCACCGGGCCGACGCCAGGTCCCCCGCCGCCATGCGGGATGCAGAAGGTCTTGTGCAGGTTCAGGTGCGACACGTCGGCACCGAACTTGCCCGGCCTGGCCAGGCCGACCAGCGCGTTGAGGTTGGCCCCGTCCACGTAGACCTGGCCGCCGGCCTCGTGCACCAGGTCGCACACGGTGCCCACCGTGGCCTCGAACACCCCGTTGGTCGACGGGTAGGTGAGCATGATCGCGGCGACAGCGCCGGCCTGGGCGTCCAGCTTGGACCGCAGGTCGCCGAGGTCGATGGCGCCGTCCGAGCCGCACTTGACCACTACGACGCGCAGGCCCGCGAGCACGGCGCTCGCGGCGTTGGTGCCGTGCGCCGACTCGGGGATGAGGCAGACCGTCCGCGCTGGCTCGTTCCGCGACCTGTGGTAGTGCCTGATCGCGAGGAGGCCGGCCAGCTCGCCCTGGGAGCCCGCGTTCGGCTGCAGGCTGACCGCGTCGTAGCCGGTGATCTCCACCAGGGCGTCCTGCAGGCCCTTGATCAGTTCGTGGTATCCGGCCGCCTGGTCCGCGGGCGCGAACGGGTGCAGTCCGCCGAACTCGGGCCAGCTGATCGGCTCCATCTCGGCAGCCGCGTTGAGCTTCATCGTGCATGAGCCGAGCGGGATCATCGACCGGTCGAGCGCGATGTCGAAGTCCGACAGCTTGCGCAGGTAGCGCAGCATCGCGGTCTCGCTGCGGTGCGCGGAGAACACCGGATGGGTGAGGAACTCGCTGGTGCGGCGCAGGCCGGCCGGAATCGCGGTGTCGCCCGGGTCCGCCCCAGCCCCCGCCCCCGCGCCGGCGCCCGCCCTTGTGCTGACCCTGCCGCCGGTGATCGCGGCCGCCACGTCCGCGATGTGCTGGTCGGTGGTGGTCTCATCGCAGGCGACCTGCACGATGCCGGGCGCGGCCAGGCACAAGTTGTAGCCGGCCGCCCGCGCTCGCGCGACGGCCTGCTCGGCATCGCCAGGGATGACCGCGGCCACCGTGTCGAAGAACGCGTCCGACTTCAGCTCGACGCCCGCCCGGGCTAGCATCGCGGCCAGCCTGACCGCCTTGCCGTGCACCCGGCTCGCGATCGCGGTCAGCCCGTCCGGCCCGTGGTACGCCGCGTACATCGCAGCGATCACGGCGAGCAGCACCTGGGCCGTGCAGATGTTGCTCGTGGCCTTTTCCCTCCTGATGTGCTGCTCGCGAGCCTGGAGGGCGAGCCGGTACGCCGGGTGCCCGTCGGCGTCCACCGACACGCCGACCAGGCGGCCGGGCAACTGCCGCTTGAGGTCGTCGCGCACGCAGATGTAGCCGGCTTGCGGGCCGCCGTAGCCGAGGGGCACGCCGAATCGCTGCGTGCTGCCGACAGCAATGTCGGCGCCAAGCTCGCCCGGCGGCGTGAGCAGGGTCAGCGCGAGCGGGTCGGCCGCGACGGCGACAAGCGCGCCGCGCGCTTTGGCGGCTGCTATCGCCGGCCGCAGGTCTCGCACCTGTCCGCTCGCCCCGGGGTACTGCAGCAAGATGCCGAACAGCTCGCCGTCGGGCTGTGCCTCGATCAGCTCGGGTGTGACCAGGTCGGTCACCAGGCCGAAGCCGAGCGGCTCTGCCCTGGTGCCAAGCACCGCCAGCGTCTGCGGCAGGCAATCGGCATCGGCCAGGAAGATCGACCCGCGCTTGGTGGCACGGTGAGCCAGCGTCATTGCCTCGGCCGCGGCCGCGGCCTCATCCAGCATCGAGGCGCCCGCCACCGGCAGCGCGGTCAGGTCCTCGATCATCGTCTGGAAGTTGAGCAGCGCCTCGAGCCGCCCTTGCGAGATCTCCGGCTGATACGGCGTGTACGCGGTGTACCAGGCGGGGCTTTCGAGCACGTTCCTGCGGATCACGGGCGGAGTGATCGTGCCGTAGTAGCCCCAGCCGATCATGGAAGTCAGCACCTGGTTCTTCGCGGCCAGGCGGCGCAGGGCGGCCAGAGCCCGGTCTTCGTCGAGGTGGCCAGGAAGGTTCAGCGGCCTGTCGGTGGCCAGGCCAGCGGGCAGGGCGGCGGCGGTCAGCTCGTCCAGGCTGGCATACCCGATGGCGGCCAGCATGCGCTGCTGATCATCCTGATCGGGACCTATGTGACGCTCTGCGAAATTTCGTATTGCAATAGTCACTGCCTGCTCCTGGAGTCGGGTTACAGATCCCCCTCTGTCGCCGCGGCAACGCCGCAGGACTCCAGAGCCGCTTGTCCCGTCCAGTCCTTTTGCCTGAGAGGTTCCGGGGAGGTTGCCCCTTCGGCGCCGGGCGCTGGCTGCGCTCGGACTCTCCCGGACGGTGTCACCAGCGATTACCCGAGTTTAGCGAGCGCTCACCGTGATGTCGTCCAGACGTCGTCCCAGCGGAACACATTCGCGCAAGCCGCGCCCGCAGTACCTGAAGACGCTCGGCCTGCTGGTCACAGTGCACGCGGACGAGGCGACGGTGATCATGCGGATGGCTCATGCAGCATCCCGAGCTTGATCAAGAGCGCGAGCCGGTGCCCGGCGGTGATCGCGCTGCTGAACCCGAGCGCGGCGAGGTGCCCGGTGGTCAGCACCCGCAGCCGTGCTATCAGGCGGATCAGCTCTCGGTCCCGGTCCGTCAGGCGACCGGACGCTTCCAGCACCGCGGCCTCGTCTCGTGCCGCAGTCGTGCCTATCCCTGCCCCTGTCCGCCCGGCGCGAATGAGACTTGTCCGCCCGGCGCGAATGAGACTCAGGGCTCTTGCCCAGATAACGTGACGGTAACGGACCTGGAGCCCGTCCTGAAAAGTCCCCGCGATCATGAATTTCGGCCCCTGGCCCGGTGCAGGTGGGGCACCCTGCTGTCGCTCAGGCAGCAGCAGGGTGCCCCACCGGTACAGCCTGGCCCGGGTGAAATGCCGCAGGCCCGCCCGGCTCGCGGACCGGCGCGCTGCCACACTCGCAGGCCCGACTGCCAGCGTCCTTACCATCACGAAAGAGGGGCCAGAGCCAGATTCAGATGACATCAGTCATCAGCTCCGGTCAGCCCGGCCGGGCCATTTCGCCGCTGACCTGCGCGTACCGCACGGTCAGGGGCGCAGACGAAAATTCTCTGGGAAGCGGGCGGCCAATTCCGGGGTCTGGGCTTGCCCGCACCGTTCGGCCCCAGGATGCCGAAAACTCGCCTTGCTCAACCTCGAAGCTGACATCGTCAACCGCCGCGATGTCCCCATATCGCTGGTTGCTGCGCCCGGGTCGCGCGGGCCGAGATTCGGCCGGGAAACCGGCATCTATAGGAGTTCCGTGCACCAAAGCCCGTCGGTATGCCGGGAATATGAGTATTATTCGCAGAAGAGGAGGGGCAGGAGTACCCAGGAGGGGAGTCGGACCAGCGGGAGGACCAGCAGGAGGGGAACAACCGGAGGAGTGCGAGCAGGCGCAGCAGGCAAAGCCGAGCAGCAGGCAAAACCGAGCAGCAGGCAAAACCGAGCAGCAGGCAAAACCGAGCAGCAGGCAAAGCCGAAGTGATGTGGAAGCGCCGAGGGGGAGATCTAGACAGCTAGCCGATCTTTCTGGCGGCCCTGCGGCTGGCCAGTTCGTCGGCGGCCGGCTCCGGGACGGGCTCGCCGGATTCGGCGGGGAATTCGGCCAGCGATCCCTCGACTTCTTGCCAGATCCGGCCAAGCGCGATGCCGAACACGCCCTGGCCGCCTTGCAGCAGATCGACCACCTCGTCGCGTGACGTACACGCATAGACTGACGCACCGTCGCTCATCAGCGTGATCTTGGCCAGATCGGTAACGCCGCCCTCGCGCAGGAACGTCACCGCTGTCCGAATCTGCTGCAGCGAGATCCCGGTGTCGAGCAGCGACTTCACGACCTTGAGGACCAAGATGTCGCGGAATCCGTACAGTCGCTGAGAGCCAGACCCGCGTGCGGGCCGCACGCTAGGCTCCACCAGGCCAGTCCTGGCCCAGTAATCCAGCTGGCGGTACGTGATGCCAGCCGCCGCACAGGCGGTAGGACCACGGTAGCCGACGTCCTCAAGGGGCGGGCTAGCCTCGTCATCGAAAAGCAGGCCTTGCTCTGCCGCGCGCAAGGCAGCTGCGCGCCGAGCGCGCTCCTCTTGCCCGTCGCCTGTTATGACCGCCACGCCCACCTCCGGCCCCGCACCAAAAACACGCTAGGCCCGCATTGTGGCCCGGTCAACGACCCGCCCCGGCGCGTCGCCTTGGAACCCGCCGCCGGGCAATCTAGCCGACCCGGAAACCAGCCGACCCGGAAACCAGCCCACCCGGAAGCCAGGCGACCCGAGGAAACCAGCCCACCCGGAAGCCAGGCGACCCGAGGAAACCAGCGGACCCGGGGAAACCAGCCCACCCGGAAACCAGGCGACCCGGGGAAACCAGCGGACCGGGACCGGCTGACCGGCAAGGACCCACCGGACCAGTCGCCCTGGAACAATCCGTAACCGTCAGGTCGCGCTGCCGAAGTCTTCCGGGGTGATGTTGTCGAGGAATTCGCGGAACTTCTCGACTTCGTCTTCCTGCTCGTCCGGGATCGATACACCTGCCTCGTCGAGTATCTCGTCGTGGGCGAAGATCGCCGTCCCGGTGCGAAGTGCCAGCGCGATCGAGTCCGAGGGCCTCGCGCTGACCGTGGTGCCATTGGAGAATACGAGATCGGCGAAGAAGATGCCGTCCCGCAGCGCCGTGATGTTGACCTGCCTTAGCTCAACCTTGAGGGCCTGCAGGATATCCCGCATCAGGTCGTGGGTGAGCGGGCGGGCCGGGACCATGCCCTGCTGCGCGAAGGCGATGGCCGTTGCCTCCATCGGTCCGATCCAGATTGGGAGGTACCGCACGCCATCGGTTTCCTTGAGCAGCACGATGGGCGCGTTCGTGGGCATCTCGACGCGGACGCCGACGACCTCCATCTCCTTCACAGCGACTCCGTCCTCACCTGCGCCTCATGTCCTACAGCAGGGCTGTTTGTTCCCTGCCGTGTATGTTCCCTGTCCCGCCACGGGCACTCCCTTGCCAACGTACACCCCTCGTTCTTGTGGGCCAGCACGGGAAGGCTCACGCGCTCGCACCCTTGATCGCCTGCGATGTATCGTCAAGTTCTCCGTTCGCCAGACTGCCCCCCGCTCGGCTTCCGCCCGCTCGGCTTCCGCCCGCTCGGCCGCCGCCCGCTCCACCGCCCTCCCCTCCGCCCAGCCCGTCGCCGGCCAGGCCGGCGTCCGCGAGCCCGGCTTCGAGCATGGACCGGTGCAGCCTGAGCAGCAGCATGGCGATCTCTCTGGCCGTCCGCGTCGCCGATTCCCGCACCTCAGGTCCACGCTGGCGCAAGGTAGGTCCGACGAGCTGCTCGATCAGAAGGAGGTCCCGGTCGGCTGCGGTACTCACCATCCGCAGGTTTCTCGCCTGCAGGCCGTAGCCCGCGAGGGCTGCGGCCGCCGTCGCCACATCGAGCGCTTCCGACCCGTATAGCCGTCCTGATCGTTTGATCAGGCCGTGGGTTTCCAGCTCGGCGAGCTGCTTTTCGTCGATGCCTGCGGAATCGAGTAGCTCCCGCTGAGTCACCATTTCGGCCGGACGACGCCTGCTCGGCTCCTCGCGGTGTGCCAGCCGTTCCTTGATAACGCGCAGCGGCAGGTACTCATCGCGCTGAGCGGTGAGAATGAAGCGGAGCTGGTCCACGTCGGCCGGGCTGAACCGCCGGTAACCCGACGGCGACCGCGCCGGGCTGATCAAGCCCTCCGACTCAAGGAACCGGATCTTTGAGACGCTGATGTCAGGAAATTCTGACCGCAGCTTGACAAGCACTTCTCCAATGCCGAGGTATGCCCGCGCAAACGAAGAGTTCATCCCGTCCCGTGTGCCTAAACGCCACTCTCGGCGTGCGACAGGCGGCCTTGCAGGAAGACCATGCGGAACTTGCCGATCTGTACTTCGTCACCACCATTCAGAGCGACTTCCTCGATCCGCTCCCTGTTCACGTAAGTGCCGTTGAGACTGCCCACATCTCGCACGGCGAACCGGCCGCCGTGCCGGTAAAACTCGGCGTGCCGCCGCGATACCGTCACATCGTCGAGGAAAATGTCGCTGTCTGGCCTGCGGCCGACCTCTGTGATCTCGCTGTCCAGCAGGAATCTGCTGCCTTCGTTGGGCCCTCGCCTGACGATGAGCAGCGCGGTATTCGGCGGCAGCGTCGCGATCGCCGCCGCGTCAGCCGCCGCGATATCACCCGTCTCGGCGTCCGGTGGCTCGACACCGGTGAAGATCATGGAAGTGGTCTCGCCGACGGTGGCCCGGTCCGGCGGCACCGCCGCCCTGGCTATCGGCGTCGCGCACTGCGAGCAGAACCGGGCGTTTTCCGGGTTGACTGCACCGCAAGCAGGACAATAGATGCCGGGCATCTGGCCGCCGAGCCTCCCGTTTGCCGGTTTCGCCGCGCTGATCGAGTACGCCTCGGTGCGGGCATTGAGCCTGCCGAAGTCGTGCTCACTCCACGCTACCGGGGGCTGGCGCCGCTGGTCTATCTCCCACGCGCTGCCAGAATGGCCAGCCTGGCTGGGCCGCTCTGACGCTCTGCCAGGCGAGCTACCGTCTGGCCGTGCCGCAACCGGGCGCTTCCGATTACGGCGCCTTCGCCAGATCACGCTGCACACCTCCGACGCCCAGGCCGCTCCGTACATCACTGGCCGGCTACCCACTGGACAGACAACAGTCGCTTAAGCACGGCAATTGTCTCATGGACGAGTAGTACCGCGTCGGCCTTCAGCCTGACCCGCCGCGCTCAGCGTGACCCGCCGCGCTCAGCCTGACCCGCCGCTTTCCCGCCCAGCTTGCTCGACAACGCTAACCCATTCGTCAAGCAGTGCTTGGGCAGTACTGCCATCCGATGCCTCCGCCCAGACATGCGTAACGGCCAGCGCGGGGTCGGGCAGCATGAGCGCCCACCCTTTGCCCGGCTCGATGACCCGGACGCCGTCGGTCGTGTCAATCTCGTGACCTGCGGCGGCTTCCACGATCGTCCGCATCACGCTGCCCTTGGCCGCCCACGGCGTCGGCACCGACCGCTTGAGCAGCTGAGCGACCGGGATCCGCGCGTGAATCTGGCTCAGCGTGAGCCGCGTCCTGGCCACCAGGCCGATCAGCCTGGTGAACGCGGCGATGCCGTCGAGTGACCTGGAGAACTCAGGCACCAC
The DNA here is from genome assembly GCA_035716545.1 of Streptosporangiaceae bacterium. Taxonomy (GTDB): domain Bacteria; phylum Actinomycetota; class Actinomycetes; order Streptosporangiales; family Streptosporangiaceae; genus Chersky-822. The sequence goes on from DASTJM010000058.1 coordinate 129,313, forward strand.
GAACCCGCCCCGGCCATCGGCCGCGAAGATCACGTCATCCCCCGTTGTCGCCGCGAACAGCCCGTGCGGCGAAGTCGGGGTCCACTCCACCTGCACCCCGTGGAACCGGCAGACCTCCTGCGCCACCCTGGTCGTCGTCACCGGCAAAGCCACGCGACCGGACCGCCGCTCAGCGGCGACTAGATCGAGCACGACGAGCAGCGCCCGGTCGTCGCTGACCAGCGCGCCCTTGTCGTCGATCAGCATGATGCGCTCACCAACCGGATCGAACCTGACCCCGAAGGCGGCTCGCGATGAGTACACGAGCTCCGCCAGGCGGTGCAAGTCCGCCCTGATCTGAGCCGGCGACTGGGTCGGCGTGGCCTCGTCGAGCCGGTTGTTCACAGTGAGCACATCCACGCCGATGCGCCCGAGCAGCCCGGGCAGTACCAGCGACGCCGTGCCGCCGGCGCAGTCGGCGACGATCTTGAGCCCGGCTTCCCTGACCCCTGTCATATCCACCCGGCTGAGCAGATCGCCGGTGTACGCCTCGATCACCCTGGGCGGATAGATCAGCTCGGCGATCTCGCCTGGAAACGCGCGCCGGTACTCCTGCCTGGAGAACACTCGCTCGAGCTTGCGCTGCACGGCTTCGGACAGGTCGGCGCCGTGATCGTCGAGGAAGATGATGTCGACCGACTGCGGGTCGCCTGGCGTGGTCCGCATGGCGATGCCGCCGCTGCACTCGCTGCGCGCGGTCTCGAACCGGGCGACGGGCAGGGGCTGGGCCTCCAGGTCGACGACGTTGATGGCGCTGGCATTGAGCGCGCCGTGCACGGCCCGCTTCAGTGCCCTCGCGGCTCGAGACACATCACGTGAGGTGGTGACCGCCGAGCCCTTTTTCAAGGTAGTGGCGTACGCACTTGCCAGACGGACGCAAAGCTCGGGCGTGATCTCCACGTTGACCAGCCCGGATACGCCCCGGGGCCCGAAGAGAGTCCGCTGGCCGCGAGATTCCCAGATCACGCTGGTGTTCACCACGGCGCCGGCTTCGATCGTCTTGAACGGGTAGACCCGCACGCCCGACGAGATGTACGCCTCGGACTCGATCACGCACTCATCGCCGACGATCGCCGCTTCCTCGATCCTGGCCGAGGCCATGACGTCGGTGTTCTTTCCGATGACGCAGCCGCGCAGGGTCGAGCCCACGCCTACGTACACATTGTTGTGCACGACCGCGCGGTGCAGGAACGCGCCCTCCTTGACCACCACGTTGCTGCCCACCACCGTGAACTCGCGCAGCTGGGCGCCGGCCTCGATCTTGGCGTAGTCGCCGATGCACAGCGGTCCGGTCAGCACCGCGTCCGGGTCGACCTCAGCGCCCTCGGCCTGCCAGACCCCGGGCATGACCTCGAAGCCGTCGATGTGAGCCGCGACCTTGCCGGACAGCACGTCTGCCTGCGCCTTGTGGTAGGCCTCGTGGGTACCGACGTCCTCCCAGTAGCCGTCGGCCACCCAGCCGAAGACCGGGGCCCCCTTGTCAAGCAGCTTGGGAAACACATCACCAGACCAGTCCACGACCTGGCCGGGTGGCACGTGCGCGAGCACCTCGGGCTCCATGACGTAGATGCCGGTGTTGACCGTGTCGGAGAAGACCTGTCCCCAGCTCGGCTTCTCCAGGAATCGCTGGATCTTGCCGTCTTCGTCGGCGATCACGATGCCGAATTCGAGCGGGTCAGGGACCCGGGCCAGCGCGACCGTCACCAGAGCACCGTTGTCCTTGTGGAAACGCACCAGATCAGACAGGTCGATGTCGGTCAGCGCGTCGCCCGAGATCACGAGGAACGGCCCGTTCCGCAATGCATCCTCGGCATTCTTTACGCTTCCGGCCGTGCCGAGCGGTATGTCCTCGGTGGCGTACTGGAGGCTCATACCCCACTCTTCGCCATCGCCGAAGTAGTTCCGCACCATCGAGGCGAGGAACTGCACCGTGACGACCGTCTCGTCGAAACTGTGCTTGCGCAGCAGCCGCAGCACGTGCTCCATGATCGGCTTGTTGACCACCGGAAGCAGTGGCTTAGGCTGGTTAGCGGTCATCGGCCGCAGCCGGGTCCCTTCGCCGCCTGCCATTACTACTGCCCTCACTGCTGCCAGCGCTCCTTCGCCTAGTCCGGCCTAGTTCCCCCGGCGCCCTGGTCCCCAGTGCCTGCTGCCACGCTGTTCCGCTCAAGACCGTCCCTGTTCGCCGGGTTCGCCCGATTCGCGGCGAGCAGCCGGCGAGCCTGCACGAGATACAACGCCGCGGCCCACCAGTACAGTGCAGTTCCCCACAGAGCGAACGCCCAACCGAACACTCGGGCGACTACCGCATATGTGCCCTGGTGAGAGCCCAAAAAAAGCAACGGGAAAGCGTAAAGCAAACACAGTGTCGCCGCCTTGCCGGCGAAGCTGACCTTCAGCGGCCCGTAACCCGCCCGGCGCAGCCTCAGCAGCACTATGCCGAGCGTCAGTTCGCGGGCCGCGAGCACCACGACTAGCCACCAGCCCATGATCGAGCGCACTGCCAGGGCGATGATCGTGGACACGATGTAGAGCCGGTCGGCCGCCGGGTCGAGTACCTCACCGAGCTTGCTCTGCTGGCTGAACGCCCGCGCGATCTTGCCATCCAGCCAGTCAGACACACCCGCGGCGGCGAGCAGCCCAAGCGCCCACCAGTCACCGGTAGTGCCGCGCACGCCGAGTACCAGCCACAGGAAGACCGGCACACCTGCCAGCCTCGCCAGGCTGATCAGGTTAGGGATCGTCAGCCGGTTTCCGGTCATCGTCCCTCCTGTCGTCCCCCTTGTGGCCAAACGTTACGCGTTCAGCATGTCCAGTTTCGTAACCGGTTGCGTCCAGGCGGCAACGAGAACCCTGAGCAACGCGGCCAGTGGCGTCCGGCGCAGCCCGGCTCAGCCCGGCTCCGGCCCGGCTCAGCCCGGCTCCGGCCCGGCTCAGCTGACCAGTCGGACGACGGCGCTGCTGACGGCTTAGTCCGCCTGCCACAGGCTCGCGATGCCCTGCCCGACTCCGATGCACATCGTGGCCGCACCGCGCCCTCCACCGCGCCGCTTGAGCTCGTGCAGCAAGGTGGCGGTTATCCTCGCGCCCGAGCAGCCCAGCGGGTGCCCGATGGCGATCGCCCCGCCGTTGACGTTGACAAGCTCCGGGTCGCACTTGAGCTGATCGATGACGGCCACCGCCTGCGCCGCGAACGCCTCGTTGATCTCGAGCAGCGCCAGGTCACCGATCTGCCAGCCTGCCCGTGCCAGCGCCTTGCCCATCGCGGGCACCGGCCCGATCCCCATGTAGTCCGGGTGCACCCCGGCCGAGGTGCCGCCCGCGTACCGAGCGAGCGGTTCGGCACCGGCCCGTTTCATGGCGTCTTCGGACATCAGCAGCAGGCAAGCGGCTCCGTCGTTCAGGGGCGATGAATTCCCGCCGGTGACGGTGCCGCCGGCACGGAACGCGGGCTTCTTGCCCGCCAGTTCTTGCGCCGTCAGGCCGCCCTTGATCCCCTCGTCCCTGGTGACCGGCCCGCCCGGCGCCTCGATCGGCACAATCTCGTCCCCGAAGCGGCCGCCTTCCGCCGCGGCCGCCGCCTTGTGGTGGCTTCGCAGCGCGAACTCATCTTGCCGTTCCCGGCTGACCTCGTACTTGTCGGCGACGTTCTCCGCCGTCTCCCCCAGGCTGATCGGCGGGTACAGCTCTTTCATCCTCGGGCTGACGAGCCGCCAGCCGAGCCTGGTGTCGGCCACTCCGGCCTCACGCGGGAATGGCTCCAACGCCCTGGGCAGGACGAACGGCGCCCGCGTCATCGACTCGACCCCGCCAGCGACGCAGATTTCGGCGTCACCAGCGGCTATCGCCCGTGCCGCCGAGCAAATCGCCTCCATGCCAGAGCCGCACAGCCTGTTCACCGTGGCACCAGGCACCTCGACGGGCAGGCCGGACAGCAGCACGCCCATCCTGGCGACGTTCCTGTTATCCTCACCAGCCTGGTTGGCCGCGCCCCAGTACACATCGTCGACGGCCTGCGGATCGAGCCATGAGTTGCGCGCCATCAGCGCGGCGATCACGTCCGCGGTCAGATGATCAGGCCTGACGCCAGCCAGTGCTCCCTTGATCTTCCCGATCGGTGTGCGGCATGCGTCCACGGCGAATACGGCCGTCATCGGTGTCCTCCTGCGCGTTAGGTCAAGTCAACCCTTTCATTTTGAACAAATGACCACAGCACCCACGTCCCTGTCTAGGTTGCCCAGGCCCGGGACCACTCACCAGCGACCCACCCGCCGGGCCCTGGTCACCCGCAACCGCACCCCGCCTCGTCGCTGCTGCTGGTGGGGTTGTCGATGTTGCGGGACCTGCGCAGCTGGGAGCGGTCGACAAGGCCGGACAGCATGAAGGCGAACAGCATGGTGGTCTTCCTTGCTGCTGTCGGCGCCCGGCCCTGGCCCCGGCCCCGGTGAGCGAGGTGGGACTCGTTTCTGCTGTTGGAAGAGGGTGCTGACTTGGAAAGGCCGGGCGCCAGCCTGTCGCGATTGCCGTGCCCCGGGGCCCGGGTTTCATGATCGCGGAGACTTCACCGCACTTTACGGGGAGCCTTTTCACAACGGGGAAAGTTCACCGCTCATAGAAGAGAAAACGCTCCCGGACACGAAAACTCCCCCCGCAGCCCCGGATGGACCTTTTCAGCAGTCTCTTGGAACGACATCAAGCAGGGCCACGTTGCTGACGGGCACGAGCCTTTTCAGCGTCGTGGTGCTCCTTGAGGCTGTCCCGCGAATTCATTTGTACGGGAGCAGGCAGATGCCGGCCAGATTCTCGACGCCGCCGCAGGCCTGGCTGTGGTCGAAGTTGTCGCTAGCGATCCAGAGGCCAGCCTTGGTGAGCAGCATGTCGTCGGCGCCCAGCCCGCGATCCCTGGTCGGGTTGAAGGTGAGGTGCCCGGTTTTTGGCGAGAGGCCCTCGAAACCGGGGGCAAGAATGGCGTCGTGGCCCTCGGTGTCGCAGCCGTCCGGGTTCTCTGACCAGCGCTCGTGACCAGCGAAGTAGACGGTGCTCGCGTCGGCGGCTACCGAGTAGAGCGAGTCACAGCCGGTGTAGTTGATCCACAGGTGCAGCACCGACTTATGGGTGGCCGGCCAGGCCGACGCCGAGTCGCACAATCCGGACCGCGGATCCGTGACGGTCGAGTTCCACGGGCGGTAGCCGGTGTCGGCCAGGTAGATCGTCTTGTCGTCGGGCGACCAGGCCGCCGCCCTGACATAGAAGGTGTTGTCGGTGGAGCACTGGTATTGGAAGCCACCCGGCAGGTTGCCCTGACTGCCGTCGAATTCAGGCGACGTCCAGCCCGTCACGGTCCCTTGAGCCTTACCGAGGCTCAGCATGAAGATCTGCTGCCGGCGACGGCCGCCGGCCGACGTGAAGTCGCCCATGACCAGGTCAAGCTTGCCGCTGTGGCTCAGTGCCTGGTTGTAGACCCTGGTCGCGTTCGGCTGCGAGCCGGGGAACTTGTAATTCCCCTTGATGTGCAGGTTCAGGTACTTGTCATTCTTGCCGGTCACCAGGCTCACGCTGGTCAGATACGGCGCGGCCTTACCGCCATTGATGTTGGTGTACTGGCCGCCGACCAGCAGGTGACCACCGACCGCGCGCAAAGTCTGGACCGTGCCATTGACGCTATGACCGAACTTCTTGACAACGGCGCCGGTGCCCGCGGCCGTGCTGATCTTGCCGAGGTTCTGCGCGAGCGTGGTGTTGATCTTCTTGAACGACCCGCCGATGTAAGCGTCGGCGCAGTTCGTGCCGTTGAAGGCGATCGAGTTCACCGTGCCGTTGATACGGGGCGCCCACGAGGTCATCGTGTAGGGCGCCCTCGCGCTGAAACTGGCCGCATTGTGCCTGACGAAGGTCTTGCTGCCCTGCTCGAGAGTGGTGAAGGTGCCCACCACGTACACCGTGCCCCTGCACTGCACGATCTGGCGGATCTGCTGTGGCGGGTTATCGTTTGGCGGGAGATGCGGGGTCGTGGTCACGGGGTGGAGTGAGACTGGCCCGGTCACCCCAGGCGCCGCGGCGGCACGCGACCCGGTGTGCTGGGCAATGGCGGCCGGCGCTGCCGCCACGAACAGTACGGCCGCGCTGGCGACGATGCCAGTCTTTGCCGCCTGCCTGAGTCTCATTGCGCACGCTCCAGTTCATTTGCAAACTGCTTGACCAGGTTTAGCTGCGACGCCGCGAGTGGCACCTCGGCGCAGCCGGGGCAACGCCCGGCGCACCCGAATCAGGCAATTATGCCATTGTCGCCGGGCCGACAAGCGGTAATCCGATCCGTCACGAAAGTTGTCAGCGTGGCGATGGTCGCGAGGCTGTCCAGGTTCAGGTCTTCGCCGGCTATATCGACGCCGAATGCTTCCCGCACTCTCGTGAGCAGCAGCGCTCCCCGGAGCGAGTCGAGGCCAAGGCCAGCGCGCAGCAGCGGTGTGCCGGGCGGCGCTGAAAGCGCGGCATCGTCACCGGCCAGCTCGGCGAGGATAGCCCTGATCCCCTCGGCCACGTCCGGCTCATCACGGGTGCCGTTCATCCCGCGCCCTCGGCCGTCACCCAGTCCGGTAGGCCAGGTAGTGGCTGGTCAAGCCTCCGCGCATACCTGGCTATCCGGTCGGGTCCGGTCCCGCCAGCGCGGAATCCGGCGCCGGTCAGGGCGATCCGCAGCGGCACGTTGCGCTCATTGATCACGCACGGCACCGCCACCTGACCGGCTCCGGCATGTCTCGCGGCGAGGCAAACCCAGGTCAGGAGCGCGTCGATCACGCCGCGGCCGATCGCCCGGCACGACATCATCAACAGCGGCACCTCCCACTCGGGCTCACTGCCGCCGCGTTTCCCGGCGATGATCAAGCCGCCGACCATGCCATCGTCGCCGAACTTGTCGCTGAGCCGCACGGCGATGACCTGGCGGCCGGCCTGGGACACCTGCGCGCCATGTCGCCCCGGCTTGATCATCGCCGCGAACTCATCCGCGCCCACCACCGCGCCAGACGAGTTGAACTGGTGCGTGCGGACCGACAACTCGTGCAGCCGCGCCGCATCGCCGGCACCGGCCGGGGCGATGCGCACTCGCGTGCCGCAACAGCGCAGGAAGTCCTCGGGTGAGCCGCCGAACGCCCTTGCCTCGTCTTGCCGGATCCGGCGCTGCTGGTACAGCTCACCCCGGCGCCGTCCTTCGTCGGTCACGACCGGCGGGCTGAATACAGGCCAGCTCAGAGCCCGCGCCACGTCCCTTGGCTCGAGCACGAGCACGTCAGGAAGCGCGAACGACACCTCCGCCCGCTCCATGGCGTCGTCGTCGACGAAGGCCACCTCCCCGGCGACCAGCCCGAGTTCGGTCATGATCTCGCCGATGGCTGCCGGCTTGCGACCCCAGCCGCACCGGACCGCCGCGAAGTCGCGGCCGAGCAGCCTCGTGGCGTACTCGGCTGCCTCGGGCGGGTTCTTGCTGGCAATCGCGTGCAGGACACCGCGCCCCGACAACTCTCCGAGCGCATTCGCGAGCTGCCGATCTGCCTTCAGCCCGCCATTGGCGGACTCAAGGTAGATCCCTTGAAACAATGTGTTGTCGAGGTCCCAGACGACGCACTTGACTGTGCTCATAGCCGCTCGGTCGCTCATGGTCCGATCCGCTTCTCCATGGTCAGGTGCGTCGCGGTGAAGCCGAAGGCACGATAGAGCGCGCGCATGCCAAGATTAGCGGCGTTGACCTTGCCCGACAGATGGGTGAACCCGGCCTCGCCGGCCGCCTGCAAGACCGCCGCCATCAGCAGCTCGCCGATCATGCTCCGGTCAGCCACCCGGGCGGCCGCGAGCGAGCGGAAATTTCCGTACCTGGCACCGGTCAGCGAGTTGGTACGGCCCGACATCCAGGCCCAGCCAACCGGGACGTCCCGGGCACCGTCAGCGACCGCCACCAGCGCGATCTCGCCCGGCTTCCCGAGCGCACCAGCGAGCCTGCGGCGATGGAACGCCGTGTCGGTGATCGCCTCGTCCCCGAATGAGACCAGCGCGATGTCGACCTCGAACGCGGCAAGGGCGTCCAGGTCGCTCTCGGTCGCCGGCCTGATCAGATACCGGCAGTTCTGCCCGGTCACGCGCAGCATCCTCGCACAACGCACCCGGACGCACCCCTCGCCGGTCCCGTCCGGCCCATCGGACCTCCTGCTGCCTGTGATCTTGAGCGGCATCGCTCCATGATTTCTTGCGCTCGAGCCAGTCATGACCTGCGCTGGCCGCGAACGCGGCGATCAGCACGCCGGCGAGGTATTCCCGGTCGCGCCCGGCGTGATGTTCGGCGGTCGCGACCGGCGTGATGTTCGGCGGTCGCGACCGGCCCTGGCACGCGCGGCTCCGGGTGCTATTCGCTGCGCTCACTCCTGGCCATCGGGCGGAACGTAGCACCGCCGCAGGACGGGCAGCCCGCCGCTTTGAGGTCGGCGATCGTGCGCCACGGCGGAGTGCCCACCTGGTGGATCGTGCCGCAAGCGGCGCAGCGGTAAGGCCTGATCCGCTCGCCTCTGGTCTGCGCGGTGTAGAGCGGACCGGAGTATTCGCCGGCCACGAAAGATCCTCCGGCCAGCGGCGCCGCCCCTTCGACGGAACGCAGGTGATACAGGTGGCTCGTGCCGGCCAGGATGCCGGCCCCGACGTAGCTGTTGAAGTTCGGCGTCAGCGACCTGACCACGAGGCCGAGGCTGGCGATCAGGCGCTGGGTGGCGAGCGTTTCGTCAGGCCGGCGGGCCCCGAAGCTGAAAAACACCTGGCCGCCAGGCTGCGGCCGGAGCGCCGACACCGCCCGCGACAAAAACAGCGCGGCTCCGGCCACCGTGTACGGCGGGTCGGTGCAGACGACATCGAAGGCGCCGGCCAGGCCGGCCGGCAACGGCTGGCGCAAGTCGTGCTCCACCAGCCGGATCCCGCCGCCAGGCGTCTGCGACCCTATCCAGCCGAGCACCGCCGGGTCGGTGTCGATGACTGTCACCGACGCGGCCGCGCCCGTCAGCCTGGCAAATCTGTCGATCGCGACCGCCACGAGATCATCGTCGCCGAGCAGCAGGACCTGCTTGCCGTCGAGCGCGTGAGCGTCCTGCAGGCGCAAGACCCGGTGGATCTTGGTGGCGACCGTGCAGTGCGTCTGATCGAGGTCAAACCTCGCCTGCGGAGCGCCGGCGGCGACGCGTTCAAGCTCGTCAGCCAGGCCGCTGAGCGAGTCAGGGAGCATCAGGCCAGCCCCGCCGCAATCCGCGCAGACCGCGTCGACGCGGGTGCGGCTGGTGAGTTCGCGCGCGGTGGCCGTCAGCCTGACTGGCCTGGTCTTATCCACGACACCGCGCTTGCGCAACTCGTTGCACACGGCCGTGACGAGCGGCACGGGCAGCTCGGCCGCACGGCTGATCTGGCTGGTCGGAACCGGCTCGGAGCGCGCAATGACAGCGAGCACGTCGCGCACGCCTGATTCGCCCTCGGCCAGCCCGACTGCCGCGGCGACCTCAGCCACGATCGCGTCGATGTCCATCAGCCGAGTATCGCCGCTCCGGCGACCAGCTCAACCTCGAAGCCGTCGGTGTTCGACAGGTACGCCGCATAATGCCCGGGGCCGCCCGCGTACGGATGCGAGCCGGGAAAAAGGAGCGTCCACCCGGCGGCGGGCCCGGCGGCCGCCAGCGCATCCACGCGGTCCCGGGTGCCGGCGTGGAAGGCGAGATGGTTCAGCCCCGGCCGGCAGCGGTCGTGCGAGCCTGCTGACAGCGCCGGCGATTTCTCGACGACGATGTACGTAGGGCCAAGACGCCAGCTGCGGCCATCGGGCCAGTCCTGGAACTTCTCGTATCCAAGCTCGCCGAGCAGCCACCCCCACTGGCCGACGGCCCGGTCCAGGTCGGGAACCCACAGTTCCACGTGATGCAGCAACCCAGATGCCATGAGGGCATCATGACATTTTTTCATCATTTAGGGTTTTAAGCTTGCGCGGAACCCGACGAGCGCTTCCGCGTGTTATCGCTGCCAGATACGGGTTCATCACGCGGTCATAACCTCATTGCCAGTCCGCTGGCCGACGAGACGACGGAGGATACTAAAGTCACCATCCCAGGCTGGACGCGGACCAAGCAATGGCCGGTCCGGTCCTCACCAGCCAAGCTCGTCGAGCCGCTGATCGCTGATGCCGAAGTGGTGGCCGACCTCGTGCACCACGGTGCTGCGCACCTGGCCGGCTACCTCAGCCTCGGTGTGGCAGATCGCGCAGATCTGCTGCCGGTAGATGATGATACGGTCGGGCAACACCCCGGCGTAGTTCGTTGTCCTGGCCGTGAGCGGTATGCCCTCGTAGAGCCCTAGCAGCCCAGGCGGGCCAGGTTCGTGTTCGACGGTGACCACGACGTTGCGCATCATGGCGCCGAGTTCCTCGGGCAGGTCGTCGAGCGCGGTCGCGACCATCTCCTCGAATCGCTCGGGGTCGATGTAGATCATGTGGCAGCGCTCGCCACGGCTCGCTTGCGCTGCTCAAGAAACCCGCGTTCGGCCGGATTGGCCGCGACTGCCAGCGCGGTGTCATAGGCCAAGACGGCCTCGGCCCGGCGGTCAAGTCTCGTCAGCAGGTCGGCTCTCGTCGCGTGATAGAGGTGATAGTCGCCAAGGTCAAGGCCTTCGATCGCGGTCCTGGCGATCTCTGGAGTCTGCAGGCCGCCGAGCAGCCTGAGCGGCGATTCTCCTTCGTGGTAGCGGCGGGCTTGTTCCCCGCCTTCACCATCGCTACGAACACTGCGGCCAGTAATCGAGACTCTCACGAAGAAAATTTTCTCAGCTTGTGGTCGCGGTCCCCTGCATCGGCTTGCGTCAGCCAGCGCCGGTACGCCGGTGCTGGGGCGCCGGTACGGCATGTACGGCCGCATGGACTGCGGAATCGATGTTGCCTTGTCGCCGATAGCACGGCGCCTGGCTGCGAGCCACTGCACGATAAGGTCGAAGCGCCTGTTACCGGCCTGAATGAGGCAGCCACACCATGGATGACCTGGCCCTGACCGCATACCTGCGGCGCATCAACTCCCCCGGCCCAGCCCGCGCCGCCGACCCGGCGCCTGCCGAGGCCGTCCGTGCCGACGCCGACGGCATCAGGACACTGCACCAGGCTCATCTGCTCACCGTGCCGTTCGAGAACCTGAGCATCCACCTGGGCGAGGATATCTCGCTGGACGAGTCCGGCTTGCTGGACAAGATCGTGACCAGGCGGCGCGGCGGTTTCTGCTACGAACTCAACGGCGCGTTCGCGCTGCTGCTCGAAGCGCTCGGCGCCCGCGTCGAGCGACTGTCCGCCAAAGTGAACGGCGCCAGCGGGCTCGCCCCGCCCTTCGACCACCTCGCCCTCGTCGTGCATGCCACCGACGGCAGCGGTCCGTGGCTTGCCGATGTCGGATTCGGTGACCACACCACGTTCCCGCTGCACTTCGATGACCGGGCTGAACAGGCTGATCCGGGCGGCGTGTTCCGGCTGGCCGACACCAGCGATGGCGACATCGAGGTGCGCAGGAACGGCGAACTGCTATACGTGGCCGAACGCCGCGATCGGGCGCTCGCCGACTTCGCGCCGACCTGCTGGTGGCAGCAGACCTGGCCGCAGTCGCACTTCAGGCAAAGCACGATCTGCTCGCTGCTCACGCCCGACGGCCGGATTTCGCTCAGCGGGCGCACGCTGATCCGCACCCGCGGCGCGGCCCGGATCGAGGAAGAACTTCTCACCGACGAAGCCGTGCTCACCGCCTACTCCGAGTACTTCGGCATCACCTTGGACCGGGTCCCGCAGGTTACTTGACCGCCTCGATCAGGAATCGCCTGGTCGTCGCGACGAACGGACCGTCCCGCTTGATCCGCTCGCGCAACTCCTCGAGCTTGCCGCGATAGCACTTGACGGTGAAACCAGACCCGGTCCATCACCACAGATCGCCGCCGGTCAGCACGTAGACGAACGGAACGAGCGGAATGAGGCTGAAGATCGCCCACGCGATCTTCGGCCCGCCCCCAATGTCACGGCGCGTAGCCAGGTCGATCCAGATCAGCACGACGGCGAGCGGGTGCAGGAAGCATACGAGCAACTCGATCAGCTTCTTCATCTTTTGAATTTACCTGGGGGAACGCATGCGACATCGGCGAGCCGTCTCGTCTAGGCCGGCGTCGGCCCGGGGCGGCCAGCGTCCTACCCGGCGCCGGCTGGGCTCGCCCAGTGCCAGGTAGAGACCCCGCCGGGGTGATCCTCGACCGCGACGCCCACGCTGGCGAGCTGATCGCGCAGCTCGTCGGACCTGGCGAAATCCCTGGCCGCGCGTGCCGCGCTCCGCTCGCGCACGAGCCGCTCGACCTCGCCGGCGCTGACCTGGGCCTGGCTCGGTGCCAGGTCCAGATCGGCGGGAGTCAGATCGGCCAGGCCAATGCCGAGCGCTTCATCAAACCGGATCGCCAGCGCGGACAAGTCAGCGTCGCTGAGGCTGGCGTCCCTGGCGGCGGTGGCGACCGCGGCCAGGGCCCGCGGGGTGCTCAGGTCGTCGCTGATCGCCGCGTCGAAGGCGTCCAGGTGACCGCGGGCCGCGGCGCTCAGCTCAACTCCCGGTCCCTGCCCGGCGGCGGCGGTCCGCGCCGCCGTGTACCGGTCGAGCAGCCTGCGCAGGCCGGTCTTGGCCGCGGCCATCGCGTCCCAGCTGAACTCGGCCTGGCTGCGGTAGTGCGCCTGAAGCAGCAGATAGCGGTAGACCAGCGGGTGGTAGCCGCGATCGACCAGATCGGAGATGAGCACTCCCCCGCCGGTCGACTTGGAGATCTTGGCTCCCTCCAAGTTGATGAATTCACCATGCATCCACCAGCGCACCCACGGCTTGCCGTCGCCCAGGTAGGCCTCGCTCTGCGCGATCTCATTGGTGTGATGCACCGGGATATGGTCGACGCCACCGGTGTGGATGTCGAAGTGCTGGCCCAGGTACTTCATCGACATCACCGAGCACTCAAGGTGCCAGCCTGGCGCCCCGGGGCCCCACGGCGAGTCCCATTCCATCTGCCGGCTCTCGCCCGGCGCCGAGCTGCGCCAGACCGCGAAGTCGCTGCCGCCGCGCTTGCCCTCGACCACCTCGACCCTGGCGCCTTCGCGCTGCCCGGCCAGGTCGAGCCTGGCCAGCTTGCCATAGCCCGCGTCCTTTGAGGTGTCGAAGTACAACCCCGACGGCAGCCTGTAGCACCAGCCGGCGTCATCGAGCGCGGTCGCGAACCTGATCATGTGCGTCACGTGGTCGGTGGCCTTGCACCAGACGTCCGGGTCAATGACCCGCAGCCGCCGCAAGTCAGCCTTGAACTCGCGGGTGTAGCGCTCGGCGATCTCCCAGGCACTCGCCTGCTGCCGCTTCGCGGCCAGCTCGAGCTTGTCATCGCCGGTATCCGCGTCCGACGTCAGGTGCCCGACATCGGTGATGTTGATGACGTGCCTGACCGGGAAGCCTTTCCAGCGCAGCACGCGCTTGACGGTATCGGCGAACACGTAGCTGCGCATGTTGCCGATGTGCTGGTCCGCGTAGACGGTAGGCCCGCATGAGTACATGCCGACCTGTTCGGGGTTGGCCGGGACGAACTCAGCAACCTCGCGGGTCATGGTATTGAAAAGCCGCAGCCGATGGCCGCCGACACTATCCTTCACGGGCTGACAGGATACCGCGTGGCCCGTACCGCCTGCCGCTGGCTCACAGTCGGTGACGAGTCATTCCAGCCCTCGCGCCGTCGGCCCGCCGCTGCATATCGAGCATCGCGACAGCCGCTACACACAGCCACCAGGCATCGGGCGTAGCGTCAGGTGTTAGGGGGCATGAAGGGCATGGTCGTCTACGCGGGAGATGCTCGTGACCACGCTACATATTGAGCACCCGGTAACGGACTTCGAGACGTGGCTACGGGCGTTCGACAGCTTCGCCAGCATCCGCGCGAGATCCGGTATCCGCGGCTACACCATCAGGCGTCCTGTCGACGACCCGAAGTACCTGATGCTGGACTTGGAGTTCGATACCGCCGAGCGGGCCGAGGCGTTCGCCGACTTCCTGCACTCGCGGGTCTGGCCGTCGGACATCGCCTCCCCGGCGATCGACGGCACCCCGAAGACCCGGGTATGCGATGTGGTGCGGGTCGCCGACCTCATGGCATAAGGGCACGGACCAGCGTCGTGCCCTCGACCAGGGCATCCTCTGCCGGAGTGTCAGTACCCGGGCGTAGCGCGCTGCATGTAACCGGGAGGGATAACTTGAGGGGAGGCGTTACAGGTGAGCACGTCGACGGAGCGCGAAGATCTGGTCACCGTGCTTGACAGGCACCGGTATTTCCTGCGACACACGGCGCGGGAGCTGACCGATGAGCAAGCCGCCGCGCGGACGACGGTCAGCGAGTTGTGCGTCGGCGGGCTCATCAAGCACGTCACGCTGGTCGAAAGCCAGTGGGCCAAGTTCATTGTCGATGGACCATCAGCGATGGCGTCCCCGTCCGATGAGGCCAAGAATGTCTGGGCAGGCGGCTTCCAGATGCTGCCCGGCGAAACGCTGGCGGGCCTGCTTGATCAGTACGAGAAAGTCGCGGCCCAGACCAACGAGCTAGTCAGGACGCTTCCTGACCTGGACGCGACACAGCCGTTGCCGCCAGCTCCGTGGTTCCCGCCAGGCGCGAAGTGGACCGCCAGGCACGTGCTGCTGCACATCCTCGCCGAGACGTCGCAGCACGCCGGGCACGCCGACATCATCAGGGAAGCGATCGACGGCGCTAAGACGATGGGCTGACCCGCACAGGATACCACGCATCCAGATGGCCGGGACGCGCGGTGAAGTCATAACGCAGCCAATCCGGGGACAGCGCTACCAGCGAGACCGAGGTGGTGGCGAAAGTCCGGCCGCCACCAAGGTCACGTTCGACGATGAGAGCCCGCTCATCGTGGCTGCCGATTCCGTCACCATTGACGAGCGTGAGCCACTCTCCCCACGCTGCCGCGACTGGCAGACCGGGCTCGGGCTCAGGCCGGCTCGCCGCGCGGAACCTGGGCAGGAAATGGCGGATGCGGCCAAGCTCATGCGGGCCGGCGGCCGGAAGCAGCTCATCGGAGAAACCGCTGTTGACGGTGAAGTACAGACCAGGTCCCAGCTCGCGCTCGGTCAGCGAATAGCCGTCCCAGGACTGGACGAGCGCGCCATCAATCTCGACCGTGATCAGGTGGAACGGGTCCGCGTTGGCAACGGTCCCCCGGTCAAGCGGCTTGCCTGCCGCCGCCTGGAGCGGCAGCGCTCCCCTGGACTGGCGGGCGGCTGCGGGGGCCGGCTGACCTCGGCCGTTGAGCACCGTGGCGGCCCGTCGCTCGCGCGGCGAGACAGCCAGCCAGGTGCCGCCTGCCTGCAGGTCCTTCCCGCCGAGCAGCTCAGGCCACTCCGGCCAGTGCGGCCCGGGCAACTCCCAGGGCCGGTCGGCAAGTTCGTCTCTGACGCCGACGAGGAGCGTCGGGCGTCCCGGTTCAATGCTGAGCAGCGCGGTGCACATCGTCTATAACGATAGACATGGCGCGCCAGAACTCATCAGCGGTCAACCTCAGAGCGATGCTGGCAAGGTTCACCGACCAGTGGCAGCCGAAGAAGACCGGCGAGCTCAAGCGGAGTAGTGAACGCCGGCGAGGCCGGCGGCGCGGTGACAGCCTGGCTCACGACTTCGCGGTGATCGCCTCTTTCCACTCGCGGACGTACCAGCGGGCCACGACGCCGTGAGCCACGAACGGGTCTTCGGCCGCGAACTTCTCCGCGGCCGCCCGCCTAGTGAAAACTCCCATCGCGCCAGAGCCATCGGTAAACGGACCGATCATCAGCAGCGTGCCCGCCTTGCTGTAGCTGTCCCACAGGGCCGAGTGCTCGGCGAAGTGCCGCCGGGTCCTTGCACCCGTGTCTTCGCCGGGTTCGTAGAAAAGCACGTACTTCATGACCTGCCCAATCGTCGTCAGTTAGCGCGTCGAACGAGTCGAAACTACCGTTTGGCGTACCCGACGAGGACAATGGCTGACATGCGGATGGCTGAAGGAGCGCTGCTGCACCAAATACACCCCGCCAAGATCAGCGCCGATGTCACGGCGTCGATCGTGTCGGACATCCTGCTGTGGCGGGAGAGACCGGTAGCTGCCGTGGCGTTGCGCTGCCTCGTGCCAGTCGCCAGTTCGGCGGCCGTTCTCGGGCTAGCCGATCTCGATGCGCTCGCCAGAACCCGCCGGGGCCGCTACGTGCTCGCCCACATGCCGCCGTCGGCGCAGGTCATCAGGATCGCCGGCGACGCGCTCATGGGCATCGGCGCTTATCGCCGCAGCCGGGGACTCTTCGCAACTGGCGCCGCACTCGTGGTGGTCGGCTGGTCGCACGCTTTGTGGCCCAGGACCTGATCCGTGGCGAAACCTGACCTGTGCGACCGGTCACCGCGGCCGCACCGCGCCCGGCGAACCAGTCCTGGCCGTTACCTTAAGCGCGAATCGATCGTCGCGGCCCAGGGCGATTGAAGGACGTCACCAGCTCGCGTAGCCAGCGGGCAGCAGGCCAGAAGGCGAGATGAAGCGGTTCGGCGCCGTCGCTACGCCAAGCTTCTGCAGCATCTCCTCGAAGTTGAGCCCGATCACGGTCGGAAACGGGCCGCCCCCGCTGATCCCGCCCGCTACCGGCAGTTGCGACTCCGCTGAGCTGCCGTCGGGCATCGCCCAGCCGGTTTCGATGCCGGCGCCGCCATTGAACATGTCAGCGATCACCGTCGAGGACGAGACCCGCTGGCCCACCGTCACGGTTGGCCGGACGTCCTCGGCGAGATAGACGCTTAGTCCGGCGTCCCGCCCGCTAGTCAGCCGGTAAGTGATCCAGCCGCCGCCCGGCCAGCCGGCCGAAGAGCCCGTCGCGCTGGTGATCACCGCGTCGCCGAGTGCGTAGACCGGCCCCTCGCCGCCGAAGTCCACGCCCATGTCGATTCGCTCTGGCAGCAAGTTGCTGACGGCGCGCAGCGGGTTGGCATAACCGGACACCTCGGCGGGCCGCTGCGAGTGAGCAGCGGATGGCGACGGCGGCGGCGATGGCGATGGCGACGGCGGCGATGGCGGTGCTGAGTGAGACGATGACCGGGCTGTGGGTGATCGGGTTGCCGACGGGGTGCGCGAGTCGCCACCGCCGCCCGCCCGCGGATTTGCGCCAGGCTCGCCACCGAGCGGGCTGACCGGACCGTCGCCTGCGTGATTCAGCGCGACCGGAGCGCCTCCCAGCAACGATCCTCCGGCGGCGGCGATCCCCGCGCCGGCGAGGGCCGATACGGCCATGGCGACGGTGAGCGGCCTGAAGATCCGGGAGCGAAGGCTCGGACGCGCCCTGCGGTGCGCTCCTGCGCTGTGCACCATGAAAGACGGTTGCTTGCTGTGCTGGCCTGTCACACTCTGACCTCCGGTCGGGCGCTGACTCCGCGCTCGGCGGTCACCTCGACTCCGACCGGCGGCGAGATCGCGAGATCACCGGAATCAGCGAGATCAACGGGCTCACCTGGATCACCCGATCGCTGAGGTCACCGTGGTCATTGGCGTGCGGACGCTGCGCGAGTTCAGGGCGGCAGCCAGAGCGAGCTGGCCGTCACGCACGCAAGGTGCTGTCGCCAACCCACCTTGCACGAAGAAGCGCCCGAACACACACGAAATAGCCTGGACACCTAGTTCATGTGAGTAAAGTCACAAATCACTCAGAAGCCCTAAGAACCCCGAACTGACCCGCCAACCTGGCCTGTGGCTCCACCGGTGAGGCGGCCTAGGGGCGGCTTAGCGGCCTAGGGGCGGCTTAAGGGAGTTTGCTGTCCTGGAGGTCCTCTACCGGGAGGGTTGCCGGGGTCCTGGAGGAGCGTTTTCGGGTCCGGGAGTTTTTTCGTCGTGGAGCACGACAATCCTCCCGGACCCGCTAACCCACCACCAAGACTGCGGACAACCCTCCCGGATACGAAACTTCGCGACAATCCCGGGACTTGGCTTGCGCGTCAGGGTAGACGGAGGCGGTACGAACCGGTCATAGCGACCGCTGATAGGTACGGAAGGCCCGGGTGGCCGCGAACGCCGTGAGCACGGTGGCGATCACCAGGGACACGGAGTGCGAACCCGATCGCTGTCCAGGCGGGACTCGCCTGGACAGCGCTCCGGCCAGCGCCGACCAGGTCACCGCTTCATCGGCTACCTCGGCAGCCTCTGCGTCGCGGATGGCTGGCCTAAGTAAGCCGGTAGATCCGCCGGGCCGTCCCGCCCAGCACGCTGGCGCGCTCCGCCGGGCTCAGGCTGGCGGTCAGCTCCAGCGCGGCCGCCACGACAGAGCCGTACGACGCGGACAGCGTGCACGGCGGCCAGTCCGAGCCGAACATCAGCCGGTCAGGCCCGAACGCGTCGAGCACCGTCTCGTAGTACGGCACCAGGTGCGCTACCCCGGCCGCCCCGCCGCCACCCGGCTGCCCGCCGCCACCCGGCCGCCCGCCGCCACCCGGCCGCCCGGTGGCACCCGCCACGGACGGCGGTTCGCCGAGGATGCCGGAGAGCTTGCAGCAGGCATTCGGGAACGTAGCCAGCTGGCGGATAGACGCCACCCACGCCTCGTCGGGGCGCTCGGTCAGCTCGGGGTTGCCGAGATGGTCGAGGACGAAGATCACATCCGGGCTGGCCGCGACGGCGTCGGCTGCCGCCGGCAGCACCTGCGATGGCAGCACCAGGTCGTAGCACAGGCCGGCCACGCCCGCGGCAGTCAGGCCCTGGTGCACGGCTGGCCTGCGCAGCCAGTCGGGGTCAGGCTCGATCAGCACCGGATGCCTGATCCCGCGCAGGTAACCGCCATCCGGGCGATCCTGAAGCGCGGCAAGCGCATCGGCCACATCCGGCGCCTGCAGGTCGACCCAGCCCACGACGCCCGCGACCAGGTCACTCTCCCCGGCGAGTGCCAGCAGGTCGGGCGTCTCCCCCGGCTCGGCAATCGTCTGGACGACGACGGTAGCGGTCACCCCCGCGGCCGCGGCGAGCGGGCGCAACTCGGCCTCGGTGAAGTTGCGAAGCAGCGGTTCGTTGCCTGGCCGCCTCAGCCAGGGCTGATCGTGCGCCGCCAGGTCCCAGAAGTGCTGGTGGGCATCGACGAGCCCAGGCGCCTCGGCCGCCGGGTCGCCATCCGTCCCGGCTGCGGAATTCACTGGGTTATCCGGGTGGCGATGGGAGTGCCGAGCTCGATCGTCCGCTCGACGGTGCAAAGCTTGTCGTGCGACTTGCGTACGACGTCGGGCAGGATCGCCCGCGCCTCGTCCCCGCCCGCCGTCGCGGGGAAAGCCGTCTGGAACGTCACCATGACGTCGGTCAGCCGGTTGCCATGCTCGTCGCGGATCTTCTCGGCGTCAACCGTCACGGTGAAGGACTCGGGCTCGGCCCGCCTGGACGTAAGGATGTCGACGTCGATCGCCGTGCAGCCGCCGATGGCGGCGAGCAGCAGGTCGACGGGGGTGAAATCGGTCCCCTCGCCCATGTCGATGGTGATCTCACCGCCCCGGTCGTTGGTGACGGCGAACTTAGTGCTCGACACGCGGCGCAGCGTCACGCGGCGCTGCGCGGAGGATTCGGCCATGGGCCTAGCGTGTCATGGCTTCAGCTAGCGCAGTGCTTCGCGTGCACGACGAGGGGGAATTTCGTCCACTTCGCCGAGCCGGGCTTGTGCCCTGAGTAGACGACCCGGTACCGACCGCGACGGCCGGCCAGTACGTGCCAGAACTTCCAGTGCTCGGGCGAGGCCTTGCCCTGACGGTAGAAGAAGCGGCGGTGCGCAGGTCCCCAGATCGAGATCCGGTAGGCGCGGGAACCGCCGGACAACGACTGATACCACACGCCGACCTTGAACTTGTGGCCGGCGCACAGGGAGGCGGCCGGCTGATTGACGAGCACGACGTCGGGACTGGCTACCGCGTCAGGCGTGGCTCGCGTGAGGGGAGCCGCGATGCTCGCCGGCGCTGTCACGATGCCCGCCGCGATTATTGCCGTGACCAGCGCGGTGAGCGTAAGAATGCGCAACGTAATTACCTTCCGGGTATCTCAGGCGATGAGCGGGGCGGGCGGATAGAGCGCCAAGATAGTTCTATCACTTGGCTTACGCCGTTGCCGCTTGCACGTGACGAGAATGTCCCTGTTGATCGCCTGACCGACCCGGTGATGAAAGTCCTGATATGGCTGTGAGGTCATGGTGTCAAGGTCGGCGCTCGCGAGAATCTCGGCGGCGTCGGCGCGGCGCTCGACGGCAAGATCAGCAGGGCGTATTCCGGCATCGTGACTCAGCTTGCCACGCCGGTGAACAGGGCCGACGCGACGGCGTAGGGCAGGTGCGCCGGATGGATCAGCAGCGCGCGGGCTAGCTCGCGGATTTTGGGCCGGAAGGAAATCAGCACCTCCTCACTATGCCGCCAGGCGCCGATCTCGTCCGTGCCGAACCGAGCCGCCATGGACCGGCGGAAATGCCGGGCATCACCGCCGTCGCCGCGCCAGGCCGGCAACCAGCGGCTCAGGTCATCGTCGCGTTCCAGCATGGTCCAGTTCCTCAGCCGCTCGGCGATCTGCCCGGCTGCGTCGATGACGAACGCCTGGTCGCCCGCACCCCTGATCTTGTGCACCCGCCCATCACTGTCCCGGCCATGGTGGATGCTGGCCGAGCTGAACCGCGCCCCGACCACCAGCGCCGCCACCGCGTGACCGGCCTCGTGCCAGGCGGTACGGACCACGGCTGCCCTGGCCGGCCCGTACGCCGGATAGCAGCCGCAGTCGTAGCGCTGCCTGATCCACCGCTCGTGCACAAGCGATTCGTCGTCATACCGGATGCGCCTGATGAGCTCACCGTTGATGGCGGCGAGCATTCGCTGCTGGGCCGGGGTCAGCTGGCGCTGGGTCAGCGAGGCCGGGGGCAGCATGGCAGAACCATATCTTATTCGGGGTCGTCTGGACGATGTCGGGACATCATAATTGGCGGGTAAAGTCGCGTCTTTGCGTCTATTAAACAGAACGAGGGCCGGCGTACTTTGCGATGGAATTACATGGCACACTAGAAGCAGCGCAGCTTTGCGACGGGCAAGTTTTATCGAATGCGATGGGGTCTTCAGATGCGGGGCATTACGGGGGTTGCTGCCATTGTCATTGTTGTGGTTGGAATGGCCGTTCTGGCCGACGGAGTGACGGCTGCGTCGAGTTCGCAGCCGCTGCCCGTGGTCTATGGCGCCGGCGGTCACTCAGGCTGGCAGCACGGGACGATCAGGCCGGGCGTCATCTACTTCGGCGCGGGCGGCAGCTTGTTGATCCGGGGTCTGCGGTGGCAAAGCTGGACGCAGAACGCCGCGATCGGCCGCGGCGTCCGCTGGGCCGATAGCTGCGTGCCGACCTGCGCCGCGGGCAACTACGCCAGGAGCCCGGTCGAGGTCACGCTCTCCCGAGTCCGCAAGCACGCGGGCGGTGCCTACTTCACCCGGCTGCTCCTGCAATGGAGCACCTCGGGCAAGGACCATAAGACGGTAATCCGCTGGTTCCGAGGCGACGGCACTGTGCCCTCCTGGTCGTAGGGGCGCCCGCCATTGCGTGTCCCTCCGGCCTCGCCTGGCCGGGCCTCGCCTGGCCTGCTCAGGCGCTGGTCCCGGCGGGTCAGGTCACTGCCATGTCACGCCCGGCATCGCATGATGGCGGCACCCAACCAGACGGCGGGCGCGCGGCAACTCATCGGCGGGCCTGGAACTAATTGCTCAGGCTGGCCGCGGAGGCTGGGACGGGAGCGCGCCGCCTCATAAGTTAGTGATATGACCGAGGAGCCGATGACAGAACAGCCGATGCCCTCCGATATCCAGGCATGCGCCTTTTTCCTGGCCGACCACGCCGTCGTGGAGAACGGGAAGCTCTACGTCAACGGCGGGTTCTGGAATCAGCTGTACAGTTCGGCCTACCCGGTAGCCAGGACCTTCGGCGTCGCGGCCGTGCTGCACATACCGTGGCATCAGCATCACAAGGGACACGCGTTCGCCGTCACGTTCGAGGACGCGGACGGGCGGCCGCTGTCAGCCAGGTTCGATGGCCAGTTCCGGGTCGGGACGGCCCCGAACATGCGCGTCGGCGACTTCACGATCATGCCGGTGGCGGCGTATGCCACGAACTTCGTGCTTGAACATCCCGGCGACTATGTGGCGCTGCTGGAGGTGGACGACGTCGCGCTGGCCCGCTGGCGGTTCCGGGCCGTGGAGGCCAAGGAGCCGATGCCAGGCACCCAGGCCGGGGCAAGCTCGGGTCCGGGTCAGTGACCGGCAAGCTCGGTGATCATCCCCGCGGTCAGGCAGGCTCAGACAGCGACAGGCCGAACCTGTGGCCCGGGTCCGTCCACCAGTGGCGCATTGCCAGGCCGGCCCCGGCCAGCTCGCCGGCGATGCTCTCGCGGCGGAACTTGGCTGACACCTCGGTCCGCATCTCCTCCCCCGCGGCGAAGGGCACGGTCAGGTCTAGCGCTGCGACGTCCACGGTCTGGTCGCAGAGCGACCGCAAGCGCATCTCGATCCACTCGGCGCCGGCGTCCCAGATCGCCACGTGCTCGAACTCGTCAAGATCGAAGTTCGCGCCGAGCTCGGCGTTCAGCACGCTGAGTATGTTCTTGTTGAAATCGGCGGTCACGCCCGCGGCGTCGTCGTAGGCGGCTACCAGCACGGCGGGATCCTTCACCAGGTCGGTGCCGAGCAGCAGGGCGTCCCCCTCGCGCAGCCGGGCACGCAGGCCCGCAAAGAACTCGGCCCGCTCTGCCGGGAGCAGGTTGCCGATCGTGCCGCCGAGGAAGGCGACCAGCCGGGACCCGCCCGACTCAGGCAGGCCGAGGTGCTCGGTGAAATCAGACAGCACGGCGTGCACCCGGAGCTGCGGATAGCGGCCGAGGATCCGGCGCGCGGCCGTGACGAGCGCTGACTCGCTGACGTCGACGGGCACGTACTCCCGAAGCGACCCGAGTTCGCACAGCGCGTCGAGCAGCAGCCTGGTCTTATCCGCGGTGCCCGAGCCGAGCTCGACCAGCGTGGCCGAGCCCGTGATCGCGGCGATCTCCGCCGACCTCGCGGTCAGGATGTCGCGTTCGGCTCTGGTCGGGTAATACTCATCCAGCCTCGTGATTTTGTCGAACAGCTCGCTGCCGCGCTCGTCGTAGAACCACTTGGGCGGCAGCGACTTGGGGCGCGAGGTAAGGCCCGCCGAGGCGTCCGCGCGCAGTGCGGCCTCGAAGAACCGTTCTGGCAGTCGCCTGTCGATCTCGATGGAAGTCACGCGTCCTCCCTGATTCGACTGACTCGGCTGACTCGGCTGACTTAGCTGGCTGATGAGCCTGACCCGGACGGCATCCGCCGTCGCCTCGACCACGCTCCCCTGCGGGACTTCGCGCCAGTCCGGGTCGTCGTCGGACGGCTCGGAAGCGATGATCACTGCGCTGCTCCGCTGCTGGCAGAACAGGGAATCCCCGGCCGCCGTCGCCGCGATCACCGCGCCGTCGGTGAGCAGGAGGTTGAACCGGCCGGTGCCGCCCGCTCCCTCGATCTGGCGCACGGTGCCGGCGAGGGCCTCGGCGGGCGGTTCCCCGTCCCGCAGCCGGGCCTGCACGAGGGCCCAGATCAGTGCGGTATCGCAGCGCGCCTGCAGCTTGAGCAGCTCGGCCGGCGGCAGGCCCTCCGCCAGCTTGAGCACGGCGGAAACAGCCTCACCCGTACTCGAAGAGGACATGCGGCGACGCCCCGGGCGCGATCCGCCTGCCGCGGCGGACCAGCCGATGAGCGCTCCGTTCAAGCTGAAAAGCCATTTGCCTTCCGCATACGGCGCGGCGGCCGACAGTCCGCTTTCGGTGCCGGCCGATGCGGACCGCACCGCGCAGAGCATCGCGCGGGTGGTGACCACCCTGGCGAGATCGGGCAGCCCTTCGTCGTTCCAGATCGGGCCCGGGCGGCGGTACCTGGCCGGCAGCGGATCGCCGTCGGCGTACCAGCCGATCCCGAAGCCGTCCGCGTTCATCGTGCCGTGCCGCTGCAGCCGGGGCGCCCACGCTTGCTCGGCAAGGCTGTGCGGCGGGTCGAGTATGACCGACTTGATGCTTACCGGCTCGCCGAGGTAAGCCAGGTGGCGGCACATCAGGCGAAGTCCGCGTCGCGGGCGGTGCGGAACCCGGCGAAGACCTGCCGTCTTACGGGATAGTCCCAGTTCCTGAACGTGCCGCGGCAGGCGACCGGATCGGCTGAGAACGCGCCGCCTCTCAGTACTTTATATTCAGGGCCGAAAAATACCTCGGAATACTCCTTGTACGGCCAGGCGACGAAGCCCGGGTAAGGCAGGAAGTCGCTCGACGTCCACTCCCAGACATCACCGATCAGCTGCCGGGCACCGCACGGCGCGGCACCGCGAGCATAAGAGCCGGCCGGCGCTGGCTGGAGGTGGCGCTGCCCGAGATTGGCCAGGTCAGCCGTCGGCGCGACGTCCCCCCAGGGGTAGCGCCTGGACCGGCCGGTCGCCGGATCGTGCCTGGCCGCTTTTTCCCATTCGGCCTCGGTCGGCAGCCGGCGGCCAGCCCAGCGCGCGTAGGCGTCAGCTTCGTACCAGCACACGTGCAGCACCGGCTCGGCGGCCGGGACCGGCTCGGTGACGCCGAACCGGCGGCGCAGCCACTGGCCAGCGCCATCGCGCTGCCAGAACAGCGGCGCCGTCAGGCCGGCCTGCTGCCGGTGCGCCCAGCCGGCCTCGGTCCACCAGCGCGGGTTGTCGTACCCTCCGTCGGCGATGAACTCCAGGTAGCTCGCATTGGTGACCGGCGTGGTATCCAGGTAGAACGACGGCACAGCCACTTCATGGGCCGGCCGCTCGTTGTCCAGCGCCCACGGCTCGGCCGAGGTGCCCATCGTGAACGTGCCGCCCGGCACGAGAACCTCGGCCGGCATCCTCAGCACGTCCCCTGGCGGCGGGCCGGGCGGCGGCGCGGTGAGCACCGGGCCGCCCGACCTGAGCTGGTGCGTGGCGAGCATGGTCTCGTCATGCTGCTGTTCGTGCTGGGCGATCATGCCGAAGACGAATCCGCCATCTGCGAGCCTGCTGCCGCCGAAGCTGACTCGCTCAAGCAAGTCAAGTACCCGCCCCCTGACGTCATGGGCGTAGCCGCGGGCTTCGGCCGGGGCGAGGAGCGGCAGGGTCGGGCGCTTGGCCCTCGGATGCTCGAACGCGTCGTAGAGCGGGTCGATCTCCGGGTGCAGCGGCTCGCGCCCGCCGACGCCGCGGAGCAGCCAGAGCTCTTCCTGGTTCGCCACGTGGGCGAGGTCCCAGACCAGAGGTGACATCAACGGCGAGTGCTGGCGGACCAGATCGGCGTCGTCGACGCAGTCGGTCAGCCCGGCGGTCCGGGTGCGGGCGGCGAGCAGCCTGGCCGCGATCTCGTCGCGCAGGGCCTCGGCGGCGAGTTGTGTCATGACCGTTCCTTCTCCGTTCGCGAGCGGAATCGCGGGGTTCGCGGGGGATCGAGTATGTCGTCGGCTGGGCATCGGCCGCGCAGCGGATATCTGTCGGCGAAGTCGGCGACCGCCTTCCTGATCGGCTCGGGCGCCTGCGCACGGGCGAGGGCCGCATCGGCGGTCTCGAAGCACGCCGCAGCGGCTCTGGCAAGTACCCGGTCGCCCGGCCCGAGCCTCGCGGCGCGCAGCCATGGGTCGCCTTCGTCCGGCCCGGACGCCCTGGGCGGTGGCACGCCAGCCGTCCATAGCGCGTACCAGACCGGCTCGGCAGCCGCCATCGCGGTATCGGCCGCCACCGGATCGTCAGCCAGGGCGCTGACCACCGCGACCGGCACGATCCAGCCGTCGCCTGGCTGGGCGTCGATCATCCTGAGCTCCAGATGACCGCGCGCTCGTACCGGAGGAAACAATGTGGACAGGTGGTAATTCAGATCATCGGCGGTGGGCGCGGGCTCGCCAGCACATGAGCCGCGCAGCCAGTCCCTGAACGTCAGGCCGCTCGGCACCGGCCAGCGCTGGCCATCGGGCCTGCGCATGCACAGAACCTCCGCGTCCATCGCGTACCGCACCAGGTCCTCGCGCGGATCTGGGGAGCCGCACCGGCATGGCTCGCCGCCGTGAGGCGCGCGGCTGCGGTAAGGATCGAGCTTGTTCCAGACCAGTTGCCTGGTGCACTTCCAGCCGGTTGGCTTGCCCTGCCGCAGCGGTGAATTGGCGAAGGCGGCGACGAGCACCGGGCCGAGCGCATGCATCAGGCGCCAGCGGAACTGGTATCCGGACGTACCGTCGTCATCAAGCCCCGCATCGACGCAGACCTGCACCGATGCCGTATTGCACATCATCATCCGGCCCCACGGGCCGCGCCGATCGAAGAATTCCTCCATGGCGGTGTACCGGGGCAGATGGAGCACCCGGCTCGGAGAGCGATGGAGGTCGAGGCCGTGGCCGACGAGCTGGAGACCAGCCGACGCGAAGGCCTCTCGGAGAACATTCATGTCGTCGCTCGCGCCGGCGACGCAGTTGGCCATGCTTGCTGCCGGAGCCGAACTGAGCTCGACCTGGCCTCCTGGCTCCAGCGTCAGCAGGCCCGCCGCGGGCATCGATCCTGGTCGCCTGAGCTGTTCCAGAATCGCCTGGACCCTTTCAAAAGGGACTGGCAACGATGGATCGGACGCATCGCTTACCAGCCACTCAAGCTCAGTTCCGACAATTCCGGGAGGACCGGTCTTAAAGCAGATTGTCCCGATGAGACGCTCGGCTTCCACCTCCGAGAGCGGGAAGCGGTCCACGTCTACCTGCGTGCTGATCGTGTCCGCTGGCAGCTCAATCACCGCTTCCATGACCGATACCGGACGACTTCGGGCACGTAGTCTGCCAACTGCTTACCTGCCTGTCTCATTCCTGATCTCCTTGCCCAATATCGATAACAGATGCGTCTGACAGAGGAGGTCTTCGTGACGGGGGACGAGTTCGACATCGTGGTGCTGGGCATGGGCCCCGGCGGCGAGCACGTGGCAGGGCAACTCGCGCAGGCGGGCCTTGAGGTCGCGGGCGTCGAATCGGGGCTGGTCGGCGGCGAGTGCCCGTATTTCGGATGCGTGCCGTCGAAGATGATGATCCGCGCAGGCAATCTGCTCGCCGAGACCCGCCGCGTGGCGGGAATGGCCGGCCGGGCCTACGCCGAACCGGACTGGGCGCCGGTGGCGACGCGGATCAGGGACGAGGCGACCGACGACTGGGATGACACGGTCGCCGCCGACAGGTTCACCGGGCAGGGCGGCTATCTGTGCCGCGGGACCGGTCGCCTAGCCGGGCCTGGCTCGGTCATGGTGACCTGTGCGGACGGGGATCGGCTTCTGGCCGCCAGGCGCGGCATCGTGATCGCCAGCGGATCAGCTCCCGCGGTGCCGCCGATCCCGGGACTGACCGGCACGCCGTTCTGGACGAACCGCGAGGCGGTCAAGGCTGCCGCCGCGCCAGGATCGCTGATCGTGCTGGGCGGCGGCGCCATCGGCGTCGAGTTCGGCCAGGCATTCGCCAGGTTCGGCACGCGGGTCACGGTGGTGGAAGGGCAGGACAGGCTGCTCCCGGCCGAGGAGCCAGAGGCCGGTGAGCTGCTGGCCGCCGTGTTCAGGCGCGAGGGCATCGCGACGCGGACCGGGGTCACCGTCAGCGCGGTGCGGTGGACTGAACCAAGCGGGTTCGAGCTTGCCCTGGCGGACGGTGCGGTGCTGACCGCCACCCGGCTCCTTGTGGCAACCGGGAGGCATATCGACCTCGCGGCGATCGGTGCCGGCACCGCGGGAATCGATGAGGCCTCGCCCGCCCTGCCGGTCGATGACCGGATGCGCGCGGCTCCCGGGGTGTGGGCGCTTGGCGATATCACCGGCCACGGCATGTTCACCCACATGTCCATGTACCAGGCGCGCATTGTGATAGCTGACATTCTCGGCCGCGAGCAGCACGCCGCCGAGTACCGGGCGGTGCCCAAGGTGACGTTCACCGATCCGGAGATCGGCTCGGTTGGCTTGTCCGAGGCCCAGGCGCGTGGCCTGGGCATCGCCGTGCGCACTGGCATGGCCCGGCTTCCGGCGTCGGCCCGTGGCTGGATCCACAAGGCCGGCAACGACGGGTTCATCAAGCTGGTGGAAGATTCGGCGGCCGGCGTGCTGGTCGGGGCGACGTCGGCCGGGCCGATGGGCGGTGAGGTCCTGAGCATGCTGACCCTGGCGGTGCACGCCCAGGTCCCGGTCAGCAAGCTGCGCGGGATGATTTACGCCTACCCGACGTTCCACCGTGCGATCGAGGACGCCCTGTCCGATCTGGCCGGCCAAGCGGCCGTCGCGCAATAACCCGCAGATTGGTGAATGCGCAATAACCCGCAGATTGGTGAACTGGCCTCCCGGAATGTGGTAGCGCCCGGGCGAACTGCCTGGTGGCTGGCCCGCCGATGGCCCAAAGGTGGCGCTGGAACGCCACGGATGTCCCAAAGGTGGGCCTTAGTACCAGGCAAACCCGCGTGTTAATAATCTGCAAGCCCTAACGCCAGGCCAGCGCGGTCAGCGGGCCAGCGCGGGCTAGCGGGCCAGCGCGGGCTAGCGTACGGTCAGCAGCTCGATCGTGCGTTTGCCTCCCGTCGGGACGACCCAGAGGTCGCCGAACTGATCGGTGGCCACCATCTGGTAACCCTGCGGACAGTCGCCAGGCTGAGGCGAGAGCAACTTGCCCGGCGGCTTGCCCTGAGCGATCCCTGGCGGCTCGGCCTGAGCGAACCCCGGCGGCCCGGCCTGAGCGAACGCTGTCAGTTCCGGGCGTGGCGGAGGGCACCTCTGCGGCGTCGTGTCATAGAGATCGGAGCTCTCAGTGGCTGCTGTCACCGACTGCGCGTAGGCGGGGAAGCTCAGGATCTCGAGTCCGACGGCCGTCGCGAGCCGGTCATCGGGCAGCGAGACCAGCGGCAGCACGCTCCTGGTGACGTCAAGCGTGCTGGCGGGCAGCCGAAGCGCCTGCACCCCTGCGGTCGCCGTCACGACATCGGGATGGCCGATCCCGACCAGCAGCCATGACGCGCGGTACGGAAGCACTGCCCTCGCATCTGTCACGGTCGCGGTCAAGATCGGGCCGGTTGGCGCCGACAGCAGCACACCGGACCTGTGTGCGCCGATCAAGCTGATGTATCCCACCCCAAGCGTGCCATCCCTGCTATAACCCACCGACTCCGTCTCGTCTGACCTGGCAGGCATGCGGATCTCGTGGAATTCGTTGGTGCGCGGGCTGAGTACCTGGACACCGCTCGAGCGGGACAGCGCCACCGCTACGTACCCGGCCGGGCTCACCGCCACCGACTGAACTCCCAGGTGCCTGCGTGAGCGCGGATCGTAGTCAGACGGCTGGACCATTCTCGGCGGCGGAATCGCAAATGAGCTGACCATGCCCGTCCGGGTGTTGACGCGCACGAGCCTGGTATTAACGCCGAGCCATGCGATGCCTGACCTGGTCACCGCCAGGCTAACGGGCATGCGGGCAGCCTCGGAGCCGCTCAGATCGCCTGCTGTCAGCACCGGCCAGGATGTGACCGAGCCATCCAGGCTCAGGTGAAAGAGCACCACCTGGTGTCTCGTCCCTAGGTACCAGGCGCCACCGCCAGAGGGAGCGCCCACCAGCGCCCGGAGCGGTCCGAAGCGAGCCGCCAGCTTCACGGTGAACCTGGGGACGAGCTGCACCGGCTGCAGGTTGTGTGCGCCGGGACTGCCGTAGTGCCCCGGCAGATTGTATTCTGGCGGCGGCTTGCCTGAGCCGCGCGGAGCGGTGCCACCGACCGGTCCGGGGTTCAGGCTGGAGTTCGGACCTGCCTTGGGCAGCCCGACCTTGCCGACGACAACCGGGTCAATTCCGTAGCCTGTGCCCGAGTCGCTCGGGACCTGGTCTGGACTGTGAGACGAGGTCCCTGCGCCGATCGTCCGCTGCGTGCCGCTGACGTGCGAGTTGCCCGCGCTCGTGCCTGGCTGGCCTGCAAGCAGCTCGATCTGGCTCAGGGTGAAAGCGGCGGATCCAACCCCGCAGATCAGTGCTACCACGGCCATCCTGGTCAGGAAGCGCTTGCTGCGAATCCTCGCACCTTCCGCGATGATGGCGGCCACATCGAGGCTGACCTGCTCATCGTCAAGGTAGTTAAGGTCGAGCGCAGCGGGCCACGATGTGCCGGGGCCGGGGCCGGGTGTCATGAGATCCTCTCCGCTTGCAATTCCGCGTCGCAGCGCAGTTTGGCCAGTCCTCTCGATGCGGCGCTCTTGACCGTTCCTGGTGCGATCTTGAGCTTGTTGGCGATGTCTAGTTCTGACATATCCAGGTAGAACCGAAGTACCAGGACTACCCGCTCCCTTGGCGTGAGCCGGCTAAGCGCCCGCATCACGAGCTCTCTGTCTGCGACGACCGCGGTAGCGTCCGCCAGCGATGGCTGCTCAGGAATCATCGCGAACGGCTGCTCGCGCCACGATCTTCGCCGCCACCAGTCGGTATGCGCGTTCACGATGCAGCGCCGCACGTATGCGTCTGGCTCACCTGTCCTGATCCGGCGCCAGGCGGCGTAAGCCTTGGCAAACCCGTGCTGGGCCAGATCCTCAGCACGGCCGCGATCGCCTGTCAAGAGCTCCGCGAGCCGCACCATCTTGCCCTGGCTAGCTGCGACAAACTCAGAGAACTCGGCGACCTCCATCTCGCGTCCCAACTAGACCGCCTTCCTGGCGACCATTAGCTCCCGCACCGAAAAGTCAAACGCGCAAATGCCAGACTTGGTTCTTTCGCGCAGAAGAATCTTGCCGCGAGTTACCAGCGGCCTGGCGAACTCGGAAAAGCTGCCTCTAAGCGCCGATCGCTGAGACAGGCGCCGATCGCTGAGACAAGATTGCCCAGAGCGATGCCGCGCAGGCCGAGGTCGCCGCGCTGGGCGGGGCTTGGTCTGCGCGGCTTGGTCTGCG
Source organism: Streptosporangiaceae bacterium (assembly GCA_035716545.1). Lineage (GTDB taxonomy): Bacteria > Actinomycetota > Actinomycetes > Streptosporangiales > Streptosporangiaceae > Chersky-822. The sequence continues at coordinate 160,413 of DASTJM010000058.1, forward strand.
CGGCTTGGTCTGCGCGGTCCGCCGCCCAGAATGCGCCGCCCGGAATGCGCCGCCCGGGGTGCGCCGCCGGGGTCCGCTAACTGGATGATTGTCCACGCTCTCAGTGAAGTTTGCCTGTCGTCTCGCTGTAAGGGCAGCTAAGAGACGGCTTGCGGTTGATGTCCGGAGGGTTCCGGTGGGCGGGACGCCGCGCGGGAAGTTTTCCCTGTTCTAGGTGGAGATTCCCGAGCCGGGCAGGGGTTGCCCGAGTAACCGGGAGGGTTGCCGGATTCCTGGCGGAGCGTTTTCGGGTGTGGGTGCCTTTGTCGTCGTGGAACACGAAAATCCTCCCGAACCCGGAAATCCTCCGCTAGGACCACGGAAGTCCTCCACCAGGAGCACGGAGATCCTCCCGAACGCGAAACCCTTCCGCAAAGGTCCGAGTACGCGCGGCACCAGGCACCCAGGCCCCCCGGACACCCCGGCACCAGGCATCGCCAGGCCAGGCAAACCGGGCAAACAACCCCAACTCCCGACGCTGCGCTCCAGCGCCATGGATTGCGCAAAGCTGAGCGTTGGTTCGCCGGAGATCCTCTCAGGACGTGGCCGACAAAACGCACCGCGACGACGGCTGCAGCGGTCAAGCAGCCGCTCAGGGCGGGCGCCCGGGCGCCTGAACACGGGTAGGTGAGCCTGCGGGCCGAGGTAGGGCGATAAGTTTAGATCCAGTAGAGATCCAACCGGCGAGCAGGAAGTCGGATGAGCGTAGGCAATCTAGTAACCACCGGACCGTTGCTACTGGCCATCCCGGTGGCGGCGGCGGCTGGCGCTGTGACGTTCCTGTCGCCGTGTGTCCTGCCGCTTGTACCCGGCTACCTCTCGTACATAACCGGCATGTCAGGTGATGCCGCCGCCAGGGCAGCCAGGACCGGCCAGACCGCCAGCGACGGTGCCGACAACCTCGAGGCCGTAGGAAATGACAGCACGGCACACGACAGCACAGCACACCACAGCACGGGGCACGACAGAACGGGGCACGACAGCACGGGACACGACAGCACGGTAAGCAACAGCGTCGGTGGGGTGGCTACGGCCACTACCCTGGCTACAGGCCAGTTCGCGCTAACCGGCCCGAGCAAGTCGCGGGTAATGGCCGGTGCCGCGCTGTTTGTCGCGGGTTTCTCGGTGCTCTTCGGCATTGAAGGCATTGTGGTAGGAGGGATTGGCGGGACTCTGCGCGCCCATGAGGCGGGGCTTGCCAGATTGCTCGGAGTGGTGCTGATCCTGCTCGGCTTGCTATTCGCGGGCGCGTTTGACAGATTCGGCTTCGCCGGGCGGATCATCAAGCCCTCGTTCAGGCCGCGCGCGGGACTGACGACAGCCCCGCTGCTCGGAATGCTGTTCGGACTTGGCTGGATTCCATGCGTCGGTCCCACGCTGGGTGCCGTCCTCACGCTCGGCCTGTCTACTGGCACGGCCGCAAGGGGAGGTCTGCTCGCCTTCGTCTACGCGCTCGGTATCGGTGTACCCTTCCTGATCGTCGCCCTCGCCTTCCAGCGCGGAGTGACCAGCTTCAACTTCGCGCGCAGGCATGCGAGGCGGATCAGCCAGATCGGCGGCCTGCTGCTCATCATCGTCGGCTTGCTTGAAGTATCCGGCGTCTGGGGCAGCGCAGTCACCTGGCTCAAGCTGCACTGGCTAGCTTCGTACAACCCGCCAATCTAGCCGCGGCAGAACGCGAGCTGGCGATCAAACCTCCATCTGAGTCCGGCCGGTCAGCTCTCCCAGGCGTGAAACGCTCCGGCGCAAGTCCCAGTAAACCTCCCCTGGGGGCAAAACGGCTAACCTGCGGCACCCGGACGGGGCGGCAGCGGCGGACGGCGTCTTGAGGGCCGGTCCTCAGCTCCCGGCGGCTGGGACGCCGCCTGCGTAGCGAGGGCTTCGAGCGCCAGCCTGACCGCGGTTTCCAGCTGCACGTCGTGTCCCGCGCCCCAGTCCTCGGGCGTGACAACCACCTCAAGATCGGGATCGACGCCGTAGTTCTCGACGCCCCAGCCGAACCTGGCCGACCAGAAGGAGTACTTGGGAAAGGTCATGGACGTACCATCGACCAGCTCGTGCCAGCCATCGATGCCGATGACCCCGCCCCAGGTACGCGTGCCGACCACCGGACCGATGCCGAGCGTCCTGATCGCGTTGGTCACGATGTCGCCGTCAGAAGCTGATTGCTCGTCGGCCACGGCAACGACCGGACCGCGCGGGGCTTCTTCGGGGTAGCTGACCGCCTGGGCGTTGCGCGCCACGTCCCAGCCGATGATCTTCCTCGCGATCTTCTCGACAACAAGCTGCGAGGTATGCCCGCCCCGGTTTGCCCGGACATCGATGATCAGCCCCTCGTACTTCAGCTCGGCACGCAGATCCCGGTGGAAGTCTGACCAGCCTTCACTTTGCATGTCGGGCACATGCAGGTAGCCGAGGCGCCCGCCGCCAAGCTCACGCACCAGCTGCCTGCGGCCGGCCACCCAGTCCTGGTAGCGGAGCCGCCGATCGTCAGCTAGCGGCACGACGACCGTGCGATGCGATGACCCGTCCTGCAGGCGGCGCACGGTCAGCTCGACAGGCTTGCCCGCCGTGCCGGCCAGCAGGGGGCCGGGGCCGGTAGCCTGGCTGACCGGCTGGCCATCGACAGCTGTGATGACATCGCCGGCGACAAGGCCGGCGCCGGGGGCCGCGAGCGGTGACCTTGCCCGCGGGTCGGACGACTCGGCGGGCAGGATGCGCTTGATCTGCCAGCCGTCGGCACCCGGCTCAACGTCGGCGCCGAGCTGGCCGATCAGGTGCCCGTCATAGCGGGAAGCGCCCGCTGCCCTGATGTAGGCGTGCGAGCTCCCCAGCTCGCCGACGACCTCGTGCAGCAAGTCAGCGAAGTCGTCGGCGCTGGCGATCCTGTCAAGCAGCGGCCGGTACTGGTCAAGTACGCCGTCCCAGTCCACGTCGGCCATGTCAGGCACCCAGTACTCGTGCCGCATCGACCGCCCGGCCTCCGCATACGCTGCCCGCCAGAGCGCCGCCGGGTCCGCGCGGAACCTGGCACGGGACAGGTCAACGCTGACCCGGTCGTCAGCGTTGTCCGCGTCGGCCTTTCGATCAGCTGGGACAACAAAGAGCCGGTGATGCTCGCGCACCACGAGCCTGGTGCCGTCTCCGCTGGCCTCGAACCAGTTGACCTCGTCAATCAGCTCCGTGCACTTGACCCGCTTGATATCGAAATGCTCCAGGGCCGGCCTCGGGCGGTCGTCGTCCAGGCTGGCGCCGCCCTCGCCGAGGTCGCCGGTCAGTGGCTCTCTCAGCCAGGCGAGACCGCCGTCGACGGCGCGGAGTGACTGGTACCGAGAGTCTGGTACCGGTAGCGCGACAATGCGATCGCCGAGTCCGGCCAGGTCGATCAGAACCTCGCCGGGCTCGTCATCGGTCACGGACCCAGCACCAGTTGACTCCGGCCCACCTGACCCAGCACCAGCCGGCCCAGCCCCAGCTGACCCAGCCCCAGCCGGCCCGGCCTCACTTGAGCCAGCCCCGGCTGACCTGCTCTTGACCTGATCATCATCCTTGCCCGAGCCAATCGGACGCCCATCGCTGAACGGGCCGAACGGCGACGGCGTCGACGGCGCCAGCGTGATCAGGTACGGCCTGCTCCCGTACGGGAAATACAGGTCGAACACATGCGAGTCATGAATCGGGTCGAAGGTGCGCTTGGACAAGAATCCGAGGTAAAGGCCGTCAAAGGTGAACACTGGGTCGGTGTCGATGAACCGGCCATCGGTGACGTCCGCGACTTCGCCATCCGCCAGGCGTGCCAGCCTGAGCTTGCGCAGCGTCGCGTAGTCAGGCTGGGACCAGGCCAGCCAGCGCGAGTCAGGTGAGAATGCGAGCCCGGTGATCCTCCCGTTATCCGATCTTGCCAGCTCGGTCACCTGGCCCGACTCGACGTCCACCACTGTCAGCCCGCCATCATGGGCGGCCACGGCGATCAGCGCCCCGTTGGGCGCCGCCTCGATGCTCGCCGCCCAGCCGATCTCGCCCCTGGCGATCCGCCGCGGGGCCGCACCGTTCGCGCCCTCCGCGCCCTGGCCTCCGTGAGCGCCGATCTCGATCGCGTCGGCACCATCGGCATCGACCACCCACGCTGCCTTTCCCGTGCTGCCAAGCACGACCGGCAGCCGGGCCGGCGGGCCGGGTATGGCTGACAGCGCCCGCGCCGGTCCGTCCCTGTGGGTCAGCCAGTGCACCGTTCCGCGCACCGCGACCACGCTCGCCCGGCCGGTGACATCGCACTTCAGGTCGGCCAGGTGGTCGTCGGCCGACACGAGCCTTGGCGCCAGCCCGCTGGCGGGCGAGCCAAGGCTGATGTCGAGCTTGACCGGCTCGCTGGCCGGGCCGAGGTCAGGCAGCATCCACAGCTCGCCGGTCAGCTGGTACACGACGCGGGTGCCGTCGGTGCTCGCGTTCCGCGCGTAGGGCCCGTCATGATCGGTATGCCGGCGCAAGTCAGAACCGTCGAGCGCGCACGAGTACAGGTTCGCGGTGCCCTCGTGATCGCAGATGAATGCCAGCCTGTCGCCCACCAGCATCAGGCTGAAGAACTGTCCGTGCAGATCAGCGAGCAGCCGGCGGAAGCCGCCGCCCTCGCTGGCGACCCAGATGCGCCCGCCGCGACCACCCCGGTAGCGCTTCCAGAACGCGGGCTCCTCCCCGCCTGTGCCGTTAAGCAACGCCGTCGTGCCGGCCTCCATGACGATGTCGCCCACCGGCCCGAACGGCAGCCGGCGATGCGCGGCGAACTGTGCCGTCCCGTCGGTAACCGGAATGGCATAGGCCCAGGTCTGACGGGCGAAGGGCTGACCAGCGGAGGTCGTCGCCAGGATCTCGCCGTCCGGCCCCCAGCCACGCATGACCGTGGTCATGGCTGACCAGTAGGTGACCCGCTCCGAACCCCCTTCGCCTGTGGCAGCCAGGTAGATCTCCGCCGGACCGTCGCGCCAGCTGGTCCAGGCGATCATGCTCCCGTCGGGCGAGAGCCTCGGATAAGCGGCTGCCGCCTGATCTGCGGAGATCCGCCAGGCGCGGCCACCGTCAGCCGGCGCGAGCCAAACATCATTGTCGGCTATGAATGTAAGCAGGTCTCCGCGCAGGTGCGGATAGCGAAGATAGCGGGATACTGTCACCGCAATATCGTAGGGCAGCCGCCCCTGGTCGTTTCCCGTGCCTTGCGGGTGAATCAGTGGCAGATACCGGATGTGGCTGCGAGACTTCATCTGTGGTAAGCGGGCGAGACGGCGACGGCCTGCACGCGGCCGGCGGGCAGCGCAACACTGACGGGCAGCGCAACGCTGAGGGACAGCGCGGCGCAGGCGGGCAGCGCAACGCTGAGGGACAGCGCAACGCTGAGGGGCAGCGCGGGCCTGACGGTCATCGCGGCTCTGACGCAGTACGGGGAGGACCCGGTCTAATTCGCGGCAGGATGGCGAAGACGGAAAGTTCTGCCCGGCTCGCTGAGCAGCCGGAGCGACCAGGGCAACCGCAGGTCAAGGCGTCGGCAAGCTCGATCAGCGCGGACGACCGGCGCTTGGTATCCGATTCGCTTCCCGGGCTGGCGGCGAGTCGGCAATTCGCGATGGAGTATCTCTACGCGCGCTTGTTTGTGCAGAGTCCGGAATTGCGGAGTCTTTTTCCGCTCTCGATGGAACGCACGCGCATTACGACCTTCGATGCTCTTGTCAAACTGGTAGGGAGCCTGCGCACCCCGGAGGTTACCGACCGCCTGCTCAGCCAGCTGGGCAAGGATCATCGCAGGTTCGGCGTAAAGGACAGTCACTACCAGCCCTTCTTCACTGCCTTGCTCGCGACCGTGGAGCAGGTGAGCGGCCGGGCCTGGACTGGTGACGTCGCGCTGGCGTGGCGCTCGGTGCTCAGCTATTTCGCCGACGCCATGAAGGCGGCGGCGGCGGCGGACGCCCTGACCCAGCCAGCCTGGTGGATCGGCGAGATCGTGCAGCACGACCTGCGCACCCCCACGGTCGCGGTGCTCACGATCCGGCCAGACAAGCCGCTGACGTTCGTGCCCGGCCAGTACGTGGCCGTTCAGGTCCCGCGATGGCCAAGAATGTGGCGCAAGTATTCCGTCGCGAACGCACCCCGGGATAATGGCCTGCTGGACCTTCACGTACGGGCAGTGCCCGGCGGGATGGTAAGCAATGCGCTGGTGAGCCAGAGCGGCACGGGCGACATCGTGACCCTGTCAGCCGCCCGCGGCGACCTGCGGAATCCGGCCGACCCCGACCGGGACATCGTCGGAATCGCCGGCGGCACCGGACTCGCCCCGATCAAGGCCATCGTCGAGGCTATCGTCGGAGAGACCAGGCAGGGCAAGCGGCGGTCAGTGACCCTGTATATAGGCGCGAGGAGCACAAGCGATCTCTACGACATGCGTGACCTTGCCACGCTGCGGCTGGCGTACCCGGCGCTGACGCTTGTCCCGGTAGCGGAGGCGCCTGACCTGGAGGCGGCAGGCAAGACTGGCAGGCTGCCCGAGATTATCAGAACGCATCCTTCGTTCCGCGAGACTGAGATCTTCGTCGCAGGCCCCGCGGGCCTCATCAGCGCGACCCGGAAGGCACTTGCTGCCCGGGTGCCGGCCGACCGCTTCCATCACGACCCGCTCGACCTGCTGACCGCGGCTAGCCGGCCAGCGCCTGGCCTCGGCTAGCCTCTCGCCTGGTCCGCGTCGCTGGCCCCTTCGGCGTTCCCGAGCTCGGCGGCGAAGAACGCATAGATCCTTCGCCAGGCGTCAGCCGCATCGCGCTCGTTGTAACTCATCCGGGCGATCTTGCCGAGCGCAGCGCCCGCACCGGAAGTCCTGGTCATGAACCGGTGCCCCGAGCCAGGGTAGACCTCGATGTCGTGCTTGACGTCGAGCACCGCGAGCGCGCGCTGCAGCCGCTCGGGCGGTTTAGTGCCCATCTGGTCGCGAGCTCCAAAGCTTCCGACGACCGGGCACGCGCCAGCCAGCGCGGTCTCGGTGTCATCCGGCACGATGCCGTAGTTGATGGCCGCCACGTCGAACCCATCGCGCGGCGCGCACAGCAGCGCGAAACCGCCGCCCATGCAAAAGCCGATCACCCCGACCTTGCCGGTGCAGTCCGCCCGCTCAGCGATCATGGCCCGCGCCGCGTCGAGCAGACTGAACGCGGGCCCGGAGCCAGCCCTCAACTGGTTGAACGCCGATCTGACGCACCGTATCCAGGACCGTCCCCCGAACAAGTCGGGTGCCACAGCCAGATAGCCATGCGCCGCCAACTCATCGGCCTTGCGCCTGATGTCGTCGTTGAGCCCGAACGCCTCATGGATGACCACCACACCAGGCCAGCGCGAAGCCTCGCCACCCGCGGGAATCGCCAGGTATCCGGGAATGCTCCGGTCACCAACCGGAATGGAAATGTCCGTCACGGAAATACCATCTCATGCCCGCCCGCCCGGACTACACCTTGCGCCAGCAAGGGACCCAGGCTCCGTCGGTGACCTCGTAGTCACCGAACAAGATCGGCGCCTCGGCCCGCATCAGCTCGGCGATCTGGCCGAACAGCAGGCGGATCTCCTCCTCAGCGCCCTTGTCGGTCCGAGCCTCGATGGTGTGCCGCAGCGTGCGGATGTTGGCCGACCAGAGCAGGCCGGTCGCCACCCCGTCGGGCGCGAACCTGCGCATGAACGAGGTCTTGTGCTTCTTGTCCTCGAACTTGAGGCCAGGCTGGTCAAGCCCGAAATGGCCGGCCATCCACAGCTGGAACTCCTCCATCTGCGCCAGCAGCGCCGTGGCCCGCTTCATCAGCTCGGGATCGCCCTGTGCCCAGTCGGGGAACCAGAACGGGAGATCGGTCAGCCGGACGAACCGCAGCGACTCCTGCGACACCGCAGTCCCCGGCCGGTGCCGCACCAGTTCATGGGTGACGACCCGGCTGACGTTATGCAGGACAAAGCTGAACATCGCGTGCTCGAGTACTGACCCGTGCGCCTGGCGCAAGATGTTCTCCAGGTACTGCTGGTGGTCGTTGCGCACTCGCACGATGTTGGGGTTCAGGCCGGGCTCCCAGGCCCGGTAGCAAATCTTTCCGGCGAACTCGGCCAGGTTCTGGGCGTCGTCGAACTGCCCGCGATCGAGCCGCGCCAGCCAGTCCTCGCCGCCGACCTCGCGAAGATACGCGCCGAGCGCCTCGTAGTCGATCTGCGGACGGGACACCAAGAAGACCTCGGGATGCACGCTCTTCATGCCGGCACACTACCGGCGAGCACGGACAGCCTGCCGGCCACCGCGGCAAGAGCGCGAGCGGCGCCCGGTGATCCTGAGGTCACCGGGCGCCCCTCACTGTGGCGGAACCGTTGCCTGGGTTACCCGCTAGTTCGACCTGATCCAGGTATTGCTGAACGCGCCGGTAGAGCTGATCGCGCTGGTCGAGTCCTTGTCGGCGCCACTGTTGTTGACCATGATGATCTCGATCGGGTTCTGGGTGCCGAGCGAAGAGCCGTCCGCGGACGAAGTCGAATAGCTGACCGTGTTGAAGTCAGCCAGCGGCAGCACGCCGCTGTTCGACGACGGGGCTTCGGTGATAACCTCCGCCGATGACCTGTCGAGGCCAGTCTGGTTCTGGGTGATGGTCTGGGTCCAGCCCTTGGTGTTGTCCTTGAGCACCAAGGTGAAGGTCTCAGTACCGGAGAAAGTGACCGACGCGCTCATCGAGTCGCCAGCCGAGACCGGATTCGAGAAGTTCACGGGGAAGGCCGGGAACATCTCGTACCAGCCGTAGTAAGTTGGCCTGCCCCTGCTGCAGTCGGAGTCGGTGCCAGTCTGCTCGACCGAGTTGCTGTTGAAGCCGTCGAGGCCGACCCAGAAGCTCGCGTACTGCGCTTTCCTGGTCGAGCAGGTGGCGGTCGGCTGCTTCCAGCTGGCCGACACGCTGCTGAAGGCTCCGTTCGCACCGGTCACGGCGTAACCTGACCAGTTCGTGGACTCGTCGGTCGTGCGGCCGGCGTGGGTCGCGAAGTGGTTGACTCCGCCCGGCCTGGTCATCAGGCCGCCCGGCCGGAAGCCGCTGATCGCGACGCTGTGGATGGTGGGATGAGCCGCGCTCGGCGCAGCCGATGCAGCGGTCGCCGCCAGCAGCATCGACCCGAAGGTCAGGCCGATGGTGCCGATGGATACCAGGAGGCGTCGTGCCATAAGGGCTCCTTTGCCTTATCTGGGCAGGCCAGGGCTGAGGTGAGCGGAAGCGAGCGGCCCGGGGGCGAAGTCCGATGCAGACGACAGACCGGATTTGCCGCTAGCCGCCCTTACTCCCGTTATTATCCTTAGTGCCCTGACTGCAACGGTACAGTTACCTTTGACGCTATAACGAGGTCTCGTGGCAAAAAATCACGGAGAGGTAACAATTGCCGCTGTTTGAACCGAGAAACGATCGATTACGTTGCCTTGCCCGGCCAGAAATGGTGCCGCGCCCCGGCCAAAAGTAACTCGCAGCGGTCGCCTTATGGCGCACCGTAAGGGCACTGGCGAAACGTGATGGTGCCCGGGGCCGGGGCCCCGGGCACCATCACGGCATCCAGGCGGATTGGCGACGCTTTATCGTGCTAGCTCGACCTGACCCAGGTGTTGCTGAAGCCACCGCTTGAGTTGATCGCGCTGGTGGTGTCCTTGTCGGCACCGCTGCTGTTGACCATTGTGATCGAGGTCGGGTTCTGGCTGCCGATCGAGGTCCCGTTCGCCGCCGAGCTCGAGTAGGTGACGGTGTGGAAGTCAGCCAGCGGCAGCACGCCGCTGCTCGATGACGGCGCCTCCGTGATGACCTCAGCGGATGAACGGGCAAGGCCGCTCTGGTTCTTCGTGATGGTCTGGGTCCAGCCCTTGGTGGTGTCCTTGAGCACCAGGGTGAAGGTAGTGGTGCCGGAGAACGTCACCGACGCGCTCATGTGGTCACCCGGTGAGACCGGGTTGGAGAAGTTGACCGGGAACGCCGGGTACATCTCGTACCAGCCGTAGTACCTCGGAGAAGAGCCACTGCAGTCAGAGTCGGTGCCGGTCTGCTCGACCGAGTTGCTGCTGAAGCCGTCGAGACCGACCCAGAAGCTCGCGTACCGCGTACTGCTGCAGGAGACGGACGGCTGCGTCCAGCTGGCCGACACGCTGTGGAACGCGCCGTTCCCGCCAGTCACGGCGTAGCCCGACCAGTTCGTGGACGTGGTGGCCGCGTTGCGGACGCCGCTGGCGCTGATGGCGCCGCCTGGCCTGGTCATCAGGCCGCCCGGGCGGAACCCGGGCACCGTAGCGGAGCCGGTGGCGGGGTGGGATGCGGCGGGCGCGGCCGAAGCGGCGCTAGCCGCCATCATCATCGACCCGAAGACCAGGCCGAGCGTGGCGAGAGGTACTAACAAGCGACGTGCCATAGCAAAAGTTCCTTTGCCTTACGCGGGCAGGCAGGGCTGGCCGATGGAGATGCGACAAGGGTGGGTAGCGGATGGATGACGTAACTCAGCGGCGTTCTCGCATAACGCCGCGCGGTCACGGCATAAGGCGACGGAACGCGAATCGCGACCGATTGACGTGAACGACACGAACGACATAACCGGACTTGGCCTTACTGTCCATACTGCCCTGGCTGCGACTGTGGGGAGTCGCCCCTGACGCTATAACGGGGCGCCCCGCCAAAAAATAACGGACAGATAACAATTGCCGGCCAGCTAAACCGGCCAGCTAAACCGGCCAGCTAAACCGGTCAGCTAAACCGGCCAGCTAAACCCGCCGGCTGAACGGTCAGCTAAACCGGCCAGCTCTCGATTACGTTCGCAATAGCCTCATTAAGGTCACCGTAAGCGGCGGCAATATCGCGTACCGTAAGCCTCGCGGGGCGACGAAAAAACCGCGCTGGGTCATGACCGCACCGCTTAATGGCGGGCACGGCGGCAGTCCCCCCTCAGGCGGCACGCATGAATGCGCGCATTGACGGTGGATATCGGCTATCGATTCGCGCACTGATGTTGTCCGGGTTTCCGGGCGTGCCGCAGAGAAGCGGCATTTCACCCAAATAGGGTCATGGCGTCAGCCGGACGGGCAGTCAGCGGGCGCTGAGGCCACTAGCGCGAGCACGTTCGCGATGATCCGCCGGCCAGCATCGCCGTGCGCGGTGAGGATCGACTCAGGGTGGAACTGCACGCCCCAGCGCATGGTGACCGGATCCTCGATCGCCATCACGACCTCACCCCCCGCGGCGCCGGCGAACACGTCGCTCGTCAGGGCGGTCACCTTGAACGCCGGACCCACCTGCTCGGCGGTCGCATGCAGCGAGTGATACCTGGCGGCGGTGAACTCGGCGGGCAGGCCAGCTAGCAGGTCGCCGCCGAGTACCCGCACCGTGCCTGGCTTGCCGTGCGATGGCGAGCGGAGCAAGCTCAGCGTGCCGCCGGAGTGCTCGACCATGGCCTGGAGTCCGAGGCAGACGCCGAAGGCGGGCAGTCGCCGTGCGTCGAGTTCGTCAAGCAGGCGGTCACACCCGAAGTCGGCCGGACGGCCGGGTCCGGGCGAGAGCACGACCAACCGCGGAGCGTACTCATCGAGCAGGCCAGGGTCGAATCCGGCCCGCAGCGTCGTGACCTGAGCGCCCTGCTCGGCAAAGTAGCCGGCGAGCGTGTGCACGAACGAGTCCTGATGGTCGACCAGCAGCACCCGGACACCGGTACCCGGCGGCGTGCCCGCGACCTGGCCCGCCGAGTCCGGTCGCTGAGCGGCTGCGGCACCCCTTTCATCCCTCAGGATTTCAAGTAGCGCCCTGGCCTTGAGCCGCGTTTCCTCTTCCTCGGCCGCAGGATCGGAATCAAAGAGCAGCGTCGCCCCGGTGCGCACGCACGCGAGCCCGCCTCTGATGTGCGCGGTGCGCAGCGTCAGCCCGGTGTTCATCGAGCCGTTGAAGCCGAGCGAGCCGACCGCTCCCCCGTACCAGCGCCGCGGGCTAGTCTCATGGTCCTCGATAAACTGCATCGCCCAGGTCTTCGGCGCGCCGGTGACCGTCACGGCCCACATATGGGTGAGGAACGCGTCGAGCGCGTCGAACCCGGGCCGCAGCCTGCCCTCGACGTGGTCGACGGTGTGTATGACCCGGCTGTACAGCTCGATCTGGCGTCGCCCGATGACCTTGACGCTGCCAGGAACGCAGATCCGCGACTTGTCATTGCGGTCCACGTCCGTGCACATGGTGAGCTCGGATTCTTCCTTGAGCGAGACCAGCAGCGTCCTGATCTGCGCGGCGTCCTCCAGCGGGGTGGCGCCCCTGGCGATCGTCCCGGCGATCGGGCACGTCTCCACCCGAGGATGCTGCCCCTGGTTGGCACTCACCCGCACATACATCTCGGGCGAGGCGCCGACCAGGTACTCGGCGTCGCCGAGGTTGAGAAAGAACTCGTACGGTGCCGGGTTGCGCCGCCTCAGCCGCTCGTAGAACGCGGCCGGCGAGCCGCACCTGGCCCAGAACTCGTGGCTGGGAACGACCTCGAAGAGGTCGCCGGCCGCGAAGCGTTCTCGTGCTAGCCCGACTACCCTGGCGTACTCACCCGGCGCCGGATCGTCCGGACACTCCACCGGCTGAACGGGATGCTTCCCGCCGGTCCGCTGCGTTTCGGCCGGCGTCGTGGCGGCGGTCTGCCTGGGCAGCCCCGCGGTTGACCGGCCGCCGGAAGCGAACTCATAGCTGTACCGAAGCGCCGTTTCCCGTTTCCTGTCGATCACGTACAGCTCGTCGGGCAGATGGAGGACGAGTTCGCGCTGGACCGGGCGGCCAGCCTTGCTCTCGTCCCGGCCTGGCCGCAGCCTGATCGGCTCGAACTGAAACGCAAGGTCGTAGCCGAACGCCCCGTACAGGCCGAGATGCTCGTCCGGCCCGGCGAACAGGGCGATGATTTCCCTGATCGCGCTGAACACGGTGGGTCGCCTGCTGCGCTGCTCTTCAGGCAGCTGGCCGGCCGGCTCGGGGATCACTACCGTGATGCTCACGCTCCCCGCACTCCCGTGCTCGTGGCCCGCCGCCAGCATCGCGCTGGTGATCGCCGGCAGGATGACGGCGCCGCGGTCGTTGAGCGCGGTGGCGGTGAGCTCACGGCCGATGGCGGTCAGCTCGAGGCAAGGATCGACGTAACCGGTGTGCCAGCGGCTGTAGCGGCCCGGGTACTCCATCCCCGAGCTGAAAGCTCCTCCCCTGCGCGCATCGATCTGACTGGTGATCTCGGTGAGCAGGTCAGGCTCGAAGGCCGTCACGGTCCTGGTCACGCCGATGCCCCCGGCCGTCACGAATTGCGTGGTGCCGCGCGGCGGGGTGACACCGAAGTCGGTACCGTAGCCAACGGGGTCAGCGCTGCTGGTCATGAGTCGTTATCCTGCCTTGATCAGGCTCGGCCTGGTGGCCTCGGAACCGCGGCGGACGCGACAAAGGCGACCTGCGCGGTGCTCTGAACACCGGACGGGCGGTCGCCTTCGGAAGATTAATCGGTCTGCGAAGCGCGCGAACCAGGCCCGCCGGGACGGCGGCGCCACCAGCGGGTGGCATGGTTCGCGTAGGTCATGACGGCAGCGTATCAGTTGCCTGCTTCCCGCTAGCCGAAGTCGACCAGGCTGCCGATGCCGCGCTCGACAGCGACCTGATAGGCGGCCGCTGCCGCGGCCAGGTCCTCGGCCGCCAGGCCGAGCGACTCGAAGATGGTGATCTCGCGCTCGCCAGAACGGCCAGCGGCCGTGCCGGCCAGCACGTCGCCAAGCTCGGGCATGAGGTGATCGCGGTCGATCGCGCCGTCCATGGCGGCGATCACGAAGTCGCCGGCCTCGGCGATCACCGCGTCCTTGCTGTCGCAGAACAGCGCTGCGTCCGCGACAGTCGCCGAGTCCAGCTCGCGCGCGTGCGGCAGGCAAGCGCCGACCGCGTTGATATGCGTGCCCGGGGTGATCCATTGCCGCTGGATGACGGGGACGGCCGAGTTCGTCGCCGTAACGACGATCCCGGCCCCGGCGAGCGCTTCCTCGGCGCTGGCGTAGCCGGTGACCTTCGCGTCGCCGGCCAGCAGCGCCATGTCAGCCGCGAACCGCTGCGCCTTTTCTGCCGTGCGGGCGACCACCCTTATCTCGGCCAGCGCCCTCGTGCTCGCGATCGCCCGCAGGTGCGACCTCGCCTGGACGCCCGCGCCGATGATCGTGAGCACGTCGGCGTCGGCGTTGGCAAGCTGGTTGGTCGCGACGGCCGAGACCGCTGCTGTCCTGACCTCGGTCACCGCCGAGGCGTTGAGCACGGCGATCGGCTCTCCGGTCTCCGAGCTTGACAGCAGGACGATGCCCTGGTGGCTGTCCAGGCCCCTGCCGGGGTTGTCGTGGGTGATGTTGATCGCCTTGAGCCCGTAGCCCGCGCTTGCCGTGCTGGCCCGGGGGGACGACTCCCCGGAACCCTCCGCGCTTGCGCCGTATCGGTAGGCGGGCATCAGGGCGACCAGGCCACCGGGGCCGGGCACCTTAAGCACGGTGCGCAGCGGCTGGTAGAAGTCGCCTCTTGCCCGTGCGATGAGGGCATCGCGCATCGCCTCGGCGCACAGCGGGTAGCTGAGAACGGCCCTGACCGCGTCGTTGGACAGGACCAGTAGCTGTCTGCTCATCTAGGCGTCTTCCTGGGAGGTCATGCCCGCGACCGCCCGCACGGGCGCGATTGCCATCTGGTCCTGCTTGTGCCCGGGCACCGGCCTGCCGACGATCCGGTAAACCTCGTCAGCGTCGACTGTCTCGTGCAGCAGGAGCAGTTCGACCAGCTCGTTAAGCTGCCCGGTGTGCGACCTGATCATCTCGATCGCCGTGCTCTCGGCTTCGCGTAGCAGCCTGGCCACCTCAGAGTCGATCACTGCCTGGGTTGACTCCGCGAACGGCCTGCTCGACAGCCCGCCGCCGCCTCCGCCGAGGAACACCGATCCGCCCTCCGGGTAGCCGACAGGGCCGAGCCTGGACGACAAGCCGAACTCACGCACCATCTTGGTCGCGAGGTCAGTGGCCGTGGACAGGTCGTTGGCCGAACCGGTCGAGCCCTGGCCGAGCACGACGAGCTCGGCGGCGCGGCCGCCGAGCCGGCCGGCGAGTGTTTCTCTCAGGTAGTCCTCGCCGTATAGGTGGCGCTCGATCAGCGGTAGCTGCTGGGTGACACCGAGCGCCTGGCCCGCTGGCAGGATCGTGACCTTCGCGACCGGGTCGGCGTGGTCGGACAGCGCGAGCACGATCGCGTGGCCGCTTTCGTGCACGGCGACGGCATGCTTTTCCTCGGGAAGCAGGACGTTGGAGCCTTCCCGGCGGCCGAGCAGGATGCGATCTCTGGCCTCGTCGAAGTCCGTTGCCGTGATAACCTCCCGGTTGCCCCTGACCGCGAAGATCGCCGCCTCGTTGGCGAGGTTGGCGAGGTCCGCGCCGGAGAACCCTGGCGTGCCCCTGGCCACGATAGTGAGGTCCACGTCTGGCGCTAGCTTCTTGCCGCGGCAGTGCACTTTCAAGATGGCGGCGCGCTCGTCGAGCGTTGGCAGCGGGATCGTGATCTGCCGGTCGAACCGGCCAGGCCGCAGCAGCGCGGGGTCGAGCACCTCGGGCCGGTTGGTGGCGGCGAGCACGACGATGCCTTGCCCCATGTCAAAGCCATCCATTTCGGACAGTAGCTGGTTCAGCGTCTGCTCGCGCTCGTCGTTGGCGACGACCGCGCCCGAACCGCCTCTGCGCTGGCCGATCGCGTCGACCTCGTCGATGAAGACGATCGCCGGTGCCCGCTTGCGCGCCTCGTTGAACAGATCCCGCACCCGCGCGGCGCCGACGCCGACGAACATCTCGACGAAGCTCGATCCGGTCACCGAGAAGAACGGTACCGAGGCCTCGCCCGCCACGGCCCTGGCGAGCAGCGTCTTGCCGGTGCCGGGAGGACCGACCATGAGCATCCCTCTCGGGGCCATGGCACCAGCTCGCTGATAGCGGTCAGGATGGCGAAGGAAGTCGACGACCTCGGTGATCTCTTCCTTCGCGCCCGTGTAGCCGGCCACGTCGCCGAACTTCGTATCTGGCCGCTCCGCGTCGAACACCTTGGCCCGCGATCTCCCTGCCCCGAGCACGCCCTGAAGCTGGCCGGCGCCGCCGCGCGAGATCCGCCTGAACAGGTAGATCACGAGCACGATCGGGGCGAGGATGACGAGCAGGTAGAGGAGCTCGCCGCCCAGCCCGGTGCCCTGGCTGCCGAAGCTCGGAGTGACGCCCTGCGCCTTGATCTGGCTGAAGAGCGTCGGGCTGTTGGGCGGGCCGACAGTCGTGAAGTTGTCACCGTTCTTGAGCGTGCCGGTAATAGGAGTATTAGCGCCGTTTTCTACGCTGCCAAGCTTGACGGTGCTCACCTTGTGCTGCGCGAGATTGGTCTGGAATTGCGGATATGTCAGATTCTGCGTGCTCGGTGAGTTGAGGCTGGGCAGGAAGAACCACAAGGCGACCGTCGCGATGAGGGCGATCGGCCAGAGCCAGTGCCGCCAGCCCGGCGGTGGCGGTGGCGCGGTTGGCGCGGGCTTGTCACCAGGTGGCGGCGAACTCGGCTGCTTGCTCATAAGTCATTCTTACTTACTCAGCTGAGCGTTTGGTTCACGCCCTCCTGAGCCTTGCCGCCTGCCTGCCCTTTATGCGGCGGTCAGCTCGGCTGGCTGGGCGATAACGTCGACGAGGGCACCGTTGCGGAGCACGGTGATCTCCAGCGGCCTGCCGATCGCGTCGGCAAACATGAGCCGCTGCAAGTCCTGGGCCGTGGTTACCTTGCCGCCTGCCGCGCTCACCAGGATGTCGCCGACTCGCAGGCCAGCCCGCGCGGCCGGGCCCTCGGGCACCAGCTCGGCGACCCGCAATCCCTCCTTGCTGCCGACTCGCTCTTGCAGCGAAGCGGGGAGCGGTATCGGCGCGCTGACGACGCCCAGATAGGCCCGTCTGACCCGCCCGTGCCGCATCAGCGCGGCGATGATCTTCCTGCTCGTGGCGTTCATCGGGACCGCCAGCCCAAGGCCGATGCCGGCCACGGCCGTGTTGATCCCGACGACCCTTGCATGCGCATCGGCGAGCGCGCCGCCCGAGTTGCCGGGATTGAGCGAGGCGTCGGTCTGGATCACGTCCTCGATCAGCCGCACGGCCGCGCCACTTCGCGTCGGCAGCGACCGGCCGAGCGCGCTGACCACCCCGGCCGTCACCGAGCCGGCCAGGCCGAGCGGGCTGCCGACGGCGACCACCAGCTGACCGACGACCAGGTCCTCGGCTTCGCCGAGCTCGGCCGGCGGCGGCGCGCCTGACCCGGCGCGCACCACGGCCAGGTCAGACAGGGGATCGGCCCCGACCACGCTGAACGGCGAACTTGTCCCGTCGGAAAACAGCGCGTTTCCGCCGGTCGCGTTGCCGACTACGTGCGCGTTCGTCAGCAGGAAACCGTCATTTGTGTACACCACGGCCGACCCAAGGCTCTCGCCTGCCCGCCGTGTGCCAGCCTGCGCGACCCGCAGGCTGGCAACCTTAGGAGTCAGCTCGGCGGCGACGCCGCTGACGATCTGTGAGTACGCATCAAGAGGTGAGTCCGCAGCCATGTGACCTCCTCCGTCCTCCGTCATGATTACAAGATTACCTCGTAAAGACAGAGGCGGCGTGCCCGCTGACCTGCACCCGGTTCCGCAGGGTTACCCCGCCTGCCCGGTGCGCTGGCTGTCCCGGGCGCGCGGGGCGGGCCAGTCATCGTCGACTGGCTCAAGGACGAAGACCGGGATCTGGCGGGTTGTCTTCTGCTGGTACTCGGCGTACGGAGGGAACGCCGCCACGGCCCGGTCCCACCACTGCGCCCGCTCTTCGCCGGACACCTCGCGGGCGATCATGTCGATCCTCTTGGGGCCGTCCTGAAGCTCAACGCGGGGGTTGGCCACGAAGTTGTAGTACCAGAGCGGATGCTTCGGCGAACCGCCCTGGGATGCAACCGCCGCATAGCGGCCCTCGTGCTCGACGCGCATCAGCGGTGTCTTGCGCACCTTGCCGGTCTTCGCGCCGAGATTAGTGATGATCACCACGGGAAGGCCGGTGTCGGTCAGCGTCGTGCCCTCGGTGCCGCCCGAACTCTCGAACGTCTCCACTTGGTCACGGACCCACTTGCGCGGGCTGGGCCCATATTCTCCGTTAATTGGCATGTGGGCAGCTTAACCGCGGTCGCCGCCAGGCAGCTCAGCCGTCAAGCACGCCGGCCAGATGCTCGGCTGCGGCCGCGAAGTCCTGTGCCATCTCGTAGATGACCTCGCGCACGGTCGTGGCCTTGTTCATCAAGCCGACACCCTGGCCGACCCAGTACGTCGCCAGTTCCCGTGCGCCTGGATCGCCCTGCTCGGCGAGCGTGTCAATGCGGCGCAGCACCGGCTCGCTGAGCAGTGACTGCAGCGGCATCGGCAGGGCTCCCGGGCTCTTGTCGCTCTCCCATGCCTGCGTCCAGCCAGACTTGAGCTGCCTGGACGGCTTGCCGGTGCGGCTGCGCGATCTGACCGTGTCCCGCGATGTCGCCTTGATCATCTTCTGCTTCGTATACGGGGCCGTCTCAGCTTCTTCGGTGGTCAGCCACACCGAGCCCGTCCACGCCCCGTCGGCACCCAGCGCAATCGCGGCAGCCATCTGCCGGCCGGTCACGATGCCGCCGGCGGCGAGCACGGGTACTCGCCTGATCGGCTTTATCGCATCGATGACCTCGGGCACGAGCACCATGGTGGTGACCTCTCCGCAGTGCCCGCCAGCCTCGGTGCCGGCCGCGACCAGGATGTCCACGCCTGCGTCGACCTGCTTGATCGCATGCTCTCTGGCTCCGACCAGCGCAGCGATCGGGACTCCGGCCGCTCTGGCACGCTGGATCATGTAAGGAGGCGGTGTGCCAAGCGCGCTGGCGATGAGCTTGATCGGATGCCCGAACGCGACATCGAGCAAACGCTCCCCCACCTCGTCGCTGATCGAGGTGGCGCCGGGCCCGCTAGCGCCGCCGGCCGAGATGCCGTGCTCAGCCAGCAGCGTGCTGACGAAGTCACGCTGCGGCTGGCCGATCATGGCGTTCATCGCCGCCACGTCCAGGCTCTGGCCCTTGCCGACGAATTTGGCCGGCACCAGGATGTCGGCGCCGTATGGCCGTCCGGCCACGTGATCGTCGATCCAGGCCAGCTCACGCTCAAGCTGCTCAGGCGTGTGCGTCGACGCGCCGAGCACCCCGAAGCCGCCGGCATTGGTGACAGCGGCCACCACATCTCGGCAATGGCTGAAAGCCAGCAGGGGCAAGTCGATGCCCAGCATGTCGCAGATCGGTGTCTTCATGTTCGGGCTCCTTGCACGCGGCGGATGCGTCCTTCCATGATTCATGGCTCAAATCTTTGGTGCAACGAACAAGGCAGGCGCAGACCCGCACGAAATGGTAACCGGGGGGCCGGGGCCTGGGCGCGAGCCGGTGAGCCTCGTGATCCTGCCCGATGCTGTTGCGGGCAAGCCGGTGCCGCTGTGGCCCTCAGGCGACTACGACGGTAGCCTCCAGCATGGCCCTGATGGCCGGGCGATCCAGCTTGCCTGAGGTCGTGCGCGGCAGCGACGGAAATACCGAGACAGACTGAGGCACCATCGCTGGCGTCACACGATCGGCGAGCCACCTGCGCAACTGGGCCGACGAGACCTTCCCAGCGGTACATACCGCTGCGCTCAGCCGGCTATGGCGGGGATCGGCGGCGTGGCAGAGCACGACGACCGCCTGGCTGACGTCTGGGTGCTGCTCGAGATTCGCCTCGATCTCTCCCAGCTCGATCCGGTGACCCCGGTACTTCACCTGGGCATCGTCTCGCCCAAGGAACTCAAGCGAGCCGTCATCACGATAGCGGGCTCGGTCGCCGGTGCGATACCAGTGCGCGCCTGGCCACGCTGGCAGCGGGGCGAATCGCTCCGCGCGCTGCCCGTCGAGGTATCCGGACGCCAGGCCGACCCCGCCAAGTACAATCTCGCCCTCGGCCCCGGCACCGGAGACGACCCGCTCGGCCTGATCGATGAGCACGCACGCGGAGCCAGGCAGCGGACCGCCGAGGCTGACCTGCCCGGGATCGTCGCACCGCCAGGCCGTGGCCCAGATCGTCGCCTCCGTGGGACCATAAAGATTCCAGAGTTCGACGCAGCGGGCGCGAAGCCGGCGGGCCAGCTCGGGGGTGAGCGCCTCGCCGCCGCACCAGATCACCGCGTCAAGTACGCCTGTCCATCCATTGCCGAGCATCAGGTGCCAGAAGCTCGGCGTGCCCTGCAGCACGTTCGGCTTCAGCCGCTCCACGGCGGCGGCGAAAGCCATCGCGTCGAGCCTGGCATCTGGGTCAGCGAAGGCGACCGCGCCGCCGACAGTCAGGGGCAGCAGCAGTTCCGCCATTGAGATGTCAAAGGACAGCGCGGTTAGCGCCAGAAACACCGTCCCGGCTGGCGCGCCGGGCACCTTCGCCAGGCCTTCAAGCCGTTCTTCTAGCGCGGACTCCGGGATCAAGACGCCTTTCGGGAGCCCGGTCGATCCGGAGGTGAAGATCAGATAAGCGGTATCTGGCGGAACGGCAGCGGCACGACCGGTGTCGACGCGGCGTACGACCAACCTGCCAGTGGTCCCTAGCTCGACCACCAGGCGGGCACCCGATTCGCGTATGACGTACTCCTGACGGGCCTCAGGGGCGGTTATATCCACCGGCAGGAATGCGGCGCCGATGCTGCGCGCCGCGAGCAGGGCCACGAGCGCTTGCTCGCCTGTGGGCAGGCGCAGGGCCACTACGTCGCCCGGGCCGCAGCGCGGAGCCAGGAGCGCGAGACGGTTGGCCAACTGGGTCGTGAGTTCTGTCAGCTCGCCATAGCGGAGTCGCCGTAAGCCGAGAACCGCCGTGGCATCCGGGTTTGCCTCAGCTAACGCGCGTACTCGCATCCAAACGCTCATGCCGCCCCTTCAGTCTCTTTAAGACTACTCCGCACCTCGATACGGCTCTAACGCACGATTGCGCCGAGATCGCGCGCCGGTTCGGCTCGCGGCCAGGCTGGATCGATGAGCTTGGCGACACGGCCCTCTCGGACTCATACCGCGCGATGGTGCACAACTGCCGCGCCACCATCCGGGCGATCGGTGGCCGTGTCGCGATGCCAGCCGACGGCCACGATTGAGGCCATCCCGGTGGCCACGCCGCCGATCCGGCAGAGGCCCCGCTGGGACCGGCAGCTAGGTACCGAACAGCCCGCGGAGTCTGGCTTCGTCTGGGGCGCTGGCCAGGACCACGACTTCGTCGCCTGGCTGCAGCATGGTGTCAGCGAGGGCGGGGATAGGGCGGCCGTCGCGGATGATGAGGCTGATCCAGGCATCCTCGGGCAACGGCAGCCCGCCGATGGGGGCGCGAGCGGCGGCCGCGCCTGCGCTGATGACGAAACGGTGCAGGTTCTCGGGTTTGTCCTGGAAGCGAATGCCCAGGCTCCACGGTTCTGGCTCGATGGTGCGCACCGGGATCTTCAGCAGCCTTGCGAACGCGGGAATAGTCCCGCCTTGCACGATGACAGAGAAGGTAACAGCCACGAAGATGATCTCGTAGATGACCGGTGCGCCGGCGATCCGGGCCTGGACGATGAACGCCCCCAGCAAAATGGGAACCGCTCCCTTGAGCCCCGACCACAAGACGAACAGCCGCTCATTAAACCGCAGCCGGACCCGCCACGATAGCACCCCGACCAGCAGCGGCCGGATCACGAGCGCCAGCAGGGCGGCTAGCGCCAGGCCGGTCAGCCATGCGTTCGCCTCCGGCAATGCATAGAGCCGGACGGTCAGGCCCAGCATCACGAACGCCACTATCTCGGCCAGACTTGCCAGCGCGGAATGAAAATGCGCGATCTCGCCCTTGTAGGGCGCCCGCTCATCACCAATGACAAGGCCGGCGACGAACACGGCCAGGAACCCCGAGCCGTGAGCGACCGATGCCAGGCCATAGATCACCAGGGCCACCGCCAGCACCCGCAAGGTATACAAGCCCTCGCTGGGCAGCGGGACACGGCGCATGAACACCAGGAGCGCCCGGCCGCCCATGGCGCCGATCAGCGCGCCCACCGCCATCTGAAGGACAAACTCCACCCCTACCTGCCCGACCGCGCCAATGCCCGTCCCGGTCGCGGCCAGCAAGGCAACCAGCAGCGAGATGCTTACCGGGTCGTTGGCCCCCGACTCGCCCTCCAGCAGCAGGTCGCTACGGCCAGCGATCTCACGGCGGCCGAGCACGGAAAACACCACCGCGGGATCGGTAGGCGACAGCGCGGTGCCGATCAGCAGGGCCGCCCGCCAGCCAAAGGAGAACAAGAAGTGCGCCGCCGCGGCCACCGCCGCCGCGGTGACGAACGTTCCAGCGATGCCGATCCACGCGCTCGCCACCCCGACAGAGCGGAACCGCCGCCAGCCCATGCGCATTCCGCCGTCGAACAGGATGACCGCCAGCGCCACCGTAACGACCTGCTCAACGGCGGTGTACGAAAGCCTGCCCAGCCACGGCCAGATGTCCGACGCCAGCGCGGCGGCGATCAGGAAGAATGCAGGCGCCGGAATCCTCAGCCGCTCACTCGCTCGGCTCGACAACACGGCCACGACCCCAGCCAGCGCGCACACCAGGACGGCCAGGCCGAACGCCTCCATGCCACCCATCACTGCTCAGCCGCGGGCACCGGCATCACCACCAGGAATCTCAGCTGACATCAAGGATCTCACCAGCCGCTGCCCGCCCGGGAAGGGCACGATGCGCTGAGAAAGCGACTGACTTTGTCCGGCAGCCAACCCCGTCGGCCTCGGCACAGGCTGCCGTATCTAACTAGTTCACGCACCTTGTCGCAGAGGCGTCCGGGTGGGCCTGCGCCGTCGTCTCGTGTTCGCGTTCCTTGACGCACTGCTGCCGGCGGAGCTGCGGCCCGCAGGGCACTGATCGCCCGTGGTGCGGCCAGCCGGGGAGGGCGACCTTGGTGTCCACGACGGTAGCTGCCGCCGCCGCGCTGGCTGCGACGTTCTGCTTTGCCGTTGGCTCGCTGGCGCTGCACGGCTTTCCATCCCATGCTCAGGCGGCCCGGCACTAAAGACATGGTGCCCGGACTGGCCCGCATGATCTGGCCCGCATGGTCTGGCCCGGACGCTTCGGCTCGGCCGGGACACCTGGCCTGGCCCGGACGTTTCGGCTCGGCCGGGACACCTGGCCTGGCCCGGTCGCCTGGCCTGGCCTGGTTGCCTGGCGTGGGTCTGTCCTGCCGGGCGGTGAGTGCGCGACGAGCCGCCGGGTCCGGGACGGGGTCCGGGGTTGCCCGGGCGTGGTCCTCGCTGAGAGCGGTTCCGGGTTCCCCGGGGGAGGGTTTCCGGGTTCGCGGCGGAGGGTTTTCTTGTTGTGGAGCGTTGCCGTGGTATCCGACGGGAAGTCTCCGCAACAGGAAAATGCTCCCGCAGGGACCCGGAACGGCTCCGCGATCATG
>DASTJM010000059.1:0-7465 GCA_035716545.1 Streptosporangiaceae bacterium
ACGCCGGCTCGAGTTCGCTGATTTCGACTGGCCTGGCAACCAGCTGCTGGTGACGCAGGCCAAGACCGGCGACCCGGTGCAGCTGCCGCTGCTGAAGGATGTCGGCTGGGCGGTGATCGGCTACATCCGCCATGGCCGGCCTGCCAGTGACTGCCCGCAGGTGTTCTTGCGGCACCACGCGCCGGTCGGGCCGTTCTCCGACCAGGACCATCTGCATCAGATCCTGGTCAAGCACGCCCGGGCCGCGCACGTGCCGGTGAGCGATAAGCGCCGTCATGGCATGCACTCGCTCAGGCACTCGCTGGCCACCCGGCTGATGGAGGGCGGCACGCCGGTGGAGCAGATCGCTGGCATCCTCGGCCACCTGTCGGTCCAGTCGACCGGTGTTTACCTGAAGTCATCCCTCGGTGTGCTGGCCAGGTGCGCGCTGGATCCGGACGCGCCGGCAACACCGGAGGGGTCACGGTGACCGGGGCGATCACGATGGCGGGCGCGATCACCGCGCTGGTCGCTGAGAAACGCGCCACGGGCTTTAAGTACGACACCGAGGAGCGGGTGCTGGCCCGGTTCGCCGCGTTCTGCGCCGCTGGGCACCCCGGGCTGCAGGCACCGGACAGGGCCTCGGCAGAGGCGTGGATCACCGCGGCCCGGAAGCGGGGTGTCACGCCGGCGACGCTGCAGGGCCTGGCCGCGCCGGTGCGGGAGCTGGCACGCTGGCTGGGCCGTCGCGGCATCCAGGCGTACGTGCTGCCCGGCGGGACGCTGCCCCGGCCCGCCCGCTACGTTCCGCATATTTACACCGGCGCGGAACTGGCGGCCCTGTTCGCTCAGGCCGACCGGTGCCATTACGACTGCCAGGTGCCGTTCCGGCACCTGGTGATGCCGGTGCTGTTCCGCACGATCTACGCCTGCGGCCTGCGTGTTTCCGAAGCGCGACTGCTGCACTTCGGTGACGTGGACGTCGAGAACGGCGTGCTGACTATCCGCGAGGGCAAGGGCGGCAAGGACCGGCAGGTCCCCGTCAGCGCGCCGCTGCGGCAACGGCTCGCTGGCTACCATGCCCAGGTGGCCGGGCGCACCGGCGGGGACTGGTTCTTCCCCGGCACGGCCGGGCGGCCGCTGACGCTCGCCAACATCGACAAGAACTTCCGCCGGTTCCTGTGGCAGGCCCGCATTCCCCACGGAGGCCGCGGCCGCGGCCCGCGGGTCCACGACCTGCGTCACTCGCATGCGGTCCATAACCTGGCCAGATGGTTCGCGGCCGGGGAGGACGCCGGCGCGCTACTGCCGGTCCTTCAGGCCTACACGGGTCACTCCTCGATCGCCGACACCGACTACTACCTGCGGCTGACCGCCGAGTCCTACCCGCACATCATCGCCCGGGTCCAGCAAGCCCTCGGAGACATCGTCCCGCCCCTGACGGCCGGGGCGGGCGATGGCGACTGACTTCGCGGTGTTCCTGCACCGTTACCTCACCTCGCACCTGGCCGGGCTGCGGGGCAGCTCACCGAACACGATCGCGTCCTACCGGGACACCTTCAAACTGCTGATCACCTGGTTCGGCGACGTTAGCTCAATCCCTCCCGAGAAACTCACCCTCGACAGCATCGACGCTGAGGCGATCACCGCCTTCCTGACCTGGCTGGAGACTGAACGTCACAACAGCACCTCCACCCGCAACCAGCGGCTGGCCGCCATCAGCTCGTTCTTCCGGTGGCTGCAAGCCCAGGACCCGGCCAGGATGGCCGCCTGCCAGGACATTCTCGCGATCCCCGCCAAGAAAAAGACCCGGCAGGCCGTGAATCACCTGACAGCCGGGCAGACCCGCGCTCTGCTCGCCGCACCCGACCGGACCACCCGGCGCGGCCGGCGTGATGCGACCCTGCTGGCCACCCTCTACGACACCGCCGCCAGAGTGTCCGAGCTCGCCGGCCTGACCGTGCGCGACATCCGCCTGCAACCCCCGCCGCTGGCCGCGCTGACAGGCAAGGGCGCCAAGATCCGCCACGTCCCACTCGGCGGTAACACCGCCGCGCTGCTGAGCGCCTACCTGGCCGAGCAGGGCCTCGATCAGCCCGGACACGACGACCAGCCGCTGTTCACGGGCCAGCACGGCAGCAGGCTCAGCCGCGGCGGCATCGCCTGGATCATCGGCAAATACCAGGCCCGGGCCGGTGACCCCGCACTCGCCGGAGCCGACCTGAGCCCGCACGTCATACGACATAGCCGGGCAATGCATCTCTACGACAGCGGCGTGCCACTGCCCTACATCCGCGACATCCTCGGGCATGTCGAGCTGGCCACCACCGACATCTACGCCAGGGCCTCCACCGAAGCCAAACGCAAAGCCCTCGAAGCCGCTTACACCGAAATCATCACCGACGACCTGCCCGAATGGAACCACGACCACGGGCTGCTCAGCTGGCTCGCCAGCCTGTGATCCTCAGCGCCACGAAGGGTTATGCGCAGCGGTCGATCCCCGTCATCGCCCTCACCAGGGACATCAGGACGGCGCTGCGCATAATCCCGCACTGCTCATAAGGCGGTTTATGTTCAGCTGAACATAACCCCCCCTGTGGCGTGCCCTCCCCGCTGTCGGACCACTGCCCGTCCTCGAGCACTCCCGCGTTCAGCCATTTGCTGACCAGCCGCAGGACCCTCTCATCCGCGATCCGGTGCCGGAGGAACTTCGCCAGCCATCCCCGGTCGAGATGGTCGAAAAAGCCGCGGATGTCCGCGTCCAGCACCCAGTTCACCCGCTTCCCGAGCCCGACCGCGAGAGCGTCCAGCGCATCATGCTGGGACCGTCCCGGCCGGAACCCGTAGGAGAAGCCCTTGAAGTCCGCCTCGTAAACCGCGTTCAGCACCTCCGTGACGGCGCGCTGGAGAACCTTGTCCTCCAGCGACGCGATGCCGAGCGGCCGCAGCCGCCCGTCCGCCTTCGGGATGTAAACGCGCCGCGACGGCAGCGCCCGGTACTTCCCCTCCTGAACCCGGTCCCGCAAGGCCACCAGGCGGGGAAGCGCACCGCGCTCGTAATCCCGCCAGGTCACCCCGTCGGCGCCGGGAGCCGCGTCTTTCTTCAGGCCGTCGAACGACCTCAGCAGCAGCCCCGGCGTGACATGGTGCAGCAGCGCGGTGAACCGCGCGTCCTTGTCCCTTCGCGCGACCTCGCGCACACGGCCCAGCCCACTTGACACGCCTGGCCCGGCACTGCGTCCGGGGCGTGTTTCACTGCCCGTGTTCCCCACAACTCACTTCCTTTCCTCCCCTGCCTCCTCAGCCCGTGGCCTCGTTCGGCAGGCTCGCAGGTACTACGAAGCGATCCGACTTCCCGCGCCCGTACATCCGGGGATTACCGCCGCAGCGTTCCCCCGGCGGCCCGCCCGCAGACCACGCGGACGGGCAGGCACGGGACCTCCCGGTTCTCGCGCACGAAGGTTCCGCACATGCCATGGATCTCTGACCGCGCGAGGCCCCCTGACGACTCGCGATAACGCCGCCAGGGGTGTTGCCTTCCGCTCTGCCGACGGCGTCGGCACCCCGGTCTCCTACATTTCGCGGCTCAATAACCCGGCCTGCACGTGCCCCTGCCAACGCTTCACCGCGCCCCTCACGGGACGCAGCGCATGACTCAGGGTCACCGTGGGTCGCTAGCCCTTCGGCGTGGAGCTCTTCCATCTCCTCCTTCGTGCCGGTTTATCCCGGCGCACCGGCAGTTGTAGTTCGTTGTAATCAGGTGACGGTGTCTGCGTAGGCGTTCCAGCGCTGGTGGGCTTGCTGTGCGCGTTTCTGGTGGCGGCGCCGCCAGTCGGACCAGTGCAGGACGTGCGCCCGGTCCCGGTGGGGCAGGGGGATGACGGGGCCGCGCAGCAGCCGTGCCATTTCGGGGACGGTGACGGCGATCATCACGGCGGCGGTGGCGGGCAGGGCGTCGCGGGCGCGTTCGAGAGCGACGGCCACCGTGAGGTAGATGTAGGTGAGCAGGGCGACGGCGGTCCACCGGTGCCAGGAGTTCCAGCAGGTGACCTGGCCTTTGTCCAGGCCGGAGCACTGCTTGGCCTGCTGGTGATCCTCCTCTATTCTCCAGCGGGCGGTCGCAGCCGCGACCAGGCAGGCCAGCGGGACGGGCTGGGGCGTCCAGCACTGGTAGTACGACAGGGTCCGGGTGTAGCGGTGCCGGCGGACCAGCAGCACGCTGTGCCCTTCGTCCTGGCCCTCGGGAGTGTCGTCGGCGGCGATCCCGATCATCGCCCAGTCATAGTCGCGGGCGCCCTTGGTCGCGGTCCCGGCGGGCATCCGGCACCAGGCGCCTGCCGGGACCAGCCGCGCGGCCGTGGCGGCGGTCATCGTCTTGCCGCTGGTCAGGGTCAGTGCGTGGTTGGAGCGGACGGCCAGCACGTAGCCCAGGCCCAGGCCGCGGATGCGGTGCCGCAGATCACGGCCGCCGTAGACCTCGTCGCCGGCGACCATCGCCGCGTCGATCCCCAGCTCGCAGGCGTGCTCGACGAGGTCCCCGGCGAGTTGCGGCTTGGTCTCGAACAGCACTTCTTCGGGGATCCCGGTCAGTTCGCGGTGCTCCTCATCGGCCGCGCGGGCCCCAGGCAGGTACAAGGCCCGCCCGAGCAGCGTGTGGCCCCGGCCGGTGGCGTAGGTCAAGGTGACCGTGACCTGGCACAAGCCGACCCCGCCGATGCTGCCGGAGTACTGCCTTGCCGCCCCGGCCGCATCGGTTGAGGACTTGGCGTCGCCGGTTTCGTCGATGACCAGGATCCCGTCCCCGTCACCGAGCCGGGCCGCGGCCCAGCCTGCGGCGAGGTCCAGCATGAGCTCCTGGTCCCAGACCGCGCGGGACAGCAAGTGCTGCATCCTGTGCGGGCCGCCGTGCCCGGCCGCTTCGGCCAGCGTCCAGCAGTTGACGTCTTCCAGTTCGCTGAGCAGCCCGTTCACCATGTCGGTGCACGTCTGCCTGGTCTCCCGCCGGGGGAAGCATCCGGCTACCTCGGCGAGCAAGTCCGCCAGCAGCGCCGACCGGCCCTCGTCACCGGCTACCGTGGCAGCAGCGGCTGCCGCGTAAATGTCGTGTTCCACAAACCGATCATGAACGCGGCAGCCGCCCAGTACCACGAGCGTGTTTGACCTGCGCAAACACCAGAACGGTCACGAACTACAGCTGCCGTAACTGATCTGAGGCCGAGGGACCGACCGAACTCTAGAGTCAGTTATCGGCCATCACCATTACCACCGATCACCCCTCTTCGCTGTCGGTCAGCGAGCTTGGCGATGTTGAGCTGAGCGACGTCATCGAGAGGAATATCGAAATAGTCGGCGATCACTGCGATATACCATAGGGAGTCGCCAAGTTCCTTCTTAAGGTCTTCTGCGTCCCATTGCGAGAAGTCGCTATCGCAGTCACGGATAATTTTCTTTGCTTTCTCAGCGATCTCGCCCGTCTCGCCGACGAGCCCTAGGAGTAGATGAAACAGTTCGTTGTGCTTGCTCTTAGGGGCTGCCGTTCGAAGCGCCGCCCGCTGATAGTCGTTGAGATGCACCCGATGCTCCCGCTGCCAAGATAACAATCCAAAGAGCAAGATAACAATCCAAAGAGGAACATAGCACTAGGCGACGGTTGCCGCCCGATCGCGCAGCTTGGCGAGGTTCCCCAGGTGCAACGTGATTCGCATACCGTCGGCAGCGATCATGACGAATCGCTCCGTGGATGCATCATCAGCGGGCGCGGTTCCACCCTCACGGACAACCGAGACGTTCACGTTCACGTCTAGCGGCTCTGCCTTACGAGGATCATCGGGCTTCATGGGCCGTACCTCTGCCCGCACACCGTGCGCCCGTAGGAACTCGTTACGGCCCACGGTCTCTAGGGTCTCCCAGTGCTGCGCGAACGTCTTGCCGAGACGTACCGGCTCAATCCGCGCCGCTACCGGCTCCAATTCCGACAGGCGGGCAAGCTCAGCGTTGGCCCGGTCTAGCGCGGCCTGGTCTTGGCTCACGTCGCGCTTCGTGGCCTTGCCGATGGCTACCTGAGTGCTGAGGTGCCCGATGCGCTCAGCGACCCTGGCAATCTCTTCGCTGTAGTCACGACCGGGTATGAGTTTGTCTTCCGTTAGCTCAACGTGCCCGACTACCTCTAGAAGCTTGCTGTGTACGGCCTCGTCTAGCGGGTTGCCCTTGACGCGCCGTGCGTCGCACTTGTCCCTACGCTGCCCGGCGTTGAAGCACTGGTAGTAGCGGTAGTTGTAGTACCGCCCTCCCGTGTCGCCCCTGGTGGTTGTCGCGTGCATCGGAGCACCACACTGACCGCAGAACGCGACCTGTAGCAGAGGAGACGTGTTCACCCTCGTTGGCTTGACGTTCTGCGCTAGCCGGGCCTGCACGCGCTCCCAGACATCCATGCTGACCAGGGCGGGCGCACGGTAGACGATTACGCCGTCTGAGTCGCGGACCGGACCCTTGGCGTTCGTCACCGCGCCAAGGATCGCATAGCCAGACAGGATGATCCGAACCGCAACGGGGGTCCAAGGCGTGTCGGTCAGGGGCTTGCCGTTGCGCTGCCTGATCACGTTCTTGGGCGACGGTATGCCCGACTCCTGTAGCCAGCGCGCGATGCTCCCTAGCGACTCATACCGGAGGTAGCGCTCTGCCATCTCGGCAACGAGCGGGCCGTACACGGGATCGGCTTCGTACCGCCAACCCCCCGCTACCTTCAAGACCGTGTACCCGAACGGGACCATGCCACCTGGGTACTTACCGGACACGACGTTCTTCCGGTAGGCATCCTGTACGCGCTGCCCGATGATCTGACGCTCGTACTCGGCAAACGTCATCAGCATGTGGGCCATGACTCGCCCCTCTGGGCGTGTTAGGTCCATCATCGGGTCAAGGACGATCAGCGCCTTGCCGTGCGCTTCTAGCCACGTCAGCAGCGCTGTGAAGTCGAAGAGAGACCGTGAGATGCGGTCCAGCTTGGCAACGACCAGGGCATCCCAGCGGTGTAGCCGGTCCTCGTGTAGCCACGGGCCAAGTCCGGGCCGGTCGAAGGGAGAGACAGCGCCGGACACGTCCAAGTCGTAGTCGGCTTCCGTGACGGGCACTAGCTCATGGTCGTTGCCCTGGGCATAGCCCGTGATCTTGTCCATCTGACGTTCGGGGGACGTGGTGTTCTCAGTCAGCAGCGACAACCGGATGACGGGAAGCAGGCGCATACCGGCACGCTACCGGGCAGGCGTGGTCTTGGGCAAACCGAACTAAGGCAATCCGCTGTACATGGCGGAGGACGTCGGCGCGCCGACCTCATCGCCGGCGGCCGCCTCCAGCTGGGGATCAGCCGCGGCTCGCCGGAGCAGGTGATCGACGGCTGGCGGTATTTCGGCTACCAGCCGCAAGCGGGCCAGACGGATGCCGGCATGGCCCGCGGGCACGCCCAGGTGCTCCTCGAGGTGCTGCGCGG
>DASTJM010000060.1:0-3690 GCA_035716545.1 Streptosporangiaceae bacterium
CTTTGAGAACACGTCTCCGGCGGACATGCCAGCGGATCATCAACGTCCGGAGCAGGCTGGCAGGACCGCTCCAATACCCTTCCAGCGTCCTGATGGCCTCGAACGCGAACGCCTGCGTCACGACAGTCGCCAGGACAAGGAGCGGGATCATGATCACCAGCACCGGGTCCCTGGTCAGATCCATGACAGCCAGCAGCACATTCACCGAGCCCGAACCGCGGAACTGCAACAATATGGCGACACCTACCGTCAGCAGCGCCGCCGGCAACCAGGCGCTGACAGTCAGCTGATCAAGCACCCTGGCGACGAAAGCCGACACCCCATCCGGCGGCGACAGCCGGATCGTCGCCACTGCCCGATTCCGGCGATCCCACGACAATAAGGATGACCCACCGCGGCAAGGCATCCCGCCTCGCCACGCCGCGCCAAGACTGCCCGAGCACCCGACACCCGCCACCGGCTAGCAGCACCCCGGTAACTGCCTTCACGAACCAGACCGAGGCCGCGCCGGGCTCGGCAAGCTGCTAAGCAACGTGACCTGGGGTGAGCATCATGCAGGACTTGCCGTGACCGACTGGAAAGACGATGGCAAGGTCATTGACGCGGATGGCCGGCAATATGACCTCCCCCCGGGTTGGTTTCCTGCCGCGTGAAACCCAAGCGGAACAGAACTGCTGGTCTGGGGATCTGGTCGGCCGGCAAGCATCGGGGTCTGGTCTCGCGAGCACCCGAAGTCAGTCCGTAAGATTGCCAGCCTGCCGCGGCGACCCGCAGCGGACGCTAAAGCTGCTTCAGGCTGCATGAACACGACGTCGCCCGTGTCCCTGGATGTATGGCGGAGGGAAGATTTAGGTGCGCGGAACCTGACGGCAGCGATCTTCGCCTCGGTCACATGCTGTGCGCGCGTCTAACTCTTGGCCCGTCACCACCTTGATGTCAGAGAAGCACGCCGATCTTGGTTTTGGCGTCAGCGGCGACCGGGTCGGCGATCGGTCCGCAGACGAGGCTGAAACCCCATTCTCATGGAACGGCGGCGACCGCCGACATTCACGCGCTGCGCAGACTGTTGCCGCCCGCAGCCTGCAGGATCGCCAGATCGCGGTACTCCTAAGTGCGCGTGCCTTCAGAGCACGTAGGTGCCTCGGGTGGGGATGGTCCTGACCAGGCCCTCGTCGCGCAGCCAGGCCACGGCGCGGCGCGCAGTTGTCCGCCCTATCTCGAACTCGGCCATGAGTTCGGCTTCGGACGGTAGGCGCTCATCCTTCGGGAGTTGCCCAGACTGGATCCGGGCCATCAAGATCTCGCCTACCTGCTGGTAGGGCGGCTTGATGCTCCTCGGATTGACCACCAGCCAACCGTAACCAGCGAGTAGCATGCCCAAACAACTCAGTAGTATGGGAGAATAAGTCAAGATAAACTGGTGGCACCGTCATGAGGGAGGCTTGACCATGGCTGAGCTGAACAATGCCGACCACCTCACTTTCGGCGTCCGCTACCGGACTCACCGACTCGCCCGCCCGGCTGCCGCTGCCACGCCGACCCGCCCGCCCTGCACGGCCCCTACCGGCAGCGGACCCGCAAGGTGGCCGCAAGACCGTCACCCGGCTCGTCCCCGACGACCAGCTCGACGACTACCGGCAATGGCTCGACAACCATCGCCCGCTCCGCGCCCTCGCGGCCGACCTCGAAGCCCTCACCCTCACCATCGCCGATGCCGGCACGCGCACGATACGCCGGGCCGCGCCCATCGCCCCGACACCGCGCAAGCAACCACATAACACCGTGGACACGACCCGCTTAAGCCGCGGACAGCACTCCGGGCAACACCCGTTCTCGCAGGTCACCGCCAAATGTGAGGACCTGACCAGGTCAGAGGTGGTTTGAGGCAGTCAGCGGTCATCTCATAGAGCCCGGCCGGGGGCACTTTGGGGGGCAAGGTCGCTGAGCGGGCCCGATGTAGGTCGGTTGCCAAGCTGGCTTCGATAGAGATCAACGCCCAGGGCTAGTGGTGGTCAAGGAAGCTGTAGCGCGAAAAGACGTCGAGCGCTTCTTCAGCGTCGTTGTAGAAAGAGGTGCGGTATTTCTCGCTCTCGAAACGCCAGACGTAACGGGTGCCGGACGGGTGGGTTTCGGCCCACGGCTTGGGTCGCTTCTGAGCAGTCGCGTGCCCCTGCCTTCCTGCGCTGTCGCTGGGCTGCGCGCGGCTGCTGGTCGTGGAGGAAATCCAGCCCCCATGGCCCGTCCGCCGCGCTGCTCGCTGGCGTCTCGTCCTCGTTTGCTCCTGGCTCGGGTGGGCAGGAGGACTTCCTGCGACAGCACGATCTGCTCGACCCGGTGCCGGGCCTCCCCGAGACGGCCCGCCTTCTCCAGATAGCCCTCGCCCGGCGGGTCGTCCCCCGCTAGCTTGTGTTGCATATTGATCGACGGAACAGACGAGCTGGCTTGCTTGCGAACGTCGGGTCTTGCGCCGAGTGTCGGTCCGGTGCGCGATGATGGATGCATGAGCGCGCTGCCGGTGGACGACTACGACCCGGACGACCCGATGGAGATCCTGCGCGCCCTGCCTGCCGAATACCGCGAGCAGTTCCTCGCCGAGTATGACGAGGCAGCCGCAGGCGCCCGCCGGCCAGAGCAGTACCGGCAACTGCACCACGTACTACGGCTATGGCGGCTGCGCGCGGTCGCCTACTCAGACCCGGGCTTCGAAGACAGGCTCGCGGCAGTGCGCACCGGCTCGGATGACTGGACGCCGATCGAGCAGGTCGTTCCCGACTGGGCCGACCGGGTAGCCGCAGCCCAGCGTCGGCGCCGCAGCCGAGGATGAGCTACCGCTTCGGCTTCGAAGGCAAAGCGCTGGTCCAGCTCAACGGCCTGCCACAGACGCCTTCGACGCCTCGGTGGAACGCGTCGTGGACTTGGTCGACGCGCCGTGGGATGCGGATCTCATGAGCGCTCGCGGGGGCTCCGCGTACCGGCAGGCCGTGTTTGGCCAGGGCTTAGGGCTGCTCTCCTTTCGAGTTGATGACGCAGCCGAGATCATCCGCATCTTTGACATCGCCTGGATCGGCTGAGACAGATCCGACCGCCGCGCGAGTCGCTGTGGGCCACCTTTATGGAACGCCTCGACATCTATAGATCCTATTTGGCTACTTCAGCGTGTATCGTGCGGAGTCGAGTGGGCGCGCAATCTGGGGGGACGTCAGATGGAGCCGTTCTTCGGCCGGACTGAGCTGGAATGGGAAGAGCTTGAGTCAGTTGGCTGGGACTTGCCCCCTCATGAGCGCGATCCAGGCCCCGCAGCCAGTCGCAAGCAGCAGCGTGCCGGCCAGCCAGGCAGTTGACCCGTAGATGGGCGAGAATATGAGGATCCCGACAAACGCCCCGAGCGGTGCCCAGGCAAGCCCGTAGGCAATCGCGGTCAGTCGGCCCGCGCGATAGGTGCCGATGGCAGTTGTGGCGGGTCTCTGGACTGCGGGGACGACCCACATGGAGACGGCTGCCGGAACGAGCCTTAGACCCAGAGTGACAATCGCGTACATCAGCAGCCCTCCTAGTGTCCTGAGTCGTAAATTCGTTTACGCCTACTAGACTTGGGGAATGGCGAGCCCGAAGCTGGTGGCGCTGGACCTCAGCGCGGAGGAGCGGCAGGTCCTGGTCGCGTGGGCGCGGCGGCGGAAGACCGCCCAGGCG
>DASTJM010000061.1:0-57898 GCA_035716545.1 Streptosporangiaceae bacterium
CGCCCCCGCCCTGCCAGAAAGCCGCTCCGCCCGGACGCCCGGCAGCCCGGCCCGCGCGGTCAACTCCGCGATCAGCCGGTACGCCTCCGCCATCCGCACCAGCCCAGCGCTCAACGGCCTGCCGCTCACCCCTGCTGAATACTTCGTGGAGGACACTGCCGGGGCGAGCTTCCTCCACGTCGTAAACTATCCTAGTTCTCTTCATGTCGTCTCGTCTCGATCGCTAGGCAGGCAATGGCCGGTTTTCACACCACTACGGTCCGTGACCTGCGGCGCAGCAACCGTTCCCGTGCGCTCTGGCAGGTTTTTCTCGGCGGCCCGCTCACCCGGCAGGAGATCGGCGTGCAGGCCGGGCTCAGCCCGGCCACCGTGAGCAACCTCGTCGCCGATCTGGTAGCCGAGGGCGTGATCGCCGAGGTCGGGCTCGAGGACTCCAACGGGGGCAGGCCACGCGGGCTGCTTGAGGTCAACCCTGACTACGGCTATGTGATCGGCGTCGACGTCGGGGAGACCGCGGTCCTGGTCGAGCTGTTTGACCTGCGACTGCGAATGCGGGCCAGGCACAGGTCGGCGACGGACATGGCGGTGCTCGACCCGCTCGACACCCTGACCCACGTCGCGGATGGGATCAGGTCAGTCATCGCCGATGCAGGGGTCGACGAGCGCGCCATTCTCGGCGTAGGCGTCGCGGTGCCCGGCCTGGTCGAGCACGGCGGCCTGGTCGAGCACGGCGACGACGCGGTCGTGCACGGGCAGAGCGTCGGCTGGGACGCCGTGCCGGTCGAGGCGATGCTGCGCGGCATGGTGGACCTGCCAGTGCTCGTCGACAACGGCGCCAAGACGCTCGGCCAGGCCGAGCAGTGGTTCGGCGCCGCCCGTGGCACCGACAACGCGATCATCGTGCTGCTCGGCACCGGCGTGGGCACCTGCGTGATCAGCAACGGCGAGGTCTACCGGGGCGCGACGAGCAGCGCGGGGGAATGGGGTCACACTACCGTCGTTGTGGGCGGCCGCACCTGCCGGTGCGGGGCCAGGGGCTGCCTGGAAGCCTACGTTGGCGCGACGGCGATCG
This sequence comes from Streptosporangiaceae bacterium, assembly GCA_035716545.1. Lineage (GTDB taxonomy): Bacteria > Actinomycetota > Actinomycetes > Streptosporangiales > Streptosporangiaceae > Chersky-822. Next base: position 1,073 of record DASTJM010000061.1, read on the forward strand.
CCACCAGGTACGCCGAGCTGGCCGGCGGCGACAGCAAAGCGAGCCCGGCCGACTCCGAGCGTGCGCTCGCCAGCATCATGGCCTCCGCTGACGCCGCCGCGGCCCAGGTCCGGGACGAGATCGTCACCTATCTGGGGGCCGGCATCGCCAACCTGGTCAACCTGTTTAACCCAGAACGAGTTGTCGTCGGCGGCTGGCTCGGCCAGCAGCTAAGCGGCCCCCTGCTCAGCGCGATCACGGTGGCCGCGAAGGCCCAGGCACTGCGCTTGCCCTTCAGCGGCGTGCGAATCATCAGGGCCGAGCTGGGCCAGGACGCCGTAGCTCTCGGCGGCGCGACCCTCCCGGTCGCGCGCCTGCTCAACTGCGGCGCTATGAGCCCGGTAGCCGCCCGCCGCCCCGTGACCTGACCTCGCGCCTAAATTGACCATCCCGAACCGACATTTCACTAGCTACCGCGACTCAAGGGGCCGGGGCGGGCCGTGCGGGCGAGGATATGGCGCCGGCCGGGTCGGGGAGAGTAAGGTCTCAAGGCGGTGCCTTGACAAACCCGTGCTTTTCTCGAACCTTAGTCTAAGTACTGAACTCCCCGTCTTGGTGTGAAAGGGCGCACCGCGCTGGTGCGAAGGGGAGCACCGTCTTGGTGTGAAGGGGACCACCGTCGTTGGCCGACTTACACTTTCCGCCCGGCTTTCTCTTTGGCGCATCGACCTCGGCTTATCAGATTGAGGGCGCGGCGCGGGAGGATGGCAGGGGCCCGTCAATCTGGGACACTTTCGCGGCGGCGCCCGGCCGCGTGACGCACGGTGACACCGGCGATATCGCGTGTGATCACTATCATCGCGTGGACAGCGACCTGGATCTCGCAGCGGGCCTCGGGCTAGGTTGCTACCGCTACTCCATAGCCTGGCCTCGGGTGATTCCCGATGGCAGCGGGCAGGTCAACAAGCGCGGGCTCGACTTCTACCGGCGCATGACCGAGTGCATACTCGCCCGAGGGCTGACGCCGATGGCCACGCTGTTTCACTGGGATCTGCCGCAGCCCCTGCAGGACGCCGGTGGCTGGGCCTGCCGGGACACCGTGGGCAGGTTCTGCGAGTACGTTGACACGGTGCTCGGCGCGCTTGGCGATCTGGTGCCGATGTGGGTCACCGTGAACGAGCCATTCTGCGCGGGGATGATCGGCTATCTGCAGGGCCGTCACGCACCCGGCATCGTCGACCTGCGGTCGGCGCTGGCCGCGTCGCATCACCTGCTGCTCGCGCACGGCGAGGCCATGCGACAGATCAGGATCGCGGCACCAGACGCCTCGGCTGGCAATTCGGTGCTCCTGTCCGACATCAGCCCGGCAACCGGTGCGCCCGAGGATGTCGCCGCGGCCACGCGACTCGACGGCCACGAAAACCGCTGGTTCCTCGATCCCGTCTTTCGCGGCACCTATCCAGCCGACCTGCTGGACTGGTACTCAGCGAGGGTTCCCATCGACTTCATCCGTGACGGAGACCTGCGGGTAATCTCGGCGCCGCTCGACTTCAGCGGCGTGAACTATTACGAGACCAAGACGGTCGTCCACGACAGCGACGAGCCGTATCACCAGGCCCGCGTGCTGCCCGCGACCGGGCGGCTGACCGCGGGCGGCATCGACGCGTCGCCGGCGGGACTGGGGCGGGTCTTGCGCAGGCTGCGCGATGAGTACCCGGCCGTGCCGTTGTATATCACCGAGAACGGCGCGCCGTTTCACGACTACGTGGATCCCGGCGGCAAGGTCAACGACACCGAGCGGGTTCGCTATCTGGACGAGCACCTGACCGAGACGCTCAAGGCCGTTCATGATGGCGTTGACGTGCGCGGCTACCTTGTCTGGTCGCTGCTCGACAACTTCGAGTGGGCCGACGGGTACAGCCGGAGGTTCGGGCTGGTCTTCGTCGATTTCGGCACCCAGGCGAGGATCGAGAAGGCCAGCGCGACCTGGTACAGGAAGTTCATCGCCGAGCACGCGATCGAGCACGCGATCGAGCACGAGGTCAGCAACGGGAACGCCAGCTAGCCAGCTATTGACTTAGTCGCGCAGCGGAGTAACTTCACGAGTTAGTTCAAGTTTTAGAAAAACTCGGAGAGGTACATGGACAAACGGTCCCGGTTACTCGGCGGCGGCGTGATCGGCACGATCACCGCGCTGGCGACCATGCTCGCGCTGTGCACCGTTCAGCTCGTCGCGGTCGCTCCGGCCGCGCAAGCCGTCGAGACCGCGCTGAGCGAGGCTGGATGGGTTGCGAGCTCGAATACGACGTCCTCTGCCGCCGATGCGCCAGGCAATGCCATCGACGGCAACGTGAGCACCAGATTCTCCTCCGATGCCGATCAGGCCTCGGGCATGTTCTTCCAGGTGAACATGGGCTCTTCTCAGACTTTTAACCAGATCGAGCTGAACGCCGGCGGATCGACCGGGGACTACGCCCGCGGCTGGAACGTCGAAGTTTCCTCCAACGGGACGACGTTTACCTCGGTCGCTACTGGCACCGGCACCTCGTCACCGCAGACGATCACCTTCGCCGCGCAGACGGCGCAGTACATCAGGGTGGTGCTGACGGCGGGTGTCACGACGAACTGGTGGTCCATCGCCGAGTTCACAGCCTTCAACGGCACGCCGGAAACCGCGCTTGGCGAGGCGGGCTGGGTGGCGAGCTCCAACACGTCGTCGTCGGCAGCTGATGCGCCGGCGAACGCGATCGACGGCAACCTGAGCACCAGGTTCTCGTCGGACGCTGATCAGTCGTCCGGGATGTTCTTCCAGGTCAACATGGGCTCAGCGCAGAACTTCAATCAGCTTGAAATGAACGCGGCCGGCTCGTCTGGTGACTATGCGCGTGGCTTCAACGTGGAAGTCTCGACCGACGGCAGCACTTTCACCTCAGTAGCGACCGGGACAGGCACCTCCTCGCCGGAAACTGTGAGCTTCGCCGCGCAGACCGCTCAGTACATCAGGGTGGTACTCACGGCAGGCGTCTCGACGAACTGGTGGTCGATCGCCGAGTTCAGCGTCTTCACCAACGGCACGGGCGGTGGCGGGGGCGGTGGCGGGGGCGGTAACCCACCGCCGACCGGCGGCAGCCTCGGCCCGAACGTCACCATCTTCACCCCGAGCATGAGTCAGGCATCCATCCAGAGCACCCTGAACACCATCAGCAACCAGCAGGTGTCCAACCAGTTCGGCACCCAGCGCAACGCCATCTTCTTCGAGCCAGGCACCTACGGCTCGGCGTCGAGCCCGCTGATGTTTACCGTCGGGTACTACACCAGCGTGGCCGGACTTGGCCAGAACCCCAGCCAGGTGGTGATCAACGGCGCGTTCCAGGTATTCAACCAGTGCCCGGGCGGGGTCCAGACCAACTGCAACGCGACCGACAACTTCTGGCGGTCGATGTCCAACCTCACGATCAACGTCTCGGGCAACACCGGCTGCTATGCCGGCGATGACTTCTGGGCGGTGTCGCAGGCCGCGCCCATGCGGCGAGTCCAGATCAACGGCAACCTCTCGCTGATGGACTACTGCACCGGCTCGCCTGACTTCGCCAGCGGCGGCTTCATCGCCGACTCCCGGTTCACCGGCGGTACCATCACCAACGGCTCGCAGCAGCAGTTCTTTACCAGGAACTCCAGCCTGGACGGCTGGAGCAACTCGGTGTGGAACCAGGTGTTCTGCGGTGACCCCGGTGCCCCGGCGCAGTCCTTTGCCGGCAACTCAGGTGACAGCGGCGGCCCGAGTTCCTACACCACGCTGAGCACCTGCCCGCGCACGGAGGAGGAACCCTACCTCTACGCCAACTCCGCCGGGGCCATGAACGTGTTCGTGCCGTCCCTGCATGCCAATTCGTCCGGCCCGACCTGGACGGCCACCACCAACACCCCAGGCACGTCGCTGTCGCTGAACACCTTCTACGTGGCCACGCCGTCGAGCACGGTCGCCACCATCAACGCGGCGCTCGCGGCCGGCGACAACCTGATCTTCACCCCCGGTGTGTACAGCATCAACTCCACCATCAACGTCACCAAGGCCGACACCAAGATCATCGGCCTCGGCTTCCCGACGCTCGTCCCGACCGCCGGCAACATCACGATGAACGTGGCCGATGTAAACGGGGTCAACATCTCAGGAATCATCTTCGACGCGGGGACGACTAGTTCGTCCGCGCTGCTCCAGGTCGGGACGCAGGGCTCGACGGTGAGCCACGCCAGCGACCCGGTAACGATCGATGATGTGTTCTTCCGCATCGGCGGGGCCACCGCAGGGACGGCGGCGACCGCGTTCATCGACAACAGCAACAACTCCATGATCGACGACGTCTGGTGCTGGCGAGCCGACCACGGCGCCGGGGCCGGGACCTTCACCGGCGACACGTCGAACACCGGGCTCATCGTCAACGGCAGCAACGTGCTTGCCGACGGCCTGTTCGTGGAGCACTTCGTCAAGGACGAGGTGATCTGGAACGGACAGGGCGGCGAGGTCATCTTCTTCCAGAACGAGAATCCCTACGAAGTGCCGAGTCAGTCAGCCTGGATGTCGAGTTCGACCCAGAACGGCTACCCGGCCTTCTTCGTGCCGGCCAGCGTCACCTCATTCACCGGGTTCGGCATGGGCAGTTACAGCTTCTTCAACCAGGGGGTGGCGATCGAGAACGCGATGGCGTTCCAGGCGCCGCACACTGCCGGCGTGACCTTCCATGACCTGCTGACGGTGTTCCTGAATGGCTCTGGCGGCATCCAGTCGGTGATCAACGGGACCGGGGCAGCGGTGAACTCCAGTTTCGGTGGTCCAAGTGACGTGGTCACCTATCCCTGAGCCAGGGTGACCCGTGCGGTGAGCCCCGCCGGCTGCGGCGGGGCTCACCGCCTTCTACAGCTTGGCTAGCTCGTCGGTCAGGTCATCCAGGCCAAGCGAGCCGAGTGACAGCGCCGCCATGTGCCACGCCTTGAGATCGAACTCCTCACCGCGCGCGGCGTGCGCCGCCCGGGCGGCGTCCCGGCCAGCCAGCCACCCGCGCTCGCCCAGCTTGTAGCTGATCGCCTGGCCTGGCGCGCTCAGGTAGCGGATGATCTCGCTGTCAAGGAACGCGGCCGGCCTGCCGCTGTGCATCCCGAAGAACTCACGGGCCAGCTCAGGCGTCCAGGTCTGGCCCGCCCCAACCGGGGAGCCGGCCGGGATCGTCTGCGCGGTGTGCATGCCGATGTCGATGACCACGCGGATCGCGCGCGCCATCTGCGCATCGAGATAGCTGAGCCGGTGGCCCGGTCCGGTCAGGTAGCCGAGTTCGTCCATCAGCCGCTCGGCGTACAGCGCCCAGCCCTCGCCGCAGGCACTGGTCATGCCAACGCTCGTCTGGTAGACCGACAGCTGGCCTGACAGGTAGCGCCACTGCGCCATCTGCAGGTGATGACCGGGAACTCCCTCGTGATACCAGGTGCTCACCAGGTTCCACAGCGGGAACCTCGTCCGGCCGAGCGTGGGCAGGCAGGTGCGGCCTGGCCTGGAGAAATCGTTCGAAGGGGCGGTGTAGTACGGTGCGGCGGCGCTGCCCTCGGGCGCGATCCTGGCCTCCACCGTCCGCACCGGAGCGGCGATGTCGAAGTGGGTTCCGTCCAGGTCGGCGATGGCATCGTCCATCATCTGCTGCAACTTCGCCCTGATGGCATCGACCCCTTCCACGGCCTCGCCATTGGCGTTCAGGTAGTCCATGGCTTCCCTGGCGCTCGCACCTGGAACAATCCGTTCCGCCTCTTGACGCATTTGCTTGCGCAGTTCCAGGTACTGTGACCAGCCCCAGGAATAAGCCTCAGCCAGGTCGAGGTTCGCCCCGGTGAACAAGCGGGCGCTGACCTTGTACCGTTCCTCGCCCACGCCATCGGGCTGGGTGGCGGCCCGGGGCAGGTAGTCGGTTCGCAGCCAGCCTGTCAGCCTGGCCACGGCCTGCGCCGCGGACCGCGCGGCATCGTCAAGCGCCGCCCGCAGCGAGTCAGGCACGCCCGCGCCGGCGGCGCCGGCCGCGAATTGAGCGAACCATCCCTTGCCGCCATCCGCGGCCGCCCAGTCACCAAGCTGGCCGATGACGGTGCTCACCACCTTAGGGCCGGCGATCAGCCCCTGGCTGAGGCCCGCGGCCAGGCTGGCCCGGTACTCCGTGAGCGCCTGGGGCACCTTCGACATCCGGCTGGCAATGACCGCCCAGTCGTCGCTGGTCTTGGCCGGCATGTCGAGGAAGATGCTCCTGACCCGCTGCGGCGGGCCGAACAAGTTCGAGATCTGGCGCAGTTGCTCGCCGTGGGCGCTCATGGCCAGCCTTGCCTCAAGCCGCTCACGGAGCAGCCTGGCGCACCTGCGGTCGTCATCGTCGGCAGGCTGTCCGTCGGCCAGGTCGATCAGCGCTGAGCGGTCGAGCGCGTCGACGGCCTCGTGGCCTGCGGGGGTGAGATCGGGCAATCTGTCCTCGCCCTGGCCGATGCCGAGCCGGGTGGCCAGCAGCGGATCCAGTTCGGCGAGCGCCGCTACATAACGGTCGGCAATGGCGCGTGGCGTCTTGGATTTAGCGGTCGACTCTCCCGTGGGAGTGATGTCAGGCATGAGATTATCTTGCCTTATGCTGATCGACTCGCCCGTGAGAAGACCTTGCCTGCCTGTTCGGCTTCGCTGCCTGTGTACGAGGGCTTTGTTCCCGGCATTGGGCTCCAGCGCCCTGTCTGGGCCATCGAGGGCCAGCCGCTACGCGGCTACGGCATCAGGCCATGGGACGGGAAGATCGCGCTGCGGGTCGCCATGATGGCGCGGTCAACCGGGTCGGCAGGGTCGTAGCCATGGTCGAAATCGGCGAAGGTCGGTGGCGCGCCCTCTGTCATGGTCTCCGGCGCCTGGCGGCGCGCCCGTTCGGCGACGTAGTCGCGCCAGGATTGCGGCGTCGGCGTGTCCGGGCTGACCGGGTGGCCTGTTGCCTCAGCTAGCAGGTGCGTCCAGGTTCGCGGCACGACCTGGACGAGTTCGTACCCGCCGCCCCCGGTCAGCAGCCAGCGGCCGCCGGCGGTCTCGTGGGCCAGGCTGTGGATGGCCGCGTGAGCGGCGCGCTGGGCATCGATGGTGAGCTGCAGGTTGGCCAGCGGATCCATCCAGTGCGTGTCGCAGCCGTGCTGGCTGACCAGGACCTGCGGCCTGAACGCCCGCAGCAGCGGCGGCACGATGGCATGGAAAGCGCGCAGCCAGCCCGGGTCCTGCGTCCCGGCCGGCAGCGCGACATTCACCGCGAAGCCAAGGGCGTTCTCGCCGCCGGTCTCCGAGGGGCGGCCGGTGCCGGGGAAAAGCGTAACCGGGCTCTCGTGCAGGCTGATGGTCAGCACGCGCGGGTCGTTGTAAAAGGCAGCCTGGACACCGTCGCCATGGTGCACGTCGATGTCGACGTAGGCGATTCGTTCCGCGCCCTGGGAGAGGAGCCAGGTGATCGCGATCGCCGGGTCGTTGTACACGCAGAACCCGCTGGCGTGGCTGGCCATCGCGTGATGCAGGCCGCCGGCGATGTTGACGCCGTGATCGGATCGGCCCGTCCACATGGCCCTGGCCGCCGCCAGGGTCGCGCCGGCCACGAGCGCGGACGCGTCGTGCATTCCCTCGAACACCGGGTTGTCCGGAGTGCCTAGGCCGAAGTTGCTGGCGACAGGGATCGGCTCGGTCCCGCTGGCCCGCCTGACCACGGCGATATAGGCGGGGTCATGCACAAGAGCGAGCTCGGCATCGGTCGCGGGCTCGGGCGGGCTGACGGTAACACCGTCGGCGGACAGCACGCCGAGCTCGCGGGCAAGCCTCATTGTCAGCTCGACCCGGATGGGCGCGAGCGGATGCCCCGATCCGAAGTTGTAGGCGGCAAGCCGGTCGGTCCAGGGCAGGTGCACGGTGCAGGCCATCCAGTCATTGTCTCGCGACCGGCAGCCGAGGGGACAGCCGTCGCCTGATCGCGTTCCCGTCAAGCGTGCGGCAGATGACGACTTTCGGGTCGCGCCCTTACCCGAGGAGACAATGCCGGCGGCGCGGACTTGGCCGCCATTGCCGAATACGTGATCCGGCAGACGGTTTCGCGGTAGTGTACGGCACGACCAGCTAGGCGTTTTGGCTGGTCAATCCGTGCAAGAGGGGCCTTCATGAAGGCGGAACCGGGCGCAGGCGCTATAGCTGGCACTGGCACAATCAAGGTATTCCTGCTCGATGATCATGAGATTGTCCGGCGGGGGGTCAGGGACCTGCTGGAATCCGAATGCGACATCACCGTGGTCGGCGAGGCGGGAACGGCGCAATCCGCGCTGGCGAGAATTCCCGCCCTGCGGCCCGACGTGGCGATTCTGGACGTGCGCCTGCCCGACGGCGACGGAATCAGCGTCTGCCGGGAGATCCGTTCCAGGCTGCCGCGGGTGGCCTGCCTCATGCTGACCTCGTTTGGTGACGACGAGGCCCTGTCCGAAGCGATCATAGCCGACGCCGCCGGCTACGTGCTCAAGCAGATCAGGGGCGTCGACCTGGTCGGCGCGGTGCGCAAGGTGGCATCGGGCGCTTCCCTGATCGATCCGCGGGCGGCCAGCCTGGTGATGCGCCGGCTGCGCGACCAGGCGGCGACGGCTGAGCAGCTGGCCGGACTCACAGCGCAGGAGCGGCGGATACTCGCTCTGATCGGGGAGGGCCGCACTAACAGGGAAATCGGCGAGCGGATGCACCTGGCTGAGAAAACTATCAAGAACTACGTGTCCGCGCTGCTGTCCAAGCTGGGCATGGAAAGGCGCACTCAGGCGGCTGCCTTCGCGGCCCGCATGCTCGACAATGACTTTGATCGCCCAGGCAGCGGCGACCTGCCCGCGAGGGCGCCTCATGATCACCGAATCCTGCGCCGGCCATGACCGATGTGCTCTCCGTGATCACCCTCGCGCTCATGGTTACAGCGGCGGGAATCTGGTCAGGCCGACTGACGGCCTGATCCACGCCGCCCGGATGGCCGGCACGACGCCGGCGATCATGCCGGCCGCGGCTCCGACCACTGGCGCTGGCCAGAGCGCCTGCGGCGCGACCACCGGCGTCCAGTGACTGGCGCGGGCTACGAGCACGACGACGGCCACGCCCAGGCTCGCGCCGGCCAGGCCGCCGAGCAAGCCGAGTATCACCGACTCCGACAGGACCTGCCAGGCGATGTGCCTGCGCCTGGCGCCGAGCGCGCGCCGCAGCGCGTACTCAGGCGTCCGCTGCAGTACGCAGAACAGGGTCAGGCCAGCGATACCGAGGGTCCCGACCGCGAGCCCGACCCAGGCGACCGCGACGAACAGCCCGTCAAGCGCTTCTCCGACCTGATCGCGCAGCGATAGCGGCCCGCTGCGCATCCGCACGTTCAGCCGCCGCGGCGTGGCCGGGCTGATCGCCTGCGGTGCCTGCCTGGCCACCAGCGCGGCGGCGCCCGGCCTGGTGTGGATGAGCACCGCGGGACGCGCGCCTGCCCGCTGGTCAGGCGCTCCGAAGAGAGCCACGGCCGTGGATGACGGCAGCATGACCGACCGTCGCAGCGAGGGCTGCCAGACAGCAGAAGAAACGACCCCGGCAAGAACGCACGGCATCCCGTCGATGTAGATGACAGGCTGGCCGGCGATTCCCGTAATGCCGAGCGCCCTTGCCAGGGGCGCGCCGACCAGGCAGATCTGCGCGGCATGCGCCTGATCCCAGGGGCCGAACGGCTCGCCCTGGCTGATCTTGACTCCCGCCGCCGCGAGGAACCCCGGAGTGACCGCCAGTACCGGTGTGCCGTGCCCGTATTGGCGAGCACCGTGCTGGCCCATCGCGCTGCTGCCAAGCGGCCCTGGCGAGACGATCAGGGGCTGGCTGAGCCTGAGCCGCCAGTAAACGCCAGAGCTCACCACGCCTGCGAGGGCATCGAGGCGGCGCTCCACGTCGGCGGGGAATGGCAGCGCCGCAGCCGGCAGCCGCGCCCTCGGCGCGGTGATGCGGACAAAGGTCGGCAAGCGTTTCGCGAAGGCGGCGGTGACCTGGCCGTTCGCGGTACTGACCAGGCCGAGGACCGCCACGAACCAGGCCACGGCCAGCAGCGCTGCGAGGCTGATGGCCGTAGCCGCGAGCGGCCTGGCGACGATAGAGGTGAACGCCTCGGCCACCGCGTCCGCCGGCCGGAGCGTCGTGCGCTTCTCGATGACCCGTTTCACGGGAGCAAGCCAGCCCCGGAGTCGGTCAGCGCCGCGGGACCGCTCGAACGCGGCGGGAGCGGCGCCGGGCTGCCGGGCGGGCCGAGTTGGACCGAGCGGGAGCTGTAGGCGGCGGCGAGTTGGTCGGCGGTGGCGATCAACACGGTCCTGCCCTCCCTGTGCAGGCCCGCTAGCAACGCGATGACCTGCGCTGCGGTGGCCTGATCGAGCCCGGCCGTAGGGTCATCGCACAGGAGCAGGCTCGGCTGGGCGGCGAGCGCCCTGGCGATCGCGCACAGGGCGAATTCGCCCGCCGACAACTGCCAGCCCATCATATGAGCGCGGTCAGCTAGCCCGACGCGGTCGAGCCCCTCGATGGCCGCCGCGATTCGCTGCCGCCTGCGCAATCCCGAGTACCGCAGCGGCAGCATCGCGTTGTCGAGGACTGATCTGGTCGGCAATATCATTCTTCGCTGGAATATGAAGCCAATCTGCCGCCCGCGCAGCGCCGACCGGTCGCTGTCGCGCAGCGTGGCGGTGTCAAGGCCGTTCAGCAGGTAACTACCGCTCTCCGGATGGTCGAGCAGCCCGAGCACGTTCAGCAGCGCCGAGCGGCCCGACCTAGGCTGGCCGGTCAGCATGACCAGCTCGCCGTGCCACACCATCAGGTCGAGATGATCCTCGCTGGCGTGACCGGGCAGCACGAGGCCGCGAAGCTCGATGACCGGCGGCGCGTGGCGGTCCCTGCCTGGCTCAGCCGGCGTGCCGTGCGGCGGGTGCTGGCCGCCGCGCGGCGGCCAGTCATCGGCCTCTGGTATCACCCTGACGGTCACCGGGCCGCGCCGATCAGCACCCTGTCGCCCGGGCCGAGCATCCCCGGCTTGACCGGCCGTACCGCGACCAGCCCGCTGGCCTGCGGGCCGGTGTCTATCGCGACCCGCACCCGGTGGCCGCGGGCGTCGATGCGGACCACGTAGGGCGTCGTGCTCGGCGCGCCAGTCCGCGTTCTTGAGAACACTGCGGTCAGGGGAACGGTCAGTACCGGCCCTGTCGTGACGGGCTCGACCAAGGTGAGCCGCACCTGGCTGCCGATGCTGCGCTCAGGCAGCACCCGCCTGCTCCGCACCGAGACGCCGAACTCCTGAGTACCGCCAGCCGGTGACCGGATGCCGATCGGGCTGACGCTGATGACCTTCCCGGCGCGGACCTTGCCCGCACCAGCCAGTGTGATGCGCGCGAGGATGCCGGCCCGGGCCCGTGCCGCCTGGTGCGCGGTCAGGCTGGCGGTGATGTACGGGTTTCCGGTTGCCAGCCGCACGATCGGCTGTCCCTGCCGGACGGAAGTGCCCACCTTCGGCGGTGCCGAGACCACGAGGGCGGAGGCGGCAGGCAGGTAGCTGACCTCGTCCATGGGCAGGTAAACCTGCGGCACGGGCGGAATGAGCTCGCCCCTCTTCGCCCTCGGGGTGAACGTCGGCGGCCGATAGCCAAGATGCTGGTAAAGAAGCTGCAGAGCCAGGGCGGTGCCGGCGCCGAAGAATCCGCCCGGATCGAAGTCGGAGTACCCGAGCCCGGTCAGGGCGGACTGCAGCTCCCTGACGTCCGGTCCCGTGCTACCGATCCGCAGATTCCGGTAGGCGGGCAGCCTGCCGCGCAGCAGTACCACCGGCCGGCCGTCGATTTCGGCCGCGACTTCCCCCGGCGACAGGCGGCGGCCACGTTTGGCGGGCATCTTGGTGACCACCACCGCGCGATACGGCGCCGACGCCGTCACGTCGATCGTCTTGCCAGGACGCACGATCGCGGACAGCACGATGCCGTCGCGCAGCACTCGCATCCGGGCAACCCCGGTGACGACCGACGCGGCTGGCGCGGTGGTTTGCGCCGCGAGCTGCGCCGGTGACTCGATCAACCTAGCCGCCGCCAAGCCGGTCGCTGACATCACGATGACGCCGACAGCGACTCCGGCAAGAAAAAAGCGTCTGGTCTTTAGCGGATCCTTGACGGACCCGCGGCCCGGCCCCCCGTACAACCGTTGACCCCCCGTCTACCTGGCGCACGCTACCACGATCAGCGGCATCGCACGGGGAACTGCGACCTGCGCGTTTATCGCGCCAGGCTGGGGGGTGGAACCGGCTCGATGGGGAATGCTGCCGGTGTGCGACGGACGGGGGACCGGAGCTCACGCGGGCGGAGCCGCATTGTGATGCGGCGGATAGCAGGCTGGGCGGGCATGGATGGCAATCCGCTGCGCCGCGGTCTTGACCGCACGGAGCGGGCCTTGTGGGTCATGCTCGTGCTGGGATTCCTTGCCGCGGCGCCCGTCGTCGCGCCGTTCGCCGGTCACTTCGCCAGGTCGGCGGGCCTGACCGAGGTAAAGGCGCAGCGATCGTGGCGCGAAGTCGACGCGGTGCTGCTGCGACGCGCGCCGCGGCAGTACTACGGCTACAACTCGGTAATGACGGTCTGGGTACCGGGGCAATGGCACGCTCCTTCCGGAGGTACCAGGTCAGGGCTGGTGCCGACCCAGTCCGGCATGCCCGCGGGAGCCAACGTCCCGATCTGGGTCAACCGGTCAGGTCAGCTGACCGGCAAGCGGCCGATGACGACCGGAGTCGTGGGCGTGCGGGTAGCCGCGGTCGAGTCCCTCGCGGTCACCAGCCTCGCCGTAGTCACCCTCCTGCTCGCCTGGCTCGTCCGGTGGATCATGGACCGGCGCAGGCTGACATACTGGGGAATCGAGTGGGCCTGCTTCGGCCCGCGCTGGTCGGCCCGTCACTTACGGCATGGCCCCGGCCGTCTCCGCTGCACCTGCGCTGGCGCCTGTCCGGCTGGCGCCCGTCCGGCTGGCGCCCGTCCGGCTGGCGCCTGTCCGGCTGGCGCCCGTCCGGGAGGCGCCCGTCCGGCTCCTGCGGGAGGGTTTCCGGGTCCGGGAGGATTTTCGTGCTCTGCGACGAAAAAGCTCCCGCACCCGAAAACGCTCCGCCAGGAGTCCGGCAACCCTCCCAATTAGGTCGGCAACCCTGCGCTAGCGAACAATCCTCAGTCCAGAACCCGGAAATCTCCCGCACACGCCGCCGCCAGATCCCCTCAGGACAGCGGACGCACCTCGCGCCGCTTCTGAAGTTCCTGTCATTGCGCCGGAGCGCCGCTTTCGGGCGTCGATGACGCAGGGCGAGGTGAGCTTGGGCGGCCGCGCGCGCAGCCGGCTCATATGCAGTCGGCTCATATATTGATATCAATACGATTTGACTCAATTTTCCGGCGGATCTTTCGACGGCTGTGGTCCGTCACGCCACTGCCCGTCAAGCCCGTCCCGCTTGACCGCTGCTGGCCGTCGATGGTTGGGTTCAGGGCATGAACTTCGGCGGGCTAGATGTGATGCGGCAGTGGTAGCAATTGCATTCGGATTCATCGGGATCGCAATAGTTTTGTCTGCCGCGGCAGTCCTTGGCCTGCTTGGAATTGGCCAGATCGCGCTGTCCGGCTCCGATGCGCTTGAACGTGACGGATTGGCCAGGGGGCAGCGCGCTCCCACGTGGGCGCTCGCAGATGTTTCGGGGCTTACCTGGATCTCGCCGCCCGCCAGCTCGCTGCAGTTGATCATGTTTGCTGACCACTCGCTGAAGTCGTTTCCCTCTGTCGTCGCCGGGTTGCGCGCGTTGCGGACCCGGGCTGACCTGGAGATCGTGATCTTGACTAGGAGGCTGAGTCCTGGTGCCGCCGGCGTGCTCGGTCAACTCGGTCTCGGCGGCATCCCGGTGCTGACCGGATCCCCTGCGACTTATGCCGACTACAACGTCAGGGTGATGCCGTTCGCGATCTTCGTGGACTCAGCCGGGATCGTACGTGCATCGAGCCTGGTGAACCACGACTGGCAGGTGGCCAGGCTCAGCCAGGTAGCCGCGATCCCGGTAGAGGCGGACGAACCTGCCCTGATACCGCCTCGTTCGGTGCGAACGGTGGTGTGACGGTGCATGCCAGCAGCGTGATGGCGCAGGCAGCGGTGCTGCTGTGCAAGGCGTTCATAGCCGTGCTCCTGCTCGCGGCCGGCGGGGCGAAGCTCGCCGACCTGCGCGGTTTCGCGTCGGCGGTCAGGCTGTTCCTGCCGCCAGCGGTGCCGCGAGCGCTGCCGCGGACCCTGGCAGGGGCAGTCGCTGTCGTCGAGATCACCACAGGAGCTGGCAGCCTCGGCTTGCCCCGTGCGACCTGGCTTAACACTGCCGTGCTCGGGATCTGCGGTTGCTTTCTCGCGGTCGCGACGATCGGGCACGCCCGGCATCGAGGCCAGTCCTGCCGGTGCTTCGGCGGTTTGTCGCGAAGCGGATTCGGCGCGGCCGGAGTCGCCCGTGCGGCGGGGCTCACGCTGGCGGCCTTCGCAGCGGTGGCCAGCGTGCCCGTGCAGGCGGTCGCGCTCAGGCCGGCCGCGCAGCTCGGCCTTGTGGTCGTCGGCCTGCTGGTTGCCGGCGCCGCTTACAGCGCGGCTGCCGCGGTCGATGGCCAGCGTGGCATACCGGGGCTGAGGTGACCATGCGAATACCTCTCTACCTGGCCATCGCGCAGTGGATGCTGCTTGGCGCGCTCGGCCTGTTCGTGATCATGTTGTTCAGGCAGCTCGGCAAGCTGATGTCTGCCGCGGCGCCGGGCGACGAGATCGGCCCGCCGCTTGGTGGCCGGGCCAGCCAGGTGACGTACAGCAGACCGGGCGATGACACCGTCAGGCGGCTGGTGCCAGGTGACGGGCGACCCGCGCTCGTCGCGTTTGTCGACCCCACCTGCCCGTCCTGCGAGCGGCTCGTCCTGACCCTCGACCAACTGCGGACAGCGGGCGAACTCAAGGCGGCGCGAGTGCTGCTGCTTATCTCAGATCCAGCTAGCTACCTGCAGATTTCCGAGGCGTTCTGCCTGACCGGACTGGAGATCGGCCGGCCTGCTGACCGGGCAGGCCTGGACTTCTACCGGGTGACCGGCACCCCCTTGCTCGTGGCCATCGACAGCTTCGGCACGGTCAGGGCAGCCGGTTCAGTGACAAGCGCCGCCGACGTCCGCCGTTACCTCGCCGCTTGCGTCGGGCAGGCGCCGGTGCCCGCACCGGTGCCGCGGCAGGCACCGGCTAGCTCGGAAGGCAGATAGGGCAGTTACTGGAGCAGGGGGAGGATGCGTGATGGGCCGGGTGAAATCAGGCGCACTTGCCGAGCGGGTGGCTCGCTCGATGAACCGCAGGGACGCGCTTCGCCGCGTGATAGTCGGCGGCACGACCGGGCTGGCGGCCCTGGCGGCGGGCAGCAGCCCCGCCGACGCCGCCACGTGTACGTGCGGACCTACGAGAAGATGCTCGCATTGCCCCGAAGTGGGCTGCCCGCCGAAGCATCACCTGTGCAAGGGCTCGTTTACCAGCAAGTGCTTCAATGCCCAGGGTTACCGGTGCGAGTGGCCATCCGGCAACTGGATCGCCTGCATGAACCTGGGCAAGGGTCTGGGCTACAAGGTCTGTTACGACTGCATCGGATCGGCTGGATGCGAAGGCTGGTGCACGTGCCTGTCCGCGTGCATCTGCTGCCACTGCGCCAGTCCGGCCGACATCCGGGCCGAGCAGCAGCGCCTGCAGCACATCGAGCTGGCATGACCCAGCTCACGACCTGCCTGGGTGGCCTTGCGATCATCCTGGCGGTCGTCAATGGCTATTCGAAGGCGTACTCGCCATGAGGCGTCAATTCGGCCGCCTCGGTGGCGGCTGGCTTCCCGGTCGGGAAGCTGTCGGCGCGCTGCCTGGTCATCGCCTGCTACTCGATCCCGGCCGTCGCTATGTGGATGCTGCTCGGAGCTGGCCTGATGGCGCTTCCGCTGGCTGGCATCGCGCTGGCCGCGATCGCGATCTACGGTGCGTACTACGGTCTGACCGAACTGTCCGGCAGCCGCGGGCTGGCCGCGCCCGGGCGTCGCTGGCAGGTGCCGGAGTCGATGATGATCGGCGCGCCGCGGACGCGACGGCTACTGGTGTGGGGAGCCATCCTCGGCCCTGGATTCGCCACCAGGAACCCGTACGCCGGATTCGGCCTGCTGCCGCTGGCGGTCGCCGCCATGCGACTTTCGGGCACAGGCGCAGGCCTTGTACTGGCCGCGACGATCGGCCTGGCGCACGCGAGCGCCAGGGCGGTGGCGCTGCTGCGCGATGTCTCGGCAGCGCAGGCAACTACGGCGGCAGGCCAGCTGGAACTGCTGATCAAGACCGTCTACTGGCGCAGGCTCGACGGGGCGATCCTGCTCGCGGCCGCAGTCGCGGCCACCGTACTCGCTGTGCGCTATTTCTGAGGGAGGACCGATGCGAGGCAGAAGACGGCGGGCCGCACTGAGCACGTGCGCGACCTTGGTGACGATGGTAGCCCTGACCGCATTGCTCGGCGGCTTCGCGACCGTTCAGGAGCGTGGCGACGCGGCCGCCTTTCATGGGCGCGAGGTCATCAAGATCGTGAGCACCAAGCCGGGTCCCATGCATGCGAAGGTCACCGCCAAGGGGGCGTTCAAGGCAACGGGGCACTTCGTGCGCAGGAAGGCGAGCCTGGTCTTCCCCAAAGGCAAGCTCGTGGTGCGCAGGCACCTCACGACCAGCTCAGTGTCCCCGCCGAACCTGCGAACCTGCTTTTTCCGCGAGCATCAGGCAGGCACCTTCCGGGTGACCTACGCAACCGGCAAGTACAAGAGACTTCGCTATAACGGGCAATTCACCACAAGCCTCACAGGACACCTGAAGAAGTCAGGGCATGATCAGTGCAGCTCAAAGATCGCGAAGTATCGTGCCGTGACCACCGAGACGGGGACCATCCGGTAGGTACCGGGATGGACGGCTCACGTTGCCTGGCCTGCCCGGGCCGCCGCCGTCCGCCGCCATCGAAGGTGAGGTTCCGCAGGCAGGCCATCGAGGCGGCGCTTGTGGCACTCATCGGCTACCGGACGTCAGCCTGATAGCCCGTGTATCGGTGATGTGGTGATAGTTCCGGCGTCAGGTGCTTATTGCTTGGCTATGGCGAAAATTACAATGCCGCGATCAAGCTTCCTGTGAGGCAATAACGGGACGGCCAGGTTCGCAATTCGACGTGAAACTTTCGATGACATGCCCGCCAGGCAAGCTGCTCGGTGATATCGCTCGCCAGTGCGCATTAGCCGTCGTCAGCGCTTGACACTCCCGAGCCAGGACGGCATGCTATCCATACTCTGGACGCGGTGAAATGTTCCCTAGGGGCCTCCCCTGGGATAGGGAGCAGAGTTTCCTTGGCTTGGCTCAATTTTTACCTGGCTGGCGTTTATTGTCCGGCTCGTACTTGTCAGATAGTGGCACAACGTATTCGTCCTGTCGCGGTTCTCTGATGCCGCCCACGACTAAACAGGTCATTGATTTGCTTGGCGACCTCATCAGGATAGAGTCCGTTACGCCCACTCTTGTCCTGAATGGCTCCGGCGAGCAATCGATTGCCCGGTTTATTGCTGACTGGCTCGCGGGCATCCGGGCCGATGTCCCGGTCGAGGTCGAGATCGATGAGGTCGAGCCGGGCAGGCCCAACGTGCTCGCCAGGTTGCGCGGCAGCGGCGGCGGCCGCACCCTGTGCCTGAACGCTCACACGGACACGGCTGGCTATGAGGCGTGGCCTGATGACGCGCTCGTGCCGAGAGTGGTGGGCAACCGGATCTACGGGCTCGGCGCCTCAGACGACAAGTCGGGGTGCGCGGCGGCGATGCTGGCCTTGCGCACGGTGGCCAGATCGGGCACCAGGCTGACCGGAGATCTGCTCGTCGCGTTCGTCGCTGACGCCGAGGGCTTCTCGATCGGTTCACAGCACCTCGCGTGCCAGGGCGGCATCGACGCGGCCATCGTCATCGAACCGCAGCCCGTCAACTACCTGGTCGTCGAGCACCAGGGCCTCGGGCGGATCGACGTGGTCACGCGCGGCGTGGCCGCGCATGGCTCGGCACCTGACGCCGGAGTTGACGCGATCGTGCACATGGCCGAGGTCATCACGAGGCTGCATGAGCTGGACAGAACCAAGTTCCAGTCCAATCCGTCGCTGCTCAACGGCCGGGTGGTATTCCACACCGCCACGATTTCCGGTGGCACGAATTACGCCACGTACCCCGACTTCGCCAAGCTCGGGATCGAGATCGGGACCATGCCAGGGGAGCGCCTCTCGGACCGGGTCGCCGAAATCGAGGCGATCTTCGCCGAGGTGGCCAAGGCCGAGCCGGGATTCGACGCCGAACTCGAAGTCAGGCTCGACCGTGAGCCCTTCGTCGCCCGAGGGCATGAGGCTTTGCAGACCGAGGTCGTCGCCGCGATGACCGGCGTGCTCGGCAGCAAGCCGGTGATCACAGGCATGAACGCCTGGCGTGACGCGGCGCTGATGCAGGCGGCCGGGATTCCCACGTTGCTGATGGGCTCGACTGGGGGCAACAGCCACACCGCCCTGGAGTGGACCTCGATCAGCGACGTCATCAAGCTCAGCGAGATCTTGTCGAGGGTGGCGATCGGCTACCTCAGCTAGCCCGCCGGACCAGCGCGCGCGGCCCTTTTCAGCTAATCGGCCGAGCGGACCGTATCGGCTTCGATGATCTCTTCCCTGGCAGCGGCCGAGGCCGTCCTGCTCTCTGCGGCCGCCCGTTCCCTGACCACCTCGGTGCCCCCGTGCCGCAGGGCAAGGATGGCCGCGATCACCAGGACGACCGCTGCCATCGTGAACACGATGACCAGTCCGTGGTGGAACGGGCCCGAGATCAGCTGCGGGAAGAACTGCTTGCCGGTCAGCACCCTGACGTTGTGCGCGGGCAGGTGCGTCAGCACGCCCGTAGGCGCGAGCAGAGTGTGGATCGGGTTGTAGCCGAGGAACGCGGCGAACAGGCTGCCGACCGGTGGCAACTGGCCGATCTGGTGGGCGATGCCAGCGGGCACGCCCTGGCGGGCAAGCCCGCTGGAGAGCGTGGTCGGCAAGGTCGCGGCCAGGCCGGCGATCATAAGCGAGAAGAAGATGCCGATGGACAGCACGAAGCCGGAGTTCTGGAAGGTGGCCATCATGCCGGATGCGGCGCCGCGCTGCTTCGGCGGCACGCTGTTCATCACGGCCGCTGCGTTCGGTGCGGAGAACAGGCCCATTCCCGCGCCCGACAGGAAGATCAAGGTAGCGAAGACCGAGTAACTGAAGTTCGTCGGCACGAGCAGCAGGAGACCAAAGGCAACAGCCGAGACCAGCAGCCCACCCGACGCGAAGTACTTGGCTCCGTACCGGTCCGACAGGAACCCTGAAAGCGGTCCGGCGATGAGGAATCCTCCGGTGAGCGGGAGCAGGTAGATGCCCGACCACAGCGGGGTGTCGATGAAGTTGTAGCCGTGCAGTACCAGCCAGATCCCCTGCAGCCAGATGATCAGCATGAACTGCATGCCGCCGCGGGAGATGGACGCGAGCAGCGCTGCGCAGACTCCGGTGGAGAACGCCCTGATCTTGAGCAGCCTCAGGTCGAACATGGGCGCGTCAATCCGCAGTTCGATGAAACAGAACGCGATGAGAAGAGCGATGCCGCCGATCAGGCCGCTCAGCACAGTCGGGCTGGTCCATCCCATCGAGTGACCGCCGTACGGCTGGATGCCATAGGTGATGCCGGTGAGCAGCGCGATCAAGCCGACCGCGAAGGTGATATTGCCCAGCCAGTCGATCTTCGCAGGGGTCCTAACCCCGATATCGCGCAGGCTCAGGTACGACCAGATCGCCCCGCCGATGCCGATCGGCACGGACACGATGAAGACGAGCCGCCAGTTGACCGCGGCCAGGATGCCGCCGAGTATCAGCCCGATGAACTGGCCCGAGATGCCAGCCACCTGGTTGATGCCCATCGCCATGCCGCGCTGGTTCGCCGGGAACGCGTCAGTCAGGATGGCCGGCGCGTTCGCCATCAGCATTGCCCCGCCGACCGCCTGGATAATGCGGAATCCGATCAGCCACAGCGCGCCACCAGGGCCGGTAAGCGGGTCGAAAGGCAGTGCCAGCGCGCCCAGCCCGAACAGCGTGAAGCCCAGGTTGTACATCCGCACCCGGCCGTAGATATCGCCAAGCCGGCCAAGGGTGACCACGAGCACGGCCGAGACGACCAGGTACCCCATCAGCATCCACAGCAGGTAGCTGATGTTGCCGGGGGTCAGCGGGTCCAGGTGGATACCTCGGAAGATCGCGGGCAGCGAGATGATCACGATGGACGCGTTGACGGTGGCGGCCAGGACGCCGAGCGTGGTGTTGGACAGCGCGGTCCACTTATAGTGCGCGGCCCGCAATCCTCGCCTGGCCTCACCTCCGGTGCCGCCCGCTACCTGGATACTGCCGTGCACAGTTCTGCTGCCGTTCGGGCTGCCGCCGTTGGCGTTGCCGCCGTTGGCGCTGCCGCGGTTGGCGCTGCCGCCGTTTGCTGCACTGCCGTTTGCTGCACTGCCGTTCGCTGCACTGCCGTTTGCTGCACTGCGGTCTGACGTAGCCAAATCTGTCCGGCCTCACTGGTGCGATCGCGGGTGTCTTCTCGATGATGCGGAGAGCTGCCTGCGCCAGGCAAGCGCTGCCTGTCTGCGACGCCTAACTAGAACTCGCGGCCTGCCCAACTTATTTCATTGGCTAACTATGCTCCAAGGTAACTCGGGCTTCCTGCCGTCTACGCGACCGGGCACCCCTCGCTCGGGGTACCGCCCGCACATGGATTCGCGAATCCATGTGGCCAGTCCACGTTACCGCCCGGGGCTGACGCCGCATCGCGAGCTTGGCGTGGTGCGAAGCGCCCTCGCAGCGCGTGCCGATCCGCCGTGGTCGCGCCGTGCTTAACTGGGGCGCAGGAGGCGACGATGACTGCGACGAGTGAGCGGACAGCCGGGCACGGAGCGAGCCCGGTGGACTTCGGCACCTACGGTGATTACGGGGACTACAAGCGCGGCAAGGCCCAGGCCGCCAAGGCGAAGGCCGGCGCGGAGGCCAAGTCCGGGGCGGAGGCCAAGGCCGAGGCCGAGTTCGTAAGGGCGCCCTATCCGTTCCGCGACAGGATCACGGCCGACGGATCGAGCGGGCATCCCGCCGAGGCCGGGCGCTATCACCTGTACGTCTCGTGGGCATGCCCATGGGCGCAGCGCACGGCGATTGTCAGGAAACTGCTCGGCCTCGAGGACGTCATCTCGCTCAGCGTCGTCGATCCGATCCGAGATGGCAGAGGGTGGGCGTTCCGCACCGGCCCTGACCACGGCCTTGATGAGCTGAACGGCTTCCAGTTCATCCGTGAGGCATATGAGGCGACCGAGCCTGGATACGACGGTCACATCTCGGTGCCGGTGTTGTGGGACAAGCACGCGGGCAAGATCGTGAGCAACAACTTCCCTGATATCACGATCGACCTCGGCACCCAGTTCGGGCAGTGGGCTGACCCGTCAGTAGAACTCTATCCAGCCAGTCTCAGACCGCAAATCGACGAGCTGAACGAGGTCATCTACACCACGGTGAACAACGGGGTGTACCGTTCCGGGTTCGCGATGACGCAGGATGCGTACCACGAGGCCGTCACCGGCTTGTTCGGCACGCTCGACTCGCTCGAACTCAGGCTGGCCGACCGCCGTTACCTGATGGGGTCACAGCTCACCGAGGCCGACGTCCGGCTTTGGGTGACGCTGGCCAGGTTTGACTCGGTCTACTATTCGCATTTCAAGTGCAGTATTAGGCGCCTGACCGAGTACCGGAGCCTCTGGGGTTATGCCCGCGACCTCTACTCCATTCCGGCTTTCAGCGAGACTACGAATTTCGACCACATCAAGCGGCACTACTTCATGACGCACAGCCAGCTCAACCCGAGGCGGATCGTGCCTGAGGGACCGATGCTCGGCTGGACCGAGCCGCACGACCGGGCGGCGCTGTAGCGCTGGCTAGTACTCGATCACGCCGCGGGCGTTGCGGCCTGCCGCCAGGTCGGCGTAGCCATCGTTGATCTCTTCGAGCGCATAGTGCTTGCTGACCAGCTTGTCCAGGTGCAGTTCCCCGCTTTGGTACAGGCTCAGCAGCAGCGGTACGTCGTGCACCGGGTTGCATGAGCCGAAAAACGACCCGGCGATCCGGCGCTGCGTGACGGCCATGACCGTGCCGGGGACCTGGACGTTCAGGTCGAGCGGGTCATGGGACAGGCCGGCGATCACCACGATGCCGCCCCGGCCGGACGCGCGGAACGCCCCGGTCACCACGTCGGCATTCAGATTGCCGACGGCCACGATCACGACATCGGCACCGCGCGGCACCGGGTTGGCCTGGGCGGCGAGCTTGGCCGCCTCCTTCGCGGTCTCCGCGCCATGCGTCGCGCCCAGTTCCATGGCCAGGTCACGCTTGGCCCTGACCGGATCGACCGCGATGATCGTGGCTGCCCCGGCCATCCGTGCGCCCTGCACGGCGTTCAGGCCTATGCCGCCCGCGCCGATCACGACTACCGTGTCGCCGATCCTGGATCGCGCGGTGTGCACCACCGAGCCCCAGCCGGTCAGCACGCCGCAGCTGACCAGCGCGACGGCCCGCAGCGGGATCGCCGGGTCGACTTTGATCGCGGCATTCTGGGAGACCACGGCGTATTGCGAGAACGTGCCGATGCCGCAGAAGCCGCCGAACCCGCCGGCCGGGAACTCGGGCGGCCCGCCCCGGAACCTGAACGTGCCGTCAGCCATCGCGCCGACACCAGCCCGCCCGCCGCTCTCGCACAGGCTCCACCGGCCAGACGAGCACCAGTAGCAGCGGCCGCAGATCGCTACGAACGTCAGCGCCACGTGATCGCCCGGCTGCACCGCCGCCACGCCGGGGCCGACCGCCTCGACGATGCCGGCACCCTCGTGCCCGCCGACGATCGGCAGCTGTGCCCCGGTGCCGAAGCGAAGGTGCTCGTCGGAGTAGCACAGGCCGGCGTAGGCCAGCTTGACCAGCACTTCCCCGGCCCCGGGCGGTTCGACCGAGACCTCGTGAATCTCCCAGTCGCCGCCGGGCTTGGTCAGCAGGGCTGCCTTAGATGTGATCATGGCCAACTCTCCCAATTCCGGGTGGTGCAGTCAGCGGGCTGTGAGCATCAGCTCGGCTGGTATCCGCAGGTTAGGCGATGGCAGGTAGCTGAACTGCTGATCCGCTAGCTCGCACGCAGGCAGGATCGCGTCAAGCATCCCGGCGGCAAGGGCCGTGGCCTGGTTGGCGCCAGGGCACGGCCGCCGCCCGGTGCCGAACGTGCAACCCGAGATGTCGAGCGTGACTATCTCTCCGCCCGGGCCCTGGCGACGGGTGCGCAGCACCGGAGGGTCGTCGTTCAGCGTTTGCTCGACAACCTCGTCGGTGGTGTCGGTGTCGGCCTTTGCGAAGGCGGTGATCAGCGCGTTGCCTATCAGGCCCGCCGTGGCGTCACAGGTCTGCATGAGCAAGCCGATCCTGTTCGCGACCGCTTCGTCGGCACCGGCCGGGCCGATCAGCCGGGCCAGATAGGCGACGGAAGCGTCGGCATCCGGGCCTGCCTGGTCCGGGTTGGGGTAGCCAGAGGCAGCCGCGAGCACCGCGTCGGTGGCCTGATGGATGGCGTCGTCGGGTACGCCGAGCTCGGTGGCGAGCACTGCCACCGGAATGCGCCTGGCCAGCGTCATTGCGTCGAACGGCTCATTGTTGGTGGAGGCGATCGCGGCACGGGTTCGGGCCGAGGCTGCGGCGCGCAGCGTGGCCGGGTCCAGGCCGGCCAGTTCCCGCTCGACCAGCGCGCGCCGGCGGTCGTGCACCGCACCATCGCAGAACCTCGCGACGTGGGCACGGAGCCAGGCCAGCGTGCCGGAGTCGGTGCCGGGCGCCTGCGTGGCCGGCGGTACCACGAAGGCCGGGTCGGCGAGGATGGCCCGCACCTGTGCCGCGTCTTCGATAACTCCTGTGGGGTCTGAAGGCATGCTCGCAACCGTACGGGCTTCATGCGTCGGTGTCGGCCGAATGGTCGGCCGGCGATGATGAATTACGTGACTGCTGAGCAATTGGCGTTTGTCGCCGGGCTGCTGGCCGACCGGACGAGAGCCGCGATCTGCCTGGCACTGCTCGACGGCCGGGCCTGGACCGTGAGCGAGTTGGCCAGGCACGCACGCGTCGCGCCGTCCACGGCGAGCGAGCACGTGACCAGGCTCGTCAACGGCGGCATTCTGATCGCCGAGCACCAGGGCCGGCACCGGTATGTCCGGCTCGCTGACTCCGGGGTGGCCCAGCTCGTCGAGGACCTTGGCGCCCTGACCGGCCCGCCGTCGGCTGGAGTGCGCTCGCTGCGCGCCGTGCGCGCCGCTGGTGCCCTCGCCCGGGCACGCACCTGCTATGACCACCTGGCCGGCCGGCTCGGCGTCGAGGTGACCGAGGCGATGACCAGGGCCGGCCTGCTCGACCAGGCCGGCGGGTTCGCGCTGACCCCGGCCGGCCTCGGCTGGCTAGCTGACAGCCTCGACGTTGATGTCGCCGCGCTGACCGCCGCTCGCCGGCCCATCGCCAGGTCGTGCCTGGACTGGACCGAGCGGCGGCCGCATCTGGGCGGGGGAGCGGGTGCCGCCGTCTGCACCGCGTTCTTCGCACGAGGCTGGATCGCTCGCACCGCCGGCACCCGCGCTGTCGTCGTCACCGCGTCAGGCGAGCTGGCGCTGCGCCAGCTGTGCGGCATCAACCTGGACAGCGTCGCGTAGTCGAGCGCCCGGCCGCTGGTGCTCTTGATCCCTCGGTTGGCCGCTTCTGCTTGGTCAGCACCTCAGGCGCCAGCGCGGACGACTCGCCAGGACCTGATCCTGCACCGCGACCAGCACCGCACCTTCTTCCAGGATCAGTTCAGGCTTCCGGGATCAGTTCAGGCTGGGCGGCGTGGCTTCTGGGTGGAGAGTTTTCGTTTACGGGAGCACTTTCGTCATGATCGTGGAGTTGTCCCGGGTTCCTGAGGGAGCCTTTCCATGTTGTGGAGTTTTCTCGTTGAATAACACGGCAGGGCTCCACAACATGAAAACCCTCCACCAGGAACCCGCAGAGACGGAAAAGTCCCCGGCAGGAGCACGAACTCTCCTCACGAACGCGCGAGATGGCATCGGGTACGCGCGGGACGCCCTCCGGGGCGGTTCATCGG
Organism: Streptosporangiaceae bacterium; assembly: GCA_035716545.1. Lineage (GTDB taxonomy): Bacteria > Actinomycetota > Actinomycetes > Streptosporangiales > Streptosporangiaceae > Chersky-822. Next base: position 26,423 of record DASTJM010000061.1, read on the forward strand.
GCTGCCGTCCGGCGGCTTGGGCTGCCATCCCAGGACTCGGAATCCGTCCCGGGGACTCGGTGTGGTGTCCGAGGGGTCTCGGCGGCTGATGCGCAGTTGCGCGGGCCGGCCCTTCGCCTCAACGAAACTCGCTCGACACAAGCGCCTGATTCGCCAGAATGGGCTCATGACCATCCCGGACATGAAGATGATGATATATCCGAATTGCCGAACCTGATGGCGACCGGAGGCGCCACTACCGGAGGCGGCACTACCGGAGGCGCCACTACCGGAGGTGGCGCGACCCGAGGCAGCACGAACGGAAGCGGCACGGCCCGTGGCGGCACGAACGGAAGCGGCACGGCCTCTGGCGGCGCGGCGGGTGAGAGCGGTCGGCGGAGCTTGTGGCGCCATCGGGACTTCATGCTCTTGTGGGGCGGGCAGACCGTCAGCGAGGTCGGTTCGGCGGTAACGTTTGTGGCACTGCCGCTGACGGCGGTCGTGCTGCTGCACGCGTCGACGTTCCAGGTGGGACTGTTGTCGGCGGCCGGGACGGCTTGCTTCCTGCTAGTGGCGCTGCCGGCGGGGCTGGTAGTCGACCGGGTGCCCAAACGGCGCCTGATGCTCGGCTGCGATGTGGCCAGGATGGTCATCATCGGCTCCGTCGTCGTGGCGGCGGCCCTCGGGGTCCTGACGATGACCCAGTTGTTCGCCGTGGCGCTGCTCACCGGGCTGGCGACCGTGTTCTTCGATGTCGCCTACCAGAGCTACGTGCCCGCGCTGATCGAGCATTCGCAGTTGCACCAGGGTAACGGAAAGCTCGCCGCGACCCAGTCGTTCGCCCTGGTCACCGGGCCGGGTCTGGGCGGTGCGCTGTTCGGGTTGCTCAAGGCGGGCGCGATGAGCCTGGACGCGGTGTCCTTCGCGGCCTCGGCGGCGTCGCTCTGGCTGATCAGGGCACGCGAGCCGCGGCCGGCCCCGCGCACGCCAGCGAGCGAGTCGCCATCGGAGAATGGGAGCCGCCCCGGATTCACCAGGGAACTCTTCGCCGGTCTTCGCTTCGTGCTGACGAACAAGGTACTCAGGAAAATCGCGGCGTGCACAGGCACCTCGAACCTGTTCGGGTCGATGTCCGCGACGCTGGAAATCATTTTCCTCGTCCGGGTCGTGCATGTCAGGCCGACCGAAGTCGGCGTGCTGTTCAGCATCGGCAGCCTCGGCGGCATTGCCGGCGGCATCGTGTCGGGCAGGCTTTCGAAGTGGATCGGGAACGCGCGCATCATCTGGTTCTCGGTGCTGGTGTTCGGCGCTGTTCCGATCGTGATGCCGCTCACCGCGACTGGCTGGCGGCTGGCGCTGTTCCCGATCGCCGGGTTCGGGCTGAGCTTCGCCGCCGTGGTTTACAACATCGCCCAGATCAGCTACCGGCAGATCATCACGCCGCCCGAACTGCTCGGCCGGATGAACGCGGCCATCCGCTGGATCGTCTGGGGCACCCTGCCGCTCGGCGGGCTGATCGGCGGAATCCTGGGCAGTGCCACTGTGCTTGGAGTGCGGCCTACGCTCTGGCTCGGGGTCGTCGGCAGTTGGGCCGCGGGCTTCTGGGTGCTGTTCTCGCCGCTGCGCGGTCTGCGGGACATTCCGGCGCACAATAGGCCAGAAAACAGCTCAGCTTCCGTGGAACAACTCGCCTAGCGTGCTCGCCAGCACGAGGATGACAGTGGTGAACGCGAAGACCCCGTGACTGATCACGACGGCCAGCGGAAAGTGGCGCTCGGGCGGCACCAGCACATCCAAGCCGGCACCGCCGCTGCCGCCGGCACCACCGCCAGCCCCGGCCCCCGCGAGCACAGCTGATCGCTTCGGGAGCGCGCTCGTCCGGTACACCCGCACCCAGCGCACCGCCAGCGTGATGCCCAGGGTGAGAGTCCCGGCCAAGATAGCGAGCGTGGCGTAGGCGAAGTCATCGTCGTCGGTAATGAGGTAGGTGACCCACACGCCCAGGCCGGCGATGGCCAGCGTCGCGTGCGTCGAGATGATCGGCACCGGAAGCCTGGTGGCTGCGGCGCGCTGGAAATCAGGGTCGTACTCGATCAGCCAGATCGCGAGCAGGAACAACCCGCCAAGAACCGTGATCACCCAGGTGAGAAGGGCTAGATCCGACATGAGTCTCCCTGAATCCCCCGTGTCCGGACTTGCCGTAGTTACCTTCTGACTTAGTGCAACCGTACTGTCTTTGCGCCCCGCCCATGTGGTCTACGCAGGGATCGGTCAGACGGTTCAACGGTGCGAGCAATTCAACGGTGCGGTCCGTCAGTCGCGCCAGTTCGGCGTTATGTCCATAAGTATTAACAAACTTTCACCCTAACTGAGGCAGGGCTCAGGGGTCCCTGCCGTCATGCGCTCAGGTGCGGCGTCCCTGGTACTGCCGCTGGCCATGGACTTCGGGTCATGACCGGGTAGCACCGGCTCCCGGCACCGATACGGCAGCTCCGGGCATGGTCGTGGTGAACGCGTACCTGGACGCCCGGCATAGGTGCTGCCCGAACTCGATCGGGCGGTCGTTGTCGTCGTAAGCGACCCGTTCCATCGTCAGCAACGCGGCCCCCCGCGTCTCGCATAGCACTTTCGCCTCGACCGCGGAGGCGTTCTTCGCCGACACCCGCTGCGTGGCCGAGGCGGGCCGGATGCCGCTCGCCCGCAGCAGCTCGTAGAGCCCGTGCTCGGCGAGCATCTCACTGGGCAGGCGAACCAGCGCCGCGGGCAGGTAGTTGTGCATCAGCGCGATCGGCTCGCCGTCGGCCAGCCTGATCCGCTCCAGGCAGATCACCAGCGCCCGGTCCGGCAGCTGGAGTGCGGCTGCCACGGCGTCGCTGGCATGGCCGGCCTCGTTGCGCACCACCTGGGTCCCCGGCGCCCGCCCGGCCGCCGCCAGGTCGTCGTACAAGCTGGTCAGCTCGACATCGCGGTCGATCCGCTCCTTGGCCACCAGCGTGCCGGCGCCGCGCCTGCGCACCACCATGCCCTTGTTGGCCAGGTAGGCGAACGCGGCGCGGACTGTCGGCCTGGAGAGCCCGAGCCGTTGGGCCAGCTCCACCTCGTTGTCCAGCCTGGCCCCGGCCTTGAGCGCACCCGACCTGATCGCGATCTCGAAATGCTGGGCAAGCTGGAAATAAAGCGGTACCGGACTCGCCCGGTCAATGCTGATCGCCCCCGGGGAAGCTGGCGGTCCACCCCTGGCGTTCATCGCCTTCGTCCTAGTCGATATCCCGTGGCGCGTCCAAGCTGTCCCGCCGCCGTGCCGGCAGCGACAGCGGCGTGCTCCCGCGGCTCCGCAAGCATCAGCTGCCTGCTGGAGTAACCCAGGACAAGAGTATGTCCTTAGTTATTGACATACTCTCATGCCATCATGCAATTGTAGCGGCACCGGGCGACAGGCATTGCGAGGGACCTGAATGGGAAGCGAACAGGCATGCCAGCGGTGCCAGCAGCGGGGTCCAGGCGATTGCGCGCGGGAGTAGTCGGGGCCGGTGTCATCGCCCAGGTGATGCACCTGCACTATCTCACTGAGCTGTCCGACCTGTTCCAGGTGACCGCGATCTGCGATCTGGTGCCGGAGAACGCCCAGGCGTGCGCTTCCCGGTACGGGATCGCCGGAGTGTTCTCTGACTGGCGCGAGCTGGTCGCCTCGCAGGTCGACGCCGTGCTCGTGCTGACCTCGGGCAGCCACGCGCCGATCGCGATCGCCGCGGCCGAGGCAGGCAAGCATGTTTTCACCGAGAAGCCCATGAGCTTCTCGGTCGCCGAGGGCAAGGCGATGGTGATCGCGGCGGCCGAGGCCGGCGTGACGCTGATGGTCGGCTATCCGAAGCGGTACGACCTGGCGTACGCGAGATTCGCGCAGGAAGCTGCCCAGCTAGACGACGCCAGGCTGCTTCGGGTGACTACCATGGAGTCGCCGAGCCGCCCCTACCTCGCGCACTATTCGCTGCCGCAGCCGGCGCGGCCAGGTGAGGAAGTTGCCGCCCGGCTGCTCGCCGCGTCCGACGCCGGCGTCACCTCGGCGATCGGCCCGGCGACCAGCCTGGAACGGCGGGTCTATGCCGACGTCCTGCTCGATACGCTGGTGCACGAAATCAACATGGTACGCGGGCTGCTCGGCGAGCCGGACACTCTCGACTACGTTGACCTGTCCGAGCAGTACGTGGCCGTGATGCTGCGTTTCGGCAAGCTCAGGGCGGCGATCCACTGGGTCGCGCTGCCGGGCATTGCCAGGTACCAGATGGAGTTCGCCATGTACGCGCCCGACCGGCGGGTCACCCTTTCGTTTCCCTCACCCTTCCTGCGCAACGAGCCCGCTAGCGTCGTCACCGAGGGAGGCGACCTGGGCACGGTCCGGTCATGGCGAAATGCCGAGGTCATCGGCTACGAAAGCGGGTTCAGGCGTGAGCTCGAGGCGTTCCATTCCTGCGCGATGACCGGAGCGGTGCCTGCTACCTCGGGTTATGACGGACTGGCTGACATCGCGCTCTGCGAGGCGATTATCGCCTGCCACCGGCTCGGCAAGCCCATCCCCAGCCCGACCGCGATCGCCCAGAACTGATCGCGGCACCAGGAGCTGTCAGCATGAGCCACGGTGACTTGCGGATCGGCATTCGTCGGCTACGGCATGATGGGCCGCGCGCACTGCTACGGCTACCGGGTGGCGCCCATGCTGCGCAAACTGCCCGTGACGCCCGTGGTGACAGTCATGTCCGGCCGGAGCAAGTCTGCGGTCGGCGACGCGGCGGTCGCTTACGGGGTGCCGTCGTCGGTCACTGACTGGCGCGGGCTGATCCCCAGGGACGACGTCGACGTCGTGGACATCTGCACGCCGCTGGCGTGGTACGCCGCCCCTGCGACCTCACCGTTGAGGTGAACGGCAGCACCGGCACGCTGGTCTTTGACTACGCCAGGCTCAATGAGCCCGCTCCGGACTCGCTCGTGGCGCGCCCGGCGGGTACGGTACGGCGACACGTGCGCTTATCAAGCGGAACTCTGCGCTTCACCCAGTGCCAGATGGCAAGCTGGGCCTATGGGGCTGACCGCTATTGACCTGTTCTGTGGGGCTGGCGGTGCGTCTGTTGGGTTGCTACGAGCGGGCTGGGATCTTCGCCTCGCGAGCGATGTCGATCCAAAGTGCAGCGTGACGTACCAGTCGAATCTGCCAGGCATTTTCCTTGCCGCAGATCTCCGCGAGGTGGCGGCCGCTGAGGTGCTCGCGGCCGCCGACCTGTCACCTGGCGAGTTGGACCTCCTCTTCGCCGGTCCTCCCTGCCAGGGGTTTTCGATCATCGGCGCACGCGTTGTCTGGGACGAGCGAAACAATCTCTTCAAGGAAGTTCTGCGCCTTGCGTCGGCGCTGCAGCCGCGTTGTGTAGTTATCGAGAACGTGCCTGGGCTTGTCACGCTCGGCAGAGGTGCTTATCTGCACGCCATCTTGGAGGGGCTGGATGCGGCAGGATACGAAGCTGCGTGCGCCGAGTTGCTTGCTGCGCAGTACGGCGCACCGCAGATGCGCTGGCGGCTGATCATCATCGGGTGGCGTAAGGACTTGGGGATACCCGCTGGATATGGCTTTCCGAGTCCTACCGGTCATGCCCGGATCGGCGAGTTGCTTCCCAATTGCACGATTCCCCGTTGGCAGATGGAAGGATTTCTCACGACCGCTGATGGTGCGTTAAAGCCCCGAACTCACGCGGTGTTTGTACGATCAGCGCGAGCAGTAACGGCTCCCGACAGGACTGGCTTGTATGCCCATACCGTGCCCTGGATGATGGTCTTCTAGCCGTACGAAGGGGTAAGAGCGGCTATCAGGAGCTGGCTGCCTGGAAGCGGTCGACGATTTCCTTGGCCAGGGCGAAGGAGGAGGTTGCGGCGGGGGACGGGGCGTTGCGGACGTGGATGGCGCCTGGGGTGGCCGAGATCGTGAAGTCGTCGGCCAGCTGGCCGGTGCGGCTGACGGCCTGGGCGCGGATCCCGAAGATGGGCTTCGGGTCGATCACCGCTGACTCCAGGGCCGGGACGTAGCGCGTGCACTTGGCGATGAACCGGCGGCGGCTCGCTGCCATGGCGATCTCGCTCAGGCCGGTTCGCCAGAACCGCCGGGCAACCGCCCATGTGCCTGGCCAGGTCAGCGTTGAGACAGCGTCACGGAGAGCTGCCCCGCGGGCGAGTTCGTCTCGGTAGCCGTCGCGGCGGGGGACGAGCAGGGCGGTCGGGCCGAGCAGGACGCCGCCATCGATATGCCTGGTGACGTGGACGCCGAGGAAGGGCAGCGCCGGATCGGGTACCGGGTAGACCAGGCCGCGCACTATGGACGGCTGGTCAGCGGGAATGCGCAGGTAGGCGCCGCGGAACGGGATCACCCGCGGGTCGGCCGGCGCACCAGCCGAGGTGGCGAGCCGGTCGGAGTACAGGCCCGCGCAGGCGATCGCCCAGTCGGCCAGGTGCTCGCCGTCGGCGTGGGCGAGCACGGTGGCATCGCGTTCACGGCGGATGGCGGTCACCTCGCAGCCGAGCGCGAAGGTGACGCCGGCTTCTCGCAGTTCGCGCTCGATCGCGCGGGCGACGGCCGCGAAATCCACGATGCCGGTCGCCGGAGAGTGCAGCGCGGCGACGCCCTGGCATTCCGGCTCGATCTCGGTGATCTGCGCCGCGTCCACCCGGCGCAGGTCTGGCACGCCGTTGGCGCGGGCGCGCTTTTCCAGGGCGGCCAGCCGGGGCAGTTCGTCGTCGCTGATCGCGACGATCAGCTTGCCGCAGCGCTCGACCGGGACGCCGTTCTGCGCGCAGTATTCGTACATCAGCCTGGCGCCGGCCACGCACAGCCGCGCCTTGAGCGAGCCTGGCGCGTAGTAGACGCCGGCGTGGATCACGCCGGAGTTATGGCCGGTCTGCTGGCGGGCGACGGCTGGCTGGGAGTCGATGACGAGTACTCGCGCGCCGGGACGGCGCGCGAGTACTTCCCTCGCTACGGCTAGCCCGACGATTCCGGCGCCGACCACGGCGACATCATGACGATCAGCCGGCATTGGCGGCTCCTTGCCGTGGGCGAGATGGCCTGCGGGACTGCGTTATTCCACGGGGGTGTTCTTGCTTTTCCTCGCAGCGAGCGCGGACAGCAGCTCGTACCCGACATGAGCCGCCGCGACCCCGGTGATCTGGGAGAGATCGTAGCTCGGTGCCACCTCCACGATGTCGGCGCCGACCAGGTTCAGGCCGGCGAAGCCGCGCAGGATGCCGAGCAACTCGCGGCTGGTCAGGCCGCCGGCCTCGGGGGTGCCGGTGCCCGGCGCGTGTGCCGGGTCGAGCACGTCGATGTCGACCGAGACGTACACGGGCCGGTCGCCGACCCGGTCGGCGATTCGCTGTGCGATGCCGGCGATGCCGAGTTCCTCAGCTTCGGGCGCGGAGACCACCTGGAAGCCGACCTCGGCGTCCTCGTCAAGATCGTGCTCGCCGAACAGGGGGCCGCGGATGCCGATATGGATGCAGCCTTCCTTGTCGATCAGGCCCTCTTCCGAGGCGCGCCGGAACGGGGTGCCGTGGGTATAGGCGGCGCCGAAATAGGTATCCCAGGTATCGAGGTGGGCGTCGAAGTGCACGACGGCGACCGGGCCGTTCCTCGCCGCGAACGCGCGCAGCAATGGCAGCGCGATCGTGTGGTCACCCCCCAGGGTCAGCAGGTGAGGCGCCCGCTCGAGTACATCCCTCGCGCCGTGCTCGATCGTCGTGATCGCCTCATCGAGGCTGAACGGGTTGACGGCCAGATCGCCCGCGTCGACGACCTGGAGCCGGGCGAACGGCGAGACCGCCAGCGCGGGGTTGTAGGGGCGGAGCAGCCTGGACGACTCCCTGATGTGCGCCGGGCCGAACCTGGCGCCGGGCCGGTAGGTGACTCCGCTGTCGAACGGCACGCCGATGATGACCGCGTCGGCGCTGGTGACCTCGTCAATACGGGGCAGCCTCGCGAACGTGGCCGGTCCCGCGAAGCGCGGCAGCTTGAAAGAATCGATGGGGCCGACGATGTCGCCATTGACGATGCGCGCCGGGGGATTGGTCATCAGGCCAGGCTAGCCTTGCCGCCTGCGGCCAGGTCGGTCGCCTGCGACTCGCGGTCGCTGACACCGAGCGCGGCCAGCTCAGCTGACGTGTCGAGCGTGATAGACAGCACCAGGTAGAGGACGCCCGACACGACCAGGCCGGCGACCCAGGAGAGGTCGACGTCGTTCAGCAGGTGACCGGCTAAATAGCCCGTGTACTGGAAGCTGCCGACCTTAGGCAGCACCATGAAGGGGAGTTCTGCCACGAAGCCGGCGAAGTAAACCGTCAGGCGGTCAGATTGGACTCGGCTAGTGCCGCACCGCGGGTTGGCGCGCAGTTGCGGGCGGCGCGACTGGCTTCGCGCAAGAGCATGGCCGAGGTCGCGGAGGCGAGCGGCCTGGCCGAGGGTTTCCTGTCAAAGCTGGAGCGCGACCTCACCAGTGTCTCCGTCGCGTCGCTGATCAGGCTGTGCGACACGCTCGGCATCTCGGTCGGCTCGCTCTTTCAGGCAGCCAAGGGCGAGGTGGTCAGGAAGGGCGGGTACCCGCCGATTAACTTCAGCGGTGTGGGGGTCAGGGAGTATCAGCTCACACCGCCGGGGAAATGCGGGTGCAGGCGCTGCTCAGCGAGATCGAGCCTGGCGGCGGCAGCGGCGATGAGGCGTATTCGCTGCCGACCGACATCGAGTTCGTATTCATCTTGGCGGGGCAGTTGGAGATTGTCGTCGCGGGGGAGCGTTTGCTGCTCAGCGAGGGCGACGCGTTTACTTTTCCGTCGAGTGCCGCTCATACGTTCCAGGTCCCGCCTTCTGGCGTACGCGCCGGTTGGTCGGTACGCGCCGGTTGCTCGGCGCAGGTGGGGCACCCTGCTGTCGGCTACACAGCAGCAGGGTGCCCCACCTGGCCGGAATCCTGGCGTGCGCCTAAGTGCAATCGATTGTGCATGGCAGGTGCCGCGCTCGGCCTAGAGGATCTTGCGAAATGGAATGGTTCGGCACCCCGGCCTCTCCCGGCTGCCGGGCTTTCGCGCTCGTCAGGCGTGGTGGCGACTCAGCAGGACTCATCGGGCTTGTTGACGCGTGTGGTTGTTGTTGGTGGGGTGAATGGGTGCCCTGTGACTGCTGCGGTTGGTGCTGGCTCAGGCGGGTTCCCGTGGATGCGGGAATTGGCCAGTCAGGAGAGCTCAGGCTATCGGGCTGGCCGGCGGGACAGCAGCAAGGCAGACCACGATGGGCAAGCCTGCCGCACCCGTCAGCAACGTGTCCCTACCTGACGTCGCCCCCACAGCAGCAACCGGTACCTTGTTGCTCGCGCCAGCCGGCCGCGGACAGCAGCACGCAGGACCACCACGCTGTCCCCCACCCCCAAACGGCCCGCACCCCGCCGCCATGCACACCCAGCACCAGCGGCGCCAGCCGGCCCAGCGGCTGATGGCGCAGACCGGGTGTCAATTCGCGCATTGATGTTGTTCGGGCATAGGAGGCATGCGCCTGAACGGCAACTAACGGGCATCGGGGCTGCCTGGCAAGGACCGGCGCGCACTTCCCTCCGTCGCGAGAGGCCTTGCCAACGGCAGGGCTTGGCATGGCCGGCCAGACCTGCTCGGTCAGGCCGTCGAGTAGTTCGGGGAGGCTTCGTTGCCAGGTGAGAGAGTTCGGGTGTTCCGGATATGCCACCGCCCGAGACGGGGATCGTGTCGTCCCCCGGCTGGCCTGTCGATGGCCGACGTACGCTTAGGAGCATGGACGTGTACGCGGACGCGACCGGACTCGTCGGGCGATCGGCCGCCGCCTATGCCGGCGGAGTGCCTGAGCAGCCGGCCGACGATGGTTTCTTCGGGCCGAGGAGCGTGACCTGGCGCGCGGCCGGTGACCTGTCCGCGCCAGTGGCCGGATTGCGGGCGCTGATGATCCAGGCGCTGCACCCGCTTGCCATGGCCGGGGTCGACCAGCACAGCGACTGGCGTGAGGACCCGGTCGGCAGGCTGGCAGCGACGTCCGGTTACCTCGCGACCGTGAGCTTCGGGGAAAGAGCGGCCGCCGAGCGGGTCGCCGCCCGCGTCCGGCGGATTCACGAGCACGTGACCGGGACCGACACCGTGACCGGCAGGCCTTACGCGGCCAGCGATCCCGCGTTGCTGCTCTGGGTGCACGCGGCGCTCGTCGACTCGACCCTGAAAGCCAAAGAGTTGTTCGGCACGCCGCTGGCGCCGGCCGACGCCGACGCCTACGTTGCCGAGATGGTGATCGCGGCCGAGCTGGTCGGCGTGCCGCGTGAGCTGGTGCCTTCGACGGTCGCCGGGCTCGACGCCTACCTGGAGTCGGTCAGGCCCGAGCTGACCTGCACGCCGGCCGCCAGGGAGTCGATGGCTTATCTGCTCGACCCGCCGGGGCTGGACGATGACATCGCCGAGATCTGGCATGACGTCAGGGACGGCGCGGTCAGCTCGCTGCCGGACTGGGCCCGCGAACTGTACGGCTATGAGGTCGAGTCGCTGACGCCCGCGCGGCAGACCGAGATAAGGCAGGCGCTCGGCGTGCTGGACGCGGTGTTCCTGGGCGAGCCCGGAGTACTGGAGGCGCGGCAGCACATCGCCGCGCGGGTTCGCGCGGCCAGGTAGCACTGCGCCGCGCGGGTTCGCCAGGCCAGCTAGCACATCGCCGCGCGGGTTCGCGCGGCCCGCTGACGGTCCGGGCTACGGCGCGAGGTTCTTGTATTCGCGTGAGCCGAATGGCGAGCCTGGCGCGTCGACGTTCATCTGTGCGTAGGCCTGTTCCCCGTTCCCGTACGGCGTGAGGTCAGACAGCACGATCGTCGCGAGGTAAGGGCTGAGCTTGCCCTGCGCGCAGTTCGGGTCGCAGTTGTCCAGCTTGAGCGTGCCCGACCCGGTCGCGCCGTCAAGGCCCCAGTCGGTCCACGAGATATCGGTCACGAACGCAGTGCCGTCGCCAGACAAGATAATCTGCTCTGGCTGCGTCTTCAGCTCGCCCCTGCAGGTCACGACCGGGGTCACGCAGACCGTGACGCCCGTCAGCGGCACCGGGGAACCCGACGGAGCCGCGCTGGTCGGTGCCTGCGTCACGGGCGGTGCCTGAGAGGTCGGCTGTGCCTGAGAAGTCGGCGGTGCCTGCCCTAGTTGCCTCTGCGACCCTAGTTGCCTCTGCGACGTCGGCGTGTCAGCCGGACCGCTGCTCGGCGAAAGCTGACCGCAGCCGGTCAGTGCGAGTATCAGCAACCCCGCCGCCAACCCCAGAGATCGTGCGTTCATAGGTCCGTCCCCGAAATCCCTGGTCACTTTTAGCACCCGAAAGCAGTCACTGCTCGGACATTCCGGCAAAGCCCGGCCGAGAAGCCCGGGAACCGGGTACGTACGCTGGCCTCATGAGACGAAGGCTGCTGGCAGGGGTGACGGTGACAGCGGCTATCGCCTGCGTGCTCATCGCCCGTCGCAAGCTGCCCAAGGTCAGGCTGGAGCGCGGCATCGCCGCGCTGCATCTCATCGCCAGGGGCGGCGCCAGGTACGCGGGCAGCGCTCCGAAGCTCTTCGCCGCCGCGGGCGAGGCCAGGCAGCAACTGCGCCAGGACCTCGCCTTGCAGACCGCCGAGGACGTCGCGCAGACTCTCGGCGCGATGAAGGGCGTGCTGATGAAGCTCGGCCAGATGGCCAGCTACATTGACGAGGGCCTCTCGCCTGCCGTGCGAAGGACGCTGAGCCGGCTGCAGGACAGCGTCCCGCCGATGAGCCCCGAGCTAGCCGCCCAGGTCGTGCGGGAAGAGCTGGGCAAGGACCCTGAGCAGGTCTTCAGCGAGTGGGACCCCGAGCCGATCGCGGCCGCCTCGATCGGCCAGGTGCATCGCGCGATCACCCGTGACGGCCGCGCGGTGGCGGTCAAGGTGCAGTATCCGGGCATCGCCGAGGCCATCGCCGCCGACCTGGACAACGTGTCGCTGCTGCGCCGGATGCTCAAGGTCACCTCGCCCGCTCAGGACGTGGACGCGCTGCTGGCCGAGCTGCGGGATCGGGTTCTCGAAGAGATCGACTACCGGCGGGAGGCCGCTAACCAGGCACTCTTCGCCCGGTACTACGAGGGTCACCCGACGATCATCGTCCCCGAAGTCGTGCCCGAGCTGTCCACCCGCAGGCTGGTCACCAGCGACCTGGCTGTCGGCACCAGGTTCGCCGACCTGGAAGGCTGGTCGCAGGCAGAGCGCGACCTGGCCGCCGAGACCATCTACCGGTTCGTGTTCCGCAGCCTTTATGACCTGCACGCGTTCAACGGCGACCCGCATCCTGGCAACTACCTGTTCCATGGCGGCGGCCGGGTCACGTTCTTCGACTTCGGCCTGGTGAAGCACTTCACTGCCACCGAACTGCTGCCGCTGATGAACATGGCCCGCAACCTCGCCGTCGAGAACGACCCGGAGAAGTTCCGGCGCAGCATGGAAGTCGCGGGGTTCCTGACACCCAACTCCCCGCTGACCACGGACCAGGTTGTCGAGCACCTGGCGGTGTTCTACGCGACCATTCGCGAAAACAAGACGCTGACCATGACCCCGGACTACGCCTCGGCCGTGGTACGCCGGTTCTTCGACGTGCGCAGCCCGGTAGCCGAGTACGCGAGGATTCCGCGCTCGTACGTGGTGCTGCAGCGGATCAACCTTGGCCTCTTCGCCGTGCTCGGCGAACTCGGGGCGACGGCCAACTGGCGGGCGATCGCCGAGGAGATCTGGCCGTTCGTACAGGGGCCGCCGTCCACCCCGGCGGGCGAGGCCGAGGCCCGGTGGCGCACAAGCAGGCAGCACACTTCCATGCTGGCCGAACTGATCGAGACAGGAGCAGACGCGAGCCAATGACCAACACGAACGTCCAGCCTGAGCCCCTGACCGCCCTGCTCGACCAGCCCGAGGCAGATCACCCGGCCCTGATCACCGGCGAGGACGGCTCGACCCTGACCCACGCCCAGCTCGCGGCCCGGGTCGAGACGCTGGCTGGCCGCCTCGCGGCAGCGGGAGTCCAGCGCGGCGACAAGGTCGCGCTGGTGCTGCCGAACGGGCCTGAGATCGTTCAGCTGCTGCTGGCGATCTTCGCGCTCGGCGCGGCGGCCGCACCGCTGAACCCCGCCTATACCCAGAGCGAGTTCGTCTTCTACCTGACCGACATCGCACCGAGACTGGCCCTGATTCCGGCCAGCCTCCCCGCCGCCGCCGTCGGTGCGGCGGAGGAATGCTCGATCACCGTGCTGACGACGCGGCCTGGTGACGACGGGCCCCCCGAGCTAGCCGTTCAGGGCTCAGAGGTTCTTACTGAGGCCAGCTTCGACGCTGGCCAGCCTGACGATGTCGCGATCGTCCTGCATACGAGCGGTACGACGAGCCGGCCCAAGCAAGTGCCGCTGCGCCAGCGCAACCTGATGGCCTCGGTGCGGAACATCGGCGCGCACTACCGCCTCGGCGCCGGTGACGTGTCGTTCTGCGTGATGCCGCTGTTCCACGTGCACGGGCTGGTCGCGTCCACGTTCTCGGCGCTCGGGGCGGGCGGCTCGGTGATCGTGCCGCGCCGGCTCACGCCGCGCCGGTTCTGGCCGCAGGCCCGCGGCCACGGCGCGACCTGGCTGTCCGCCGGGCCGACGCTGCACCAGATGCTGCTCGACGCTGCCGACGACGCCGGGGCGCCGTCCACGCTGCGGTTCGCGCGGTCGTGCAGCTCGGCGCTGTCCCCGGCGCTGCTTGAGCGAGCCGAGGCCGCTTACGGCGTGCCGGTGCTTGAGGCGTACGGCATGACCGAGGCGAGCCATCAGATGGCGTCGAACCCGCTGCCGCCAGCGCCGCACTACGCGGGTTCGGTCGGCGTCGCGACCGGGACGCAGATCGGGATCGCCGCGAAGGGCGGCTCGCTGCTGCCCGAGGGCGAGGCCGGCGAGGTAGTGATCCGAGGGCCGGGCGTCATGTCGGGGTACGTGGCTAATCCGCAGGCGACGGCCGACGCGTTCTACGGGGACTGGTTCCGCACGGGGGACCGCGGCGTGCTGCGCGACGGCTACCTCTACCTCGAAGGACGCCTTAAGGAGATGATCTTGCGAGGCGGAGAGAACATTTCCCCGGCCGAAATCGAGCAGGTGCTGCTCGCCCATCCGGCTGTCCGTGACGCGGTGTGCTTCGGTGTCGCCGACGACAAATACGGTGAACTAGTTGGCGCCGCGGTGACCCTGTCCGAGCAGGCGGACGTTGCCGACCTGACCGCGCATTGCCGGGAACGCCTGGCGGCCTTCAAGGTACCCGCGAGTATCCGGGTGCTTGAGGAGATCCCGCGCACGGCGACCGGCAAGGTGCAGCGGCGCCGGGTCGGTGAATTCGTTGCCGGGCTTGCCGGGGAAGCCGGGACTGCCGGCGGCCCGGCGAAGCGCCAATGACGATGCGGTTCGTGGTCCTGGGTGCCGGGGCGATCGGCGCATATGTGGGAGCCGCGCTGGCACGCGGTGGCGCGGACGTCACGCTGATCGCACGGGGCGCGCACGGAGCGGCGATGGCGCGCGACGGGGTCCGCGTGCTGTCGCCGCGCGGAGACTTCACCGCCCGCCCGCCGGTCACCGACGACCTCGGAGCCGTGGCCGGCGCCGACGTCGTGTTTGTCGGGCTCAAGGCCTACAGCTTGCCCGAGATAGCGCCCAGGATCGGCCCGCTGCTCGCACCCGAGGCTGGCGTGATCTGGGCCCAGAACGGCATCCCCTGGTGGTACCAGCCTGGCCTTGAGAGCGTCGACCCAGGCGGCGTGATCGCCGCGTCGATCCCGGCCTCGCACAACATAGGCTGCGTCGTGTACAGCTCGACCGAGATCGTCGAGCCCGGTGTCATCAAGCACATCGAGGGGACTCGCTTTACGCTAGGCGAGCCTGACGGCTCGCCTAGCGACCGCTGCAAGCTGATCTCCGCCGCGTTCGCGGCAGGGGGCCTGCGGGCCCCGGTGGAGTCGCGGCTGGCCGATCAGATCTGGCTGAAGCTGATCGGGAACGTGGCCTTCAACCCGGTGAGCGCGCTGACCGGGGCGACGCTCGGCCAGTTCGGCTCGGTGCCATCCATGGTGTCGCTGCTGCGGGCGATCTTCGCCGAGTGCGCGGAGGTGGCGACGAGGCTGGGCGTGCGGTTCCCGGTATCGCTTGAGCGGCGGCTCGAGGGCGCCCTTGCCGTGGGCGATCACAAGACCTCGATGCTCCAGGACCTTGAGGCCGGCAGGCGGCTCGAGGTCGGCTGCATGACCGGTGCCGTGGTGGAACTCGCCGACCGCGTCGGCGTCGACGTCCCGCACGTGCGGTCCATCCACGCCTGCATCTCGCTGCTCGACCACCTCACCAGCCCGTGCTGACCGCGGCGCGTGGGTGCTCGACCACCTCACCAGCCCGTGCTGACCGCGGCGCGTGGATGCTGACCGCGGCGCGTGGATGCTCGACCACCTCACCAGCCCGTGCTGACCGCGGCGCGTGGATGCGCGAGTCGATGTGGCGATTTCGTGTCCCTGAGGGAGCCTTTTCGTGTTGTAGAGCTTTTTCGTCGTATAACACGTCAAGACTCCACAACATGAAAACCCTTCACCAGGAACCCGAAATCCCTCCCGCAAGAGACCGTAGCGCGCTCAAGGCCAGTACCGCTTCGGGCGGCCCCGCCCCCATTCCCGCATCCAACTAACCTCATTGCGGACAAAACGCTCAGATCAGTCGCGGAGATATGGGGTTGTGGCTGTTGGCCAGGCACTTGAGCCTCGCCCCTGGGAGTGTGAACCTCCGCACAGATCCTGGGCAGGACCATGGATGCGACTTGGCTGCCAGGGCCGAGGGGGCGGAGGGGCATGACGGCATGACTGACCGGGGGAGTTGCGGGGTTGCCGGTTTCGGGTCGCGTGAAGGGGCGTCGGCCGGTGGAGTTGCCACTACGGTGCTGCAGGTCGGCGGGTTGAACTGGGCGAGCGAGGTGGCGGTCGCCGAACAGGTGCTCGGGCGCCGGCCGGGGGTCCGGCATGTCGCTGCCAACCCGGTAGCGCAGACCGCCACTGTCACGTTCGACACCGGCCGCACCTCGGTCGCCGAGCTCAGGCGATGGGTGGAGGACTGCGGGCTTCACTGCGCGGGCCAGTCGGTCCCCGCGCACGTCTGCGACCCGCTGGCCGAGCCCGGACAGGAAGCTGCACCGCCGGTGCATCCGCGGGCGGCCGGCGAGGCCGGCATGTCGATGGCATCCATGGTGGCCGACATGCGCAACCGCTTCGGAGTGGCGGCGGTGCTGTCGGTGCCGATCCTGCTGTGGTCATCGATCGGCCGCAACGTGCTCGGATTCACCACCGCCGCGCCGTTCGGGCTGCGAGACGATGTCTGGCTGCTGCTGCTGAGCCTGCCGGTGATCTTCTACTCGTCGTGGATCTTCTTCGCCGGCGCGATCCGTGCGCTGCGAGCCCGGACGCTCGACATGATGGTGCTGGTCGCGGTCGCGATCGCGGCGGGCTGGCTCTACTCGCTATCAGTTACGTTCAGCGGCGGCGGCGATACGTTCTACGAGGCAGCCACTGTGCTCGCCGCTTTCGTGCTGCTCGGTCACTGGCTTGAGATGCGGGCGCGCGGCGGTGCCAGCGATGCCATCCGCACCCTGCTCGACCTCGCCCCGCCCACGGCCACGGTGATCAGGGATGGCAAGGCCGTCGACGTCGCGACGGCCGAGATCGCGGCGGGGGATCTGCTGCTGGTGCGCCCGGGCGGCAAGATCGCCGTCGACGGCGTCGTGGAGGAGGGGCAGAGCGAGGTCGACGAGTCGGCGGTGACCGGGGAGAGCGTGCCCGTGTCCAAGACACCCGGCGCGGCGGTCATCGGCGCCACGGTCAACACGAACGGGACATTGCGGGTGCGGGCCACCCGGGTCGGTGCCGACACGGCGCTGGCTCAGATCGTCAAGCTGGTGCAGGAGGCTCAGAACTCCAAGGCGCCAGGGCAGCGGCTGGCCGACCGCGCCGCGTTCTGGCTGGTCCTGGTGGCGCTGATCGCGGGGGCGGCCACCTTGCTCATCTGGCTGGCGGCAGGGCGGTCGTTCGCCGCCGCGATGCTGTTCGCCATCACGGTCGTGGTGATCACGTGCCCGGACGCGCTGGGCCTGGCCACTCCCACCGCGATCATGGTCGGGACTGGCCTGGGAGCCAGGCGCGGAATCCTGGTCAAGAACGCCATGGCCCTGGAGACTTCCGCGACAATCCAGGCCGTCGTCCTGGATAAGACCGGGACGCTCACCAAGGGCGAGCCCGAGGTCACCAGCGTGGTGACCGACGGGCTGGCGGACGCTGAGGTACTGCGGCTGGCGGCGGCGGTGGAACGCGAGTCCGGGCACCCGCTGGCCGGCGCCGTGGTCCGGCACGCGGACGCGGCTGAGGCGGTGCGGGGCGGGGTGATGCCGGCTGGGGCGGTGGCGGCCGGGGCGGTGCCCGGCCCGGCTGCGGCCGCCCGGGCCGAGGGCTTCACGTACATCCCGGGCCACGGCGCCACGGCGAAGGTTGAGGGCCGGCAGGTGGCCGTCGGGAACGCGCGCCTCCTGCGCCAGCAGGGTGCCGGCCTTGGCGCGCTGGCCGCCAGCCAGAATGAGCTGGCCGCTGCCGGGCAGACCGCCGTGTGGGTCGCCGTAGACGGCCGTGCGGTGGCGCTCATCGGCGTCGCCGACGCGCCGCGCCCTACCTCGGCCGCCGCGGTCGCCGCGCTGCGCCAGGCCGGCATCGACGTGGTCATGCTGACCGGCGACAACCTGGCCACCGCACGGCGGATCGCCCGTCAGCTCGGGATTCAGGACGTGATCGCTGAGGTCCTTCCCGGCGACAAGGCTGGCAAGGTCGCCGAACTTCAGCGGGCGGGGAAGAAGGTCGCCATGGTTGGCGATGGCGTGAACGACGCGCCCGCCCTGGCCCGGGCCGATCTAGGTATCGCGATCGGCGCCGGCACCGACGTCGCCATCGAGACCGCCGACGTGGTGCTGATGCGCTCCGACCCGCTCGACGTGCCGGCCGCGCTCCGGATCGGCCGCGGCACGCTGCGCAAGATGCGCCAGAACCTAGGCTGGGCCGTCGGCTACAACTCGATCGCCCTGCCCATCGCGGCCGGCGTCTTCGAGCCCGCGTTCGGGCTGGTACTCCGCCCGGAGATCGCGGCACTGGCGATGTCCGGCTCAAGCTTCATCGTCGCGGTGAACGCCCTCCTGCTCCGCCGGCTCAAGCTCCCGGCGCCCGCAGCGCCCTGACGCCGGCCCGATAGGCCCGTCGATGGCCCAAAGATGGCGCCAGAGCGCCCTGGATGTCCCAAAGATGGGCCTCGGTGTTTGCAGAGCTTCGCGCACCTGCGCGGGCCCGGCGTGCGGTCAGGCCTCCTGCGGCTGCTCGGCTACACCGAAGCGCTGACGGCGGCCGGGCTGTGGCCGCAGCCAGTGCTGGCGGCGACGTCGGCGGCGATGCGCAGCCGGGAGGCCCGTGGTGATCAGCATCGAGGCCGACCCGCTTGCACCTGCGCCGGATAGCCAGCCCTGGCGGGATGTTCCCGTCGCGGAGGTGTCGGAACTCGATACGGTAGCGAAGGCACAGCAAGCGTGCACGCAAGCCCGAGCCCACCAGCGCAGGTACCTATGACGACGATCGCTGACCTTCGTACCCCGGCACTGCTGATCGAGGAGACGGTGCTGACGGCCAACCTCACCAAGATGGCCGCCACGCTCCCGGGCGCCCGGATGCGTCCGCACGTCAAAGCCCACAAATGCACGAACCTGGCCAGACGGCAGGCCGCCGCCGGCCATTCCGGGTTCACCTGCGCGACGATCCGCGAGTGCGAGGGCATGGTCGCGGCCGGCCTCGGTGACGACTTGCTGCTCGCCAACGAGGTACTCGACGCGACCAGGCTCGGCGCTCTCGTGGCCGCCGGGGCGCGCGTCACCCTGGCCGTCGACTCGTCGCAGACGATCGACGCGGCGGCCTCCGGCGGCGTGCGGGAAGTGCTGATCGACGTCAACGTCGGCCTGCCCAGGTGCGGCTGCCCGCCGGACGAGGCCGGCCGCCTGGCTGGGCTGGCTCGCGACAAAGGTCTCCAGGTCCGCGGTGTCATGGGCTACGAGGGCCATGTGGTCGGCCTCGAGGACGCCGCCGAGCGCGCCGCCCGGTGCCAGGAGTCGATGGAGAAGCTGGCCGCCGCCCACGCCGACGTCGGCGGCGACGTCATCTCGGGTGGCGGCACCGGCACCTACGCGATCAACACATGGGCGAACGAAATCCAGGCCGGCTCTTACGCCCTCATGGATACTGCCTACGGCAAGCTCGGCCTGCCGTTCGGCCAGGCGCTCTTCGTGCTCGCCACGGTGATCTCTGCTAGCCCGGAGTGGGCCGTGGCCGACGCCGGCCTCAAAGCGTTCGGCATGGACCACGGCAACCCGTCGCTCGACGGCGCCGACCTCTGGTACTGCTCGGATGAGCACACGGTATTTTCCGCCCCGAGGCCCGTCGGCTCGCGCGTGAAGCTGGTCCCCGCCCACATCGATCCCACCATGGCCTACCACGAGCGCGCCTACGTGGTCCGCGGCGACGACGTCATCGACGTCTGGCCGATCGACCTCCGGGGCTGGTAGGGGGAGGATTCTCGCGCCGGGGAGACTTACCGGCGAAATGCGTTGGGAACGCTCCCAGAGGCGACAATCCTCCCGCGCGCGAGTGAAAGCTCTCCCGGTTGCCGGCGCTCAGCTTCGCCGGCGGCCCGGTTCACTGGCGAGTTGAGCTATCTGTTACGTATTGACTGGTTACTGCGGCGTTGTGTAACGTTTCCGACATCCGCGAGCCTGCCGAAACGAGGTGCCTTGTGACCGCATGGACGGCGGACGGCCCGATCACGCTGACCGCGGAAGACCGGGTCAGGCGGATCGGGGAGGCCGGGGAGGTCGTCGCGAGACTGCGCGATGAGTCGGTCAGCATGGTGGCGCTGTGCTGGATCGACAACACGGGCGTGACCCGTGTCAAGGCGGTCCCGCTCGCCAGGTTCGAGCGGGCGGCGGGATGGGGGATCGGCATGTCGCCGATCTTCGATGTCTTCACGATCGACGACGGCATCACCACGAGCAAGCACATCGGCGGCCCGGGCGGTGACCTGCGGCTCATCCCCGATCTCGGGCGGGTCGCGGTGCTGGCGGCGCAGCCGGGCTGGGCGCTGGCCCCCGTCGACCGCTACACCCAGGAAGGCCGCAGCTACCTCGGCTGTCAGCGCACGTTCGCCAGGAAAATGACCGGGAAGGCGCTTGAAAGGGGTGTTTCCGCCCAGGTCAGTTTCGAGGTGGAGTGGGCCGTCGGGACTGATTCCGACGGTCGCTTCGTGCCAGCGTGCGAAGGGCCCGCTTACGGCATGACCCGGGTCATCGAGCTGTCGGACTACGCGCGCGATGTCGTGACCGCGCTTGAGCGCGAGGGCATCGCCGTCGAGCAGTTCCACCCCGAGTACGCGGCCGGGCAGCTTGAGCTCTCCGTCGCCCCGAATGACCCGGTCGGCGCCGCCGACGACGCCATGCTGGTCAGGCAGACGATCAGGGCGGTATCGCAGGCGCACGGGCTGCAGGCCTCGTTCGCGCCTTCGGTGGTGGCGGGTTTCGTCGGCAATGGCGGTCATGTGCACCTGAGCCTCTGGCGCGACGGGACGAACCTGCTCGCCGGCGGGCCAGGACGCTACGGCCTGACCGCGCAGGGCGAGGCGTTCGCCCGCGGCGTCCTGCACGCGCTGCCGGCTTTGCTCGCTGTCGGCTCGCCGAGCGTGGCCAGTTACCTCCGGCTGGTGCCGTCCCACTGGGCCGGCGCCTACCAGGTCTGGGGCCGGGAGAACCGGGAAGCGGCCTTGCGCCTGGTGACCGGCTCGACGGGCGAGCAGGACATCCGCGCCAACCTCGAAGTGAAGTGCTTCGACCTGGCCGCCAACCCGTACCTGGTGGTCGGCTCGCTGCTCGCGGCCGGCCTCGCCGGCGAGGGCACGCTTCCCGATGAGGTCACCGGTGACCCGGCCGGGCTCGGCGAGGAGGAACTGGCCAGCAGGGGCATCGTCAGGCTGCCGCAGTCGCTGGCTGAGGCGGCCGGCGCCTTCGAGGCCAGCGGCACGCTGCGTGAGGCGATGCAGGACCCGCTGTTCGAGGCGATCCTGGGGGTGCGCCGCGCCGAGATCGAGCTGTTCGACGGGGTCAGCCCTGACGACGTGGTCGCGCGCACCCGCTGGCGGTGGTGACGCCGGCCGAGGTGACCGTCGCCGAGCGGCTGCAGCTACGGATCGCCGACCTCACCCCAGCCGAGCGTAAGGTTGCCCGCGTCCTGCTCGCCCAGTACCCGGTGCGCGGCCTGGAGCCAATCGCCAAGCTGGCGGCGCAGGCCGGGGTGAGCGCCCCCACGGTCGTCCGGCTGGTCAGCAAGCTGGGCTTCGACAGCTATCACGGGTTCCAGCAGTCGCTCAAGTCCGAGGTCGCCGTCCGGCTCTCGTCGCCGCTTTCCATGCACCCGGAGCGCTCGGGCGTTCAGGGCGGGGCGCTGGAGAGGGCCGAGCGCGTGCTGTGCGATGGCATCACGTCCAGCTTCGCCCGGCTCCCGCGCCCTGAGTTCGACCAGGCGGTCAGGCTGCTCGCCGAGCCGAAAAGGAACGTGACGCTGATCGGCGGCCGGTTCAGCTCGATGCTCGCCGACTACCTGGCCGCGCACCTGCACATCCTGCGCCACGGCGTCCGCGTCATCAGCTCGTCAGGTGCCGACCGGGTCAGCTCGATGCTTGACGTCGGCCGCCGCGACGTGCTTGTCGCCTTCGACTACCGCAGGTACCAGCACGACACGGTACGGCTCGCGGTGACGGCCAGGCAGCAGGGCGCGACGCTGATCGCGTTCACCGACCCCTACCTGTCGCCGCTGGCCAGCCATGCCGACGTCATCTTGACCACCAGCGTCGCCTCGCCGTCGCCCTTCGACGCGCTGACGCCCGCGCTCGCGCTGGTCGAGACGCTGGTCGCGGCGCTCGTTGACAAGCTCGGCTCGGCGCCGCTGGCGAGGATGGCCCGCTACGACGCGCTCTTCGCTGGAACGATCGAGACAACGGGGGAGGACGAGTGAACGGACCCGGCCTTGTCGACCATCACGTCCACGGCGTGGTCACCAGGGACCTCGACCGGGCCGAGTTCGAGTCGCTGCTCACCGAGGCATCCGTACCGCCCGCCGCTGGCCTGACCATGTTCGACAGCCAGCTCGGGTTCGCGGTGCGGCGCTGGTGCGCCCCGGTGCTCGATCTCGAGCCTTCCGCGCCGGCCGAGGACTACCTGCGCCGGCGGGCCGAGCTCGGCACAGCCGAGGTGAACAAGCGGCTGCTGACTGCCGCCGGCGTGGGTATGTGGCTCGTGGACACCGGCTTCCAGGGCGACCAGCTGACCACGCCAGAGCAGCTGGAAGCGATCAGCGGCACGCGGGCCAGGCACATTGTCCGGCTCGAGGCCGTGGCCGAGCAGGTGGCACGGGCCGGCACGACGGCGGCCGGCTTCGCCGGAGCCTTCGCCTCGGCGCTGGCCTCCGCCAGCGAAACCGCGGGCGCCGTCGGCTACAAGTCGGTGGTGGCGTACCGGTTCGGCTTCGACTTCAACCCGGCCAGGCCGCAGCGGGCCGAGGTCGCTGACGCGGCTGGCTGGCTGCTGCGAGCGCTCGACGACGATCCGGCTGCCAGGATCGAGGACCCGGTGCTGCTCAGGCACCTGATCTGGACGGCGATCGACCTCGGCCTGCCGCTGCAGTTTCATGTCGGGTTCGGCGATACCGATGTGCGGCTGCACCGGTCCAACCCGTCGCTGCTGCACGATTTCCTGCTGGAAACCGAGCCGATCGGCACGCCGGTCATGCTGCTGCACTGCTATCCGTTCCAGCGCGAGGCGGGTTACCTCGCCAACGTGTTCTCCCACGTCTACCTGGATCTGGGCGCGATCCTCAACCACGTAGGGGCCAGGTCGACCGCAGTGCTCGCCGAGGCGCTCGAGCTGACCCCGTTCCACAAGATGCTGTACTCATCGGACGCCTTCGGGCTGCCCGAGCTGCATTATCTGGGCGCGATCGGATTCCGCCGCGACTACGACCGGGTGACCAGCGGCTTCGTGGCCAACCTAGACTGGACAGCCGCCGATGCCCGGCGCGTTCAGCAACTGATCGGTTTTGAAAACGCCGCCAGGGTCTATCGTCTGGACCTGGCGTGACCTGCTCGGCCACTGATCCGGTCGCGACCGTGACCGTGACCGAGCTCGCCGGCCGGCTGCGGGCCGCGCTGGCGGACGAGCTAGGCGCGGCCATCGAACTCCGGCACGAGCTGCATTCCTCGCCTGAGCCATCGGGTTCCGAGCACGCCACTGCGGCCCGGGTGGCGGCCGCGCTCGGCGATGTCAGCGCGCCTGTCGTGGCCGGCACCGGGCGGCTGGTCCGGATCGGGGACGCGGCACCAGCGGCGGCGGGCCAGCCGTTCATCGGGATGCGGTCAGAGCTCGACGCGCTGCCGATCGCGGAGGAGACCGGCGTGCCCTGGGCGTCGCGGACCGGCGCCATGCACGCCTGCGGTCACGACGTGCACCTGGCGGCGCTTGCCGCTTTCGGCCGGGCGGCGAAGCGGGTCAGGCTGCCAGTCCCGGTGCTGGCGATCTTGCAGCCGCGCGAGGAGACGATCCCGTCCGGAGCCAAGGACATCGTCGCCTCAGGCGCCCTCGACGGGCTTTCCCTGCGCGCGATCATCGCCGTGCACCTGCAGCACCAGCTGCCGCCCGGCACGGTTGCCGCCGCCGTCGGCACCGTGAACGCGGCGGCCGACGATTTCGAGATCCGGGTGCAGGGGGCAGGCGGGCACGCGGGCTATCCGCAGCTCGCCGCCGATCCCGTGGTCGCGCTGTGCCACGCGGTCGTGGCGCTGCAGCAGATCGTCAGCAGGCGATCTGACCCGACGCACGCGGTCGTGATCACCGTCGGCATGATCAGGGCAGGCCAGGCGGCGAACGTCATCCCGCACGAGGCCGTCGCCCACGGCACGCTGCGGATGCTGGAGCAAGGCGACCGTGACAAGCTGCGCGCGCTGCTGCGCAAGACGGTCAAGCACACCTGCCTCGCCTTCGGGTGCCAGGGCACGGTCACGATCGACCAGGGCGAGCCCGCGCTGGTCAACGACGAGGCGCTGACGATGGCGAGCTGGCCGTGGCTGCGGGACGCGGGCTTCACCGTGGACACCTCGCTGCGCTCGTGCGGCTCCGACGACTTCTCGTACTTCACCGGCACCGCGCCGACGCTGATGCTGTTCCTCGGCGCGGGCAGCCCGGTTACCCTGCATCACCCGCGGTTCCTGCCGGGCGACGAGCTGGTCGGGCAGGCCGCGCAGGCGCTGCTGGCCGGGTATCTGGCCGCGCTGAGCCTGGCTGAGCCTGGCTGAGCCTGGCGCGTTCGTGACAACCGGCTGACGATAGGTACATCACAGGCAGGAGGGTCGCCGTGGCCGCAACAAAGACATCGACCGAGCCAGTCAAGCTGCACCGCAACCTCAGCGTCGCCGAGGCCATCGGCATCTCGCTGGCCCTGATGGCGCCTTCGATGGCGGCGAGCATCAACCCGCAGGGCACGGCGAGCACCATCGGGCGGGCGGTGCCGCTGGCGTTCGCGATCGCGTTCGTCGGCGTGCTGCTCGTGGCCTACACGTTCGTGCGGCTGACGCAGCGGTTCCACCATTCAGGATCGGTCTACGGGTTCGTGGGCGCGACGCTCGGGCCGCAGGCCGGGGTGATCGCCGGCTGGGCGCTCACCGGGACCTACACCTTCTACGCCGTCGTCACCTCGATGGCTGGCGGCCGGTTCGCGGCCGGATTCCTCGACTCGACCGGCGTCTGGCGGAACCAGCCGGCATGGGCAGGGTTCCTGCTCGGCGCGGCCGGGCTCGCGCTGGTGTGGTGGCTAGCGATCACGCCGGCTCGCGGCGGGACGCGAGTGCTGCTCGCGGCCGAGGGCATCACGGTGCTGCTGATCGTCATCGTGATCGTGACGGTGTTCGCCAAGCTGCTCGGGCACGCCGGGCCTGGGAAGCTCGGCGTGGACTGGTCGGTGTTCAGCGTGCCGGCGGGGACTCCGATCACGGCGGTTTTCCTCGGCGTGGTCTTCGGGTTCCTGTCCTTCGCCGGGTTCGAGGCAGCGTCGACGCTGGGCGAGGAAACCAGGCAGCCCAGGCGCGACATCCCGCGCGCCATCCTGGGCGTGGCGATCTTCGGCGGCATCTACTTCGTCGTGGTGACCGCCGTGGAGGCGATGGCTTTCGGCACGTCTAAGGCCGGGGTGGCCGCGTTCATCAACTCGCCGTCGCTGATCGGTGACCTGGGCAGCCGGTACGTGTCGTCGTGGATCGGCAATATCATCACGCTCGGCGCCATGGTGTCGGCGTTCAGCTGCGCGCTGGCGTGCTGCGTCGGCGCGGCGCGGCTGAGCTATGCGCTCGGCAGGGACGGGATGCTGCCACGGCGCCTCGCGCGCGTGGCCCCCGGCCGGCGGACGCCGACCGTGTCCACGGGCGCGGTGGTGCTGGGCGCGTACGTGATCATCGCGTTCACCTGGTTCGCGCTGCGCGGCGACCCCTTTGGCCTGTTCGTCCAGGCCGGGGTGATCGGCACGCTGATCCTGCTGGTCGTCTACGTGATGGCCACGATCGGGATGATGAAGCTGGTGTTCTTCTCCGGCGGTGCCAGTACCGGGGCAGGCAGCGAGCGCGGCGTGCGGAGCTGGGAGATCATCGTCCCTGTCCTCGCCATCGTCGTGCTCGGCTACACCCTGTTCAGGAACGTCTGGCCGCTGCCGCAGGGCGCGGGCTGGTGGGGTCCAGGGACGGCGATCGCGTGGATCGTGACCGGCATCATCCTCGCGCTGGCCCAGCCATCGGCGACAGCGCGGGCTGGTGAAATGCTGCTGCGCTCTGAGGGCTTGGCGCCGATGCCGAAGGCAGGCGACGCCAAGGGCCTTCCTGGCGCCGATTGATGATTAATTGATTAGCCAGAACTCCTACATCTAGCTGACAGCAGGCAGCCAGCGCAATATTTGCCCCATCTCGAAGCCAATGCTGAGGAGATGGGATGCGTTCTTTTTCCGCTCGCTGCTTGTGGTCGTGTCGCTGGCCGGGCGGCCGATCCAGACGCAGTCACCGCGAGGTGACGGCGCAGCCGGAGCGCTGGTCAGCGACACGTTCTACGACAGCGCCGGGGCTGCCTACCAGAGCAACGACTCCTATCTGGCGGCGATCACGCCCGGTACGAGCTATTTCATAGTTAATGAGCAGAACGTGCCCCAGCACACGGTCACGACCTTTGACGGGGCCGGCCGGCCAGTGCAGAAGGTCGTCTACAACCTGAACAGCTCGGGCGTGCCGGTACCGTTCGCGACCACGACGACCGCCTACGGCGGTGACCGCACCGACGTCACCCCGCCCGCCGGCGGAGTCGCGACGTCGACGTATACCGACCCCTACGGCAACACGATCGCGCTGCGGCACTATCACGGCCCGGTGCCGACTCCGGGCACGCCGGGAAGCTACGACCTGACAACCTACACGGTGAACAACAAAAACCAGCTGGTCACCGTCACAGACCCGGCCGGGAACCAGCGGAAGACGAGCTACGACGTGACGGGCCGGGTCATCTCGACCACCGACCCTGACTCGGGGCCATCACCACGACCTACGACAGCGCCGGCGACGTGCTCGCCGACAAGCAGGGCACCGTCGACGTCACCGTCGACAACGCGTCCCAGGCGGTGGCGATCAGGCGCCAGGACCCGTTCGGCGCGCAGCGCGGCAGCGTGTGGGGTACCTGGCCGGCCGCCGACACCAGGGGCTACGTCAACGGAACCTCGGGAACCGATGGCCTGACCTTGCTCGGGGCCAGACAGTACGATCTGACGCTCGGCCGCTTCACCGCGACCGACCCGGCGCGCCCGACGGACCAGCCGCAGCGCTACGACCCGTACACCTGCTGCTCGAACAACCCGGTCGGCGCCGAGGACCCGGCCGGCACGTCGTCGAGCAGCGATCCGGGCTGGACCTTCGAGTTTGCCACCGGCCCCTACACCTGGGACGCCGACGGGTACCGGTTCCAGGAGATCGACCTGGTCTACTTCTGGTGGAGGGACAACGGCACCAGTGCCTGGGCTCGCTGCGGTACCTGGGCTCGGACAAGGATTTCTACGGCGAGTATCTCGACGACGAGAAGTCCAACCCTGATGGCAGCGGCACCTACTTCCTGGCCAGCGAGACGCTGACAGTCGGGTTCGGCTTCCTGCCCGGCGGCGACCCGCTGATCCAGGCCGCCGGGGTCTACCTGGGCGGACCGGATGCTCCTATCGATCCTTTCATCGGGCAGATCTTGAATAACTAAAAGAGAACTCGCCCGGGGCTGGTCGCGAGGCAGCGCGGCCAGCCCCGCCGCGCGCTCCGGCTTCTTGTGCTGCCCGGCTGGCGAGTCGCTGTCCGGCGGCTCCCGCCGTGCGCTCCGCATATGCAGAAATAGCCCGAATGAGGTCTAATGGTCCGACGAACGAGGACGGCGAGGCTTTTCGCGTCAGTCAGGAGCGCCTGATGCGATATCCGAGGCACGTAAGGCCGAAACCAGGCGATCCGGGCAGGCTGGCCGGGTGGGGGTGATCCTCTTCATAGCGCACTAAGTCCGCCGCGCGGAGGGCGTGACCGAAGGCGTCGCGGACCTGGCCGCCTAGCGCGATGTCGTACTAATGTTCGCACTGAAGATGAATCTGCCATCAGGCAGCGCGCAGGCGCCGGCTTTGGCAAAGGCGCCAGGTTGATGGCACACGATCAGCTCTATCGCTACCTCGGCGCGCACTGGTCGGCGGTCTAGCGGAATCCTGGTCTTATGTGCGATGACCTCGGCTCGGTGCAAACGTCACCACTAGTGCTGCACGACTTCGAGCCAGCGGAAACAATCACGCTCGAACCGGTCGACTCGGTCGAGCTGATTAGCCTGATGGACAACGTCACCGACGCGTTCATGCCCGACCAGGGGCCTGCCAAGCGCGTGCCCCTGGGCTTCGCCCACACCAGCCCGTCCAGATGGATGGATGAAGGCTGGGCGCCGGACCCGCTCGTAGCCGAACACGGTTTCTCCATGCTGGTCACGGTCGTCAAAGGCGCGCGGAGGCGCAGTATCCTCTTCGACACCGGGACCAGTCCCGATGGCGTTATCGAGAACATGCGCAGGCTCGACATCGATCCTGGCTCGGTGGAAGCCATCGTCTGCAGCCACGGCCACTTCGACCACACGGCCGGCCTGGAAGGCCTGTGCCGCGCACTCGGCCGGCTTAACCTGCCGGTGCTTATCCACCCGGACTTCTGGCGTCGGCGACGGATCGTCATTCCAGGGCGTGAGCCGCTGGAGATACCGACGACCAGCCGGCGCGGGCTGGTCGAGACCGGGTTCGAGATCGTGGAGGATCGCCAGCCGAGCTTCTTGCTCGACGGTTCGGTGCTGATCACAGGCGAGGTGCCGCGCGTGACTGGCTACGAGCCCGGGTTCCCGCCCCAGCAGGCCTGGTACGGCGGACAATGGGCACCCGATCCGCTTGTCCTGGACGATCAGGCGATGCTAGTGAACGTGGCAGGCAAGGGCCTGGTCGTGCTCACCGGCTGCGGCCACGCTGGCGTGATCAACATCTGCCGTTACGCCAGGCGCCTGACGGGAAGTCTGCCGTTGTATGCCGTCCTGGGCGGCTTCCACCTCAACGGTCCGATGTTCGAGCCGTTGATCCCGCGCGTGCTAGGCGACCTGGCTGAGATGGCTCCGTCGGTGATAGTGCCCGCCCACTGCACCGGTTGGCGCGCCAGCCACGCAATAGCGGGCCGCTTCCAAGCCTCCTACATCCCGAATTCCGTAGGCACCCGCTTCACGCTTTAGTGTTAGTCGCGTGCTCCGCTACGGTCTGTATCTTCAAGCTTCTTAGAGTCGGTAATTGCGTTAACGAGTACTGCATACTGCGCGTCAGTTAGTCGTCCTTGGTGGTATGCGGCAGCCACGTCATCATATGATCCTGCGATATAGGGCTCAGGGTCCTGGGTTGCAGCCACCGTCATTTCTTCGTAGCATTCTGGTGCTGGCTGTTGTCGCCTTGGCCATGTGCGAGACCTAAAGCGTTGAGCTACTTCCTCAAGTTCGATTTTACCCTCATGCAGTGCATTAAGTAGGTCTATTATTTCATTATTCAACCGTTTTCTCCCGTCTCGCTAGCGCTTCAGGTTCTTTAGCTGCCCTGCCGCTTGAGTCAAGCAATGTGGGCTCGCGACCATCTACTGAGTTATCATATAGTACCCAGCGATCAAATCGTCCTTTTAGTTGCTCGAAGGTCCGACGATTAATGCTGCCATACTCAGGATCACCTTGCGCTCTGATTACCTCAGCTGGTACATGCCGACCGCCTAGTCCCTCGCCGGCTAGATATCGATCGCAGCCACGACGGTGCCGAGCCTCTGATCTGGCGATACTTGTCTCGATCGGAATCTCGACAAACACCCCATCAACCTTTTCATATCCAGCTTCACGCAGCTCATCTATCCGCCTACTCGTCGACTCAGTAGAAGACATTGTAATATCCCAGATTATATTTTTTCCGTCGGCCAAAGCGCGGCGCGCTAATTGTCGTGCCAAGTATGAAGATTCTTCGTGCGCAAGATCCGATGACTCCATCGGCGAGAACCCTGGAATCTCTGGGAGAAGATGACGTTTCGCTAGCGCTTCTTTGAGGCTGTCTGGATCGATGCGCATATACTGTGATGCGTCAAGTTCCTGGTATTTGACAAGAACAGTAGTTTTACCGGATCCTCCAAGTCCACCCGCAATAATCGCTTTTCGCTCGCAGGGAACACCGGCAGCTTGTTGCCATTTTTCTTCTATGATTTCCTTGTGGTATCGCGCTCTTTCAATTTTCCATTCCTGGTAATCGGGGCCGAGGGCATGTGGTTTGGTCGTCATTAGACCGGCTGCACGGGCAGCCTCAAGCTTGCCGGTCAACTCGCGCTGACGCTTAGCGTACTCGGCGTCACTTAATGGGGGTTTGATGGATTCTAGGTCGGCGATGCGCGGGCCTGGTGGGCGCGGGGCGCCGTCTTCGTTCCATGGGGAAGATGGGTGGCCGGGTGGCAGTCGGGTGAGTCGGTCTCGCAAGGCGTCTCTTGAACTTGGAGGGTTTTCTACCTTCTCCAGACGCTCTGCTAAGCGTTGTCGGCCCACATCGGCGGTGGTGGGTGGCCTAGGTGGAGAGCTGATCTCGCCAGTATCAGCGACCTGGGAGTTGTGGCCACGAGATTCTGGGCGGTCATCGCTCCCGCCATTCCAGGCAGCGACGCGGTCTGGCGACGACGCGTTCTGTTGCTCGGGGGAGAACCGCTCCTGAGGCCGACCCGCACCCGCGTTCAGGCTCGTTGCATCGATCGTCAGCCGTCGGGCAGGTTGGTCAGCCTCGGAACGACTTGGCTCATGCCTCCGATTGTGCGGTCGCGTGTCGGCTCCCGGCTGGTCCATGGCGCTTATCCAAGCAGCAGTAGTACCAGTTCGTCCAATTCTGATTGGCTTTGTTTCGCGCGACCGGGTGTACTCGACTGTGATCAATGATCCTGGTCCGAAATTCAGACCTTAGCTGGCGCACGGCAACTGCCGGCGGCGCGGGACGTTGCCGACTCGGGTGGGAGGCCCAGCTGGCTGGCTATGTGTCGCTGACCCGGTGATCATGATTCGGGACGCGATCATGGAAGTTCGAGCTGATCATAGGCGACTTGAACTCAAGCTTCCGCTTTGACGCCCGTGACCATGATCACGGAAAATAACGTGGGCACCGGGAGACGGGCCCGCCGCCATGGAATCCCTTCCCCCGCAACCACCTCCGGCAAGCACACTCCGTGATGCTGCACCGAAGTTAACAGGACCGTCAACCTCCTGTGTCGTCTCGGCGTTTGCCTGCGGTCGTCAATGTCACGCGAGCGCGGGCGCCGTTGGGGGCGGGGCCGTTGGCCGGACAGCATGGTGGCCTTCGTTGCTGCTGTCAGCGGCCGCTTCGGGTGAGCAACGGAGTACTCGTTCCTGCTGTTGGGACGACATCAGGCAAGGCCACTTTGCTGACCGGCTCGGGCCGGTTACTGTCGTCGGCGCTTGAAAAATGGTTCCGCCCCCTATTTCGTGATGGTAAGGACACTGGCAGTAGAGCCTGCGAGTGTGGCAGCGCGCCGGGCGGGGCCTGCGGCATTTCGCCCGGGCCAGGCTGTGCCGGTGGGGCACCCTGCTGTCGCTCAGGCAGCAGCAGGGTGCCCCACCTGCACCGGGCCAGGGGCCGAAATTCATGATCGCGGGGACTTTTCAGGGCGGG
>DASTJM010000062.1:0-22919 GCA_035716545.1 Streptosporangiaceae bacterium
CCCGCCCTGAAAAGTCCCCGCGATCATGAATTTCGGCCCCTGGCCCGGTGCAGGTGGGGCACCCTGCTGCTGCCTGAGCGACAGCAGGGTGCCCCACCGGCACAGCCTGGCCCGGGCGAAATGCCGCAGGCCCCGCCCGGCTCGCGGACCGGCGCGCTGCCACACCCGCAGGCTCTACTGCCAGCGTCCTTACCATCACGAAACAGGGTCCAGAGCCGCTTGCCCTTGTTTATACCCTCGCACCAGCGCCGGTCAGCCGACACGGACGGTTGCTGTCGAGACTGCGGTAGCGAGCCGTAGGCGGAGCTTGTGGCGGCTTCGGTCGCTCGGTCGGTTCAGTCGGCGTAATAGCGCGCCTCGATGACATTGTCGTCCGGATCCCGGAAGTAGAAGGCGTGCGGCGCGATGCCGCGCGCCCCGAAGGTCTGCTGCATGCCCGCCGACGTATCGACGCCAGCCCGATGCAGCCTGATCTTGAGCGCCTGGTACTCCGCCGCGCTCATCGCGAGGCAGAGGTGGTTGACTGGATGACCGGCTGTGCCCTCGGCCTTGGTTCCCTGGCTGACCGCCGGCGCGGCCATCCTGGCCATGAGGTCGATCAGCGAGTCTGCCGCGACCCTGACGCTTGGGAACGGTGCCCGCCCCGCTGCGAACTCGTCCCGCCGGACCGGCTCGAGCCCGATGACCTGCTCGTAAAAGTCCAGTGACCGGGCCGGGTCCTCGACCCAGAGCACAATGTGGTCGATTCGCGCCTGCATGTCCAGCTCTCCTATCAGCCCGCGCTCAAGGCGACAGCGCGTCGGAGACAGTGCCCGCGGACACGCTGAGGCGCGCGGTGACCTCCTTCATGCCGACCGGTGCATCCGTCACTGTTGCTCTCCCTCGGCTGGCCTTCCCCTCGTGGCCAAGTGTCGAGCGCCGCCTTGACCGTGTCAACCACTGTGCCGGCTCGTCGCCGCCGGGCGTTGGGATGTAAGTGTCACGGAGCTTTGACAGATGCTCGGGCCCGGACCGGCTGACCGACAGCATGGTGGTCCTGCTTGCTGCTGTGAGCGGCTTGACCAGGTGAGGCCAGGCGCGGGTGTCCTAGTTGACGGCTGGCTCACCAGGGATCTTGAACAGCGGGCGCCACGGAGAGCCGACCGGGTTGTCGGCCTCGGTTGATGGTGACACACCCTGGTTGTCCCATTTAGCCTGGTACGGAAGGCCCTGATATAGCACCTTGGCGCCACCTGTGTAGGAGGTCGTCTTCTTCCAGGCCGGGTACGTGCCGACGGGAAGTTTGCGGATCACAGGAGCGTGGTCGCCCGGCAGCACCGGGCCGATGAGCTCCCAAGGCGTCTCGTAGGCGAACTGCACCACTGCCGCCGGGTCGTCGCCCGAGTTGTACCACTTGGCGGCGTAGATCTCGCCATGCTCGACAACCTTGTAGCCCGCCGGGTACTGCGTGCCGGCCGACCAAAGCGGGTAGGGCGCATCGGCTGGGTTAGTGTCCGGCTGTACCGGCGCCGGCGCGGTCGCGAGGTCGGCGAAGGCGCTCGCCTGACCAGGCAGGTGGTTGAAAGTGCTCGCGAACTGCAGCGTCTTTTCAGCCGTGCCGCTGCAGTGATTGGATTGCAGGCCGATTTCGGGGAACGAGGTGCCGCACTGAGCGTCGCGGTTCAGCGACCAGATCGAGACGCGGCCGAGGCCGATCTTCCTGGCGAAGGCGGACAGGCCGTGCGCGTCGGCGACCGTGAAGATCTCGCCCCTGACGTCGTTCTGGCCGATCATGGCGGTGGCTCCGAGCTGCTGCCAGACCTGGGCGGATCTCGGCTGCTCACCGTACTGCGTGAGCAGCTTGATCAGCTGGGTATGGCTCGCGTACAGGGCGTCCTCGGTTAGGCCGAGCATGGACTGGCCCGCTGTGGGCGGGTTGGTGTAGTCCATGGTCATCAGGTTGATACCGGCGATGGCGACCCGGTTGGCGAGCATCGCCGCGATGACCGAGAGCGCGTTGTCCTGCAGGCCCGACGGCTCGACCGGCAGGGTCAGCCAGACCACGAGCTGCTTGCCGTCGGCGCGAGCTTCGCGCTGCAGGTCGGCTATGGCCGAGGCCCGGCGCTGACCGGCCTGGACGTCGTCGAGCGCGGCGCCCTCGATGTCGAGGTCGATGGTGCTGAGGTGATACTTGCTGATGACGAGCTGGTAAGCGTGGACGAGGGCGGGCACGCTGCCGCAGCTCACGTCAAGGCTGGTGTGCGCCTCGCCTCCGAACGACACGATCGGCTGCGCGCCGTCCTGTTGCATCTGGGCGATCCGAGAGCCCAGCGTGAGCGACTGGTCGGCGCCGCGCAGCGTGTAGGCGGCGCCCCACGTGGGAGTACACGGCTGGCTGGCGGTCGGCGAGTCGACCACGAAACCGAGCACGGTCTGCCTGGCCGGGTCATCCGACGTGCTCTGGAACTGATAGACGGGCGGGACGGTGACATCGACGTACGGCGCGAACCACGTCTTGCGGATCGGCACCGGGCTCACCAGCTTCGACCGCACCAGGACGAAGCCGCCGTAGCCGATCCCGGCGACCAGGATAAGCGCCAGGAGCACCCGGAAGAAGGACAGCCTGCGGCGCGGCTCGTCCTCTCCGATCCAGGTATCATCGAGCGCTATCTGCGGCCCGTGATTGCTCAGCCGTTGCATTTCCGCAGGCGGCCTCGGTGTCACATGCTGGGCCATAGTTAAACCTCCTGGCCGTCCCATCCGCTGGTCGGCTGACCAGATCGGGGATCCTCGTAGGGCGCGCTGAAGTCATGCTCGGCCTGGTAGGCGCGCCTGGTTCGCATCGCGTCGCCGTCGCTCAGGTGGGTCACGGTCTCGTATGGGTTCATGCCGGGCAGCCCGTAGTTAACGCCGGGCCTGAATGCCGGTGCCTGCTCGAGCTGCGCTGGTGCGTACCGTTCCTGCGATGGGTGCAGATGCGAGTGCGCTTCAGGCTGCGGCTGGTCTAGACCTGCCCGGTGCCGTCCGCTTCGCCCGGGCAGCTCGGACCCTGCCGCGCCCAGGCCCGTGGCGGCACCTGACGGCCCGAGCTGTCTCGCGACCCGCCAGTGCCCCGACTCGATCGGGCCGACCTGGAGTACGGAACGCCAGTCGGCGGCGGGGGGCGGTGCCGCCTTGGCAGCCCGGGCGATGGCCCGGCGGCGCGGCTTCGCGGGCTTGTAGAGCAGCGAGGTGAAGTGGATCCACCCGTCCACGACCGAGTTCCTGACGCCGATGAACGCCAGCGTCGCGTAGCAGGCCAGCACGATGTTGAGTGCCGCGTAAGCCATGTTCTCGACCCGGCCATGCTTATACGCCGAGTAGAAGGTCACCAGCGCCAGCGCGATCACCAGGTACGGCGCGATCACGAAGAACGGAGGCGCGACCGTGCGGTCGCGGACCTTGGGAGTCCGGGCAAAGGCCGACTTCGACGCAGTGATGCCCTGCACAAGCGAGGAAACTGTTCCAGCGAGATTCACGGGCAGCAGTATCAAGTTGAAGCCGTAGATCCGCGCGACGTCGATCCGCTTGTAGCCGCAGTACCGCAGGTCGCTGGCCTGGGCGAGGAAATACGGCATGGCGACCAGCCCGAGCAGCGGGCTGATCAGCGCCGCGCTGAACGGGAAGACAAGCAAGATCAGCAGGCTGAACGAACTCCAGCAGATCGAGGCCATGTAATTCCACCGCAGGAACAACTCGCCGAACCGCGTGCGCTCGCCTCGTTCTTTCCTGGCCCGGCGCTGCCGGTGCAGCTTGGGCAAGATCAGCAACCCGCCGTTGGCCCACCGCCGCCGCTGGATGCACAGCGAGCCGAAGTCAGGCGGGGTGGCGCTGTAGCTGAGCCGCTCGGGATAGTTGTGCAGCTTCCAGCCATGAATGCCCATGTCGATCGTGGACTCGGTGTCCTCGATGACCGTGCGGTCCCTGATGTAGTGCCGGATCTCCCAGTCACCGATGTAGGACTTCTCCATGATCGCGTCAAGGGCGCGCTTGCGGATGACCGCGTTGGCGCCGACCCAGAACGTCGCGTCGTAGTACGTGAGGCCCTGGTGCACGATGTGCTGCAGGTCGGTGCTGGCGCCGGCGATCCGTTCCAGCCTGGTTGCCGACCCGGGAAAGGCGCTGTAGGGCGTCTGCGCGATGGCGGTGTCCCTGTGCTCGCTCTGCTCGAGCAGATGAACAAGCCGCAGGCAGTACTCAGGCAGCAGCACGCTGTCGGCGTCCAGGGTCAGGACGTAGTCGGGATTCGGGATGTGGAAGTCGCAATCCGCCGGGTCCGCCCGCATGAGCACGGTCCCGGTGACCGTGCGCACCTCGCGGTAACCCCCTCCCATCAGTCCCACGTACGAGTTGAGGTTCATGGCCTTGTTCGGCTCGTGCGACAGCGACGAGTACTGCTTGCGCTCGAAACTCGACAGCTCGGCCCGGAAGATCCAGATCAGCCTGCGGTACAGCCGCCGCATGTGGGTATGGTCGAGCACCACGTCCTCGGCGGCGGCGTCACGCAGCGCCCACGCCACCGACTGCAGGTCACCGGCCAGCCTGTGGATGACCTCGTTGCAGAAGAACGCGTCGGCGTGGTCGGTCACTTCAAGTGTCGACGCCAGTTGCCGCAGCCAGGTCACGGCCTCCTCGTACAGCGCGGACAAGGTGCCCATCGCATACAGGTCCGGCCAGGGTATCCCGGCATACCTGGCCTCGAACTCGGCCGCGGCCGCGACGAACCGCGCCTTGGGTGCGGCGAGCAAGTCGTTGATCTTGCCAGGCAACCCGCGGGCCGCGTTGAGCTGGTCCCTTGCCCGGCGGGTCTTCGGTACTGGCGGGTCGTCGATCAGCAGCACCACGCGCTTGTGCGGGTACTCCTGCAGCGCGGCCGAGAGCAGCGTGTTCCTGATCACGTGCTCTTCCTCTTGGTAGGACGGCACGATCGCGGTGAGCGTAGGCGCCCGGCCATCGTAAAACTGGTCGAGCACCGCCCGGCCCGTGCGGTGATGACTGCGGGTCCGGTAGCAGAAACCGAGCCTGCTCAGCAGGTATGCCAGCGCTGACGCGGTCAGCAACGTGACGATCAGCAGGTAAATGATCGCCTCGGTGCGCGACACCGTGCTGGAGTACCTGGGGTTGAGGAAATCGCCGAGCAGCCAGGTGACCGCGTAGCTGGTCCACGCCGTGACGGTCACGATGATCGCGAGCCTGGTCATCGCGATCCTGCGGTCGCTGACCGGCCTGGGCACGACCGGCATCGCCTCGGTTCGCCGGTCCCTGCCCCACTGCGACCGGCGCTGGCGCGCTGGCCGGGCTGCCTTGACTGGCAAGTTGAGCGAGCCGCGCGCGAGCTCCACGCTGCTGTCAGTGCGTGTACGCATACCCGAAGGCACGCCCCCCCACCCTTCCTGGAACAAACTCCAGATCAGTGACTGTCCGACCCCTGGCTGTGACCCTAGATCACGATCGCGAGCCAGTGCTGCCCAATAGGGAAATTGTTTATCAGGCGTAACGTTCGATGGTTAATACCGGCTGAAAGCTCACGCAACTCGGTCACTACCTCGACTAGCGAGCTGTCGTCGGCGAACTCGGCACCGAGCCACGCCACCCGCGGTGCGCCGGTACAGCCTCGCCGACCTCGCGCACAGCACGCACCCGGGATCGGGGCGGGCGCCTTCGATCCCGTGGGCGCCGAGCGGCTCCGGGTGACCGTGACGCTCGCGACGGGCGTCCCCGAACACGTGGCCAGATCGGTCAGGCTGGGCTGCCCGACCGGCCCAGGTCGATCTGCGGGCGCGGGGAGGCCGATCCAGACACGCTCGTGGTTCCCGATGCTGGTGGGGTGTTTTACCGCCGCCGCCCTTCTGCCGCCCGCCAATGTCCGGCAGATAGCGCTCGGGACCCTTCGATGTCCCCATTGACATGCTTCATGTTTGGCTAGTTTGAGCGCATGAAATATGGCATCATTACCTAGATAGCCCAGATTGGCCCGATGCCTTTTCTTGTTGGCGTGTGAGGCCGGTGTTTCGCCAGGTTCCGGGCATCTAGTCGTTATATTGCGTGTTGCGCGTTTAATGTTGCAGGCCAATGGCTGGCCTGGCGCGATGAGGAGACTAGGGCATGACGCAGTCAGACAAGCCGCGAGCCTTCCTCCTGACAGGCTCGTTCCCGGTCATCAGCCGGGATCCGCTCTATCTCGCGGAGCTGACCAGGCGGGGACTACTTGTCCTGGTCATTACCTCCGAAGCGTACCGCGAACGGGCGCTGGCACAGATCGGCCAGCGCGACGGCCCGATGTCCGCCATCACCGACATAACCTTCGTGGCGGGTGACTACACCGCCGAGAGCGCGTTCGTCGCGGGCGCCGTAGCGGCAACGACCGCATGGCAGCAGGCCTATGACATCGTCGGCGTGTACGCGGTCGGCGACATGCTGGCCGAACCGACCGGGCTGCTGTGCGACGGGCTAGGCAAGCCTGGACCCGGGTTGCTGGCGAGCCGTGCCTGCCGCTGCAAGTACCTGCAGCGCTTCTACGTACCCGAACTGAGCCCGCGCTGCCTGGTGATCCCGGCGGCCCGGCGAGCCCAGGCACGGGCTAGTTCCGGCGGTCGCTTCACTCCCGACGCCGGCCTGCGCGAAGCGATCGAGTCGATCGGCTTTCCCGCGGTCGTCAAGCCGGCCAGCCGGGCCTCGAGCTGGGGCGTGCTTGCCGTGCTCGACTTCGATGAGCTCTGCGGCGAGCTCGACAACTACCGCGAGCACGAGATCGTGCTCGTCGAAGAGCGCATCGACGGCCAGGAATACTCAGTCGAGAGCCTCATTCAGCACGGCATGGTCGTGTTCGCGTCGCCAACAAGGAAAGAGACGACCCACTCACACGAACGTACCTTCGTCGAACTGTCGCACACCGTCCCCGAGCATGAGCCGGGCGTTACCGAACTTCTGCTCCAGGCAAATGCCGTGCTGCTTGAGCGGCTTAAATTCGCCGACGGAATCGCGCATTCCGAATGGCGCGTGACCGCCGATGGCCGCGCCGTGCTGATGGAAGTGGCTGGCCGCACGCCGGGCGATGGCATTATGGCGCTCTATCACCTGGCGGTCGGTGAGCCGATGGAGCTTGAGATTCTCAACATCGCTCTCGGCGTTGACGCCAGTTACCCGGCGCCGCGGCGATACGCCAGGCAGGTCTACCTGGAGCACGAGCCCGGTGTGCTCGAAGACGTGACCGTGGCCTGGCCCGGGGCGGAGGTCCACTGGCTCGGCGAGAGCGGCGTGTGGCCGGAGATCAAGCCAGGCCCGGTCGCGGACGAGCCGACATTGCGCGCCGTGCTCGTGCTCAAGGACCGTGGCGCCAGGCTTGGGCCGCTGCAGAGTTCCGATGACCGGGCGGTGACCTTCTTTATAGACGCGGCCTCGCCGGCCGAACTTGACAAGCTTGAGCAGCGCGTCAGGGCGGCGATCAGCATTTCGACGCGCGGGTAGTGGTACCGATGACACAGACCACGGCGAATGCCGGCAAAGGCAGCTCAAACGGCAAGAATGGCGGCCGGGTCGGTGTCAGGGCCGCGTTCTTCGAGGCATCAATGCCGGTCAAGGTCGTGCTGGCTGGCGTGCTGATCAACCGGCTTGGGTCATTCCTGAACCTGTTCCTCGTGCTGTACCTCACCTCGAAGGGCTTCTCGACCGAGCAGGCGGCGTTCGCGCTGACCGCCTATGGCGGCGGCGCGGTCGCCGGAGTGCTCGCCGGAGGGACGCTCGCCAGCAAGCTCGGCCCCCGGAACGCCACGGTGATCAGCATGTCAGGCACTTTCCTGATCATGGGGTCCTGGCTGTACCTGCCGTCGTATCCGGTGCTGCTCGCAGCCGCGATCGTGGTCAGCTTGATCAGCCAGCTTTACCGGCCAGCGTCGGCCACCTTGCTTTCCGACCTGACCGCCGACGACCGCCAGGTCATGACGTTCGCGCTTTACCGCTTCGGGCTGAATCTGGGCGCGACCGCCGCGCCGCTCATCGGCCTTGCCCTGTACTACCTGGCGGGCCACAAGTTCACCCTGGTGTTCTGGGGTGAGGCACTGATCGCGCTGGCCTACGCGGTGCTGGCGTGGGTGGCCCTGCCCCGGGCGCCCAAGAGCCAGGGTGATGCGGACTCGTCACCTGCTGCCGCTGGTCCGGGCGCCGGCGGACAGTCGTCTGGCTACCTGACCATGCTGCGTGACTGGCGTTACTGCCTGTTCCTGCTGGCGATCGGCGTCCACTCGGCCGTGTACGTGCAGTACCTGTCGACCTTGCCGCTGAACATCAAGCAGGCGGGGATCGCGATTGGCTGGTACACGCTGGCGGTTTCGCTGAACGGCCTCGTCGTGATCGCGTTTGAACTGCTTGTCACCAAGGTCACCCAGTACTGGCCGATGCGGCTGTCGATCGCGCTCACCCTCGGCCTGCTCGGAGTGGGTGTCGCCTTGTACGGGCTGCCGTTCGGCCCGGCAGTGATCCTGGGTGGCACCCTGGTGTGGTCACTCGGCGAGATCATCGGCGGACCCGCGACGTACGCGTATCCGGCGGCCACGGCACCTGCCGGGCTCAAGCCGCAGTACATCGGAAGCCTCCAGTTCATGTTCGGGCTCGGCACCGCCGCGGGCCCGGCGATCGGCGGCTGGCTGCTCGTCAGGCTCGGTCATGACGTGTGGCCGGTCCTGGCGATCGGCTCGGGGATCGCCACGGCGCTCGTGCTGATCGCCGTCCGTCAGGCCCCGGAGCAACCCGAGCCCGCCCCCGCCCTCGCTGCGGACCCGGCTCAGCCCTCCCCCGTGGCCCAGTAGCCGCCTGCCCGCCCGTTGCGGCCGGGCCGGGTGAGCAACGGGGTATTGGTTGCTGCTAAGGGAAACGCGCCCATCGACGGGCCTGCTTTGGACGCGGAACGGAGTCAGCTCGGTTTCGCGGCGATCTTGTGAAGCGCGGCGACGAGCCGGTCGACCTCGGCGCGGGTGTTGTACATGGCCAGGGACGGGCGTACGGCGGCTTCGAGTCCGTACCTGCGCAGGATCGGCTGCGCGCAGTGATGCCCGGCGCGGACCGCGATGCCCTGCCGGTCGAGCGTGGCGCCGACATCGGCCGGATCGTGGCCGTCCAGCACGAACGTCAGCACGCTCGCCTTCTGCGGCGCCGTGCCGATCAGCCGCAGGCCGGGCACGGCGCAGAGCTGCCTGGTCGCGTACTCGAGCAGCTGGTGCTCGTAGGCGCCGATCCTGGCGAGGCCCTGCCAGGTCACGAAGTCGATCGCTGCTCCGAGCGCGATAGCGCCGGCGATGTTGCCCGTGCCGGCCTCGAACTTGGCCGGGGCCGGCTGGTAGCTGGTCCTCTCGAAGGTCACGTCGCTGATCATGTTGCCGCCGCCCTGCCAGGGCGGCATGCCGGCCAGCAGCTCTGGCTTGACGTAGAGCACGCCGATCCCGGTTGGCGCGAACACCTTGTGCCCGGAGAAAGCGTAGAAGTCCGCGTCGAGCTGGCGTACCTGGACCGGCAGGTGGGCAACGGCCTGAGCGCCATCGATGAGAACCTTCGCCCCTGCCTGATGGGCGGCGGCGATGATCTGCGCGACCGGCACGATCGTGCCGAGCACATTGGAGACGTGCGCCACGGCGACCAGCTTCACGCGCGGGCTGAGCATGGCGGCAAGGGAGTCGAGCATTACCTGGCCGTCGTCGTCAACGCCGATCACCTTGAGCTTCGCGCCGGTCTCGGCGGCGAGTTGCTGCCAGGGCACGATGTTGGCATGGTGTTCCAGGCGGGAGACCAGGATCTCGTCGCCCCGCCCGATGTGGGTTCGCCCCCACGTCTGGGCGACCAGGTTGATCGCCTCGGTCACGCCCCGGGTAAAGATGATCTCTTCGCCTGACGGCGCGCCGAGGAACCGGGCGACCTTGGACCTGGCATCCTCGAACGCCTCGGTCGCGCGCGTCGCGAGCGTGTGCGCCCCGCGGTGGATGTTGGAGTTCTCGCGCGAGTAGAACCGCGCGATGCGGTCGATCACCGATCGCGGCTTCTGCGTGGTCGCCGCGTTGTCGAGCCAGGCCAGCGGATGGCCGTTTACCCGCTCGGCAAGGAGCGGGAACTCCCTGCGCACCGCGTCCACGTCGAACCGCGCGGGCTCGCGCGCCGGAGCGGTGCCCTCGGGCCCCTGTGACGGCCGGTCTTCGATGAAGTAGAACGTCGGCTGGCCACCAGGGCCGCCGGGTTGCCAGGCCGGTACCGGGGCCGGCGCCTCGTGCTCAGGCAGGCCGCTGCCGGGCGGCTTGAGCAGGTTATCGTCCGGCCCGTTGCCCGCGAACCCGGTCAGGATGCCGGTCGCCAGCTTCGCCAGGTCCGCCAGGTCCGGCTCGTCCGGCATCCAGTCAGCTAGCCTGCCGAAGTCGAATGGGTGGCCGCCGCGGTCGTCATTCCCGTTACCGGTAGGTGTGGGCGTACTCATGGAACTTGCCGATCTCCACGTCGTCGAGTATCCCGAGCGCGTCTGGCGTGAGAACCGCCAGTGAGCAGTACAGCGACACCAGGTACGAGGCGATCGCCTTCCTGCTGATCCCCATGAAGCGAACCGACAGGCCGGGCGATCGCTCACCGGTCAGCCCCGGCTGGAACAACCCGGTGACCCCCTGCCGCTGCTCGCCTACGCGCATCAGCAGCACCTTGGTCTTGCCGTGCTCGACCGGAACCTTGTCTGACGGCAGGATCGGGATGCCGCGCCAGGTCAGGAACTGCGACCCGAACAGGCTCACCGCGGGCGGCGGCACGCCTCGCCTGGTGCACTCGCGGCCGAACGCCGCGATCCCGAGAGGATGGGTCAGGAAGAATGCTGGCTCCTTCCACACCTTCGTGATCAGCTGATCGAAGTCATCGGGAGTCGGCGCGCCGGTGAGCGTGGAGATGCGCTGGCTAGCGTCGGCGCTGGCGATCAGGCCGTAGTCGGCGTTGTTGATCAGCTCGCTTTCCTGACGCTCCTTGACCGTCTCGATGGTCAGGCGCAGCTGCTCTTCGATCTGGTCGTAAGGGCTGCCGTACAAGTCGGAAACCCGGGTGTGGATGTCAACGATGGTCGCGACCGAGTTCAGGAAGATCTCGCGCGGATGCTCGTCGTACCCGACGTAGGTGGTGGGCAGCTCTGACTCGTCTCGCGGCGGGCAGGCGACGAGTACCGACTCCGGGTTGATCACCCGGTTCAGCCGGTAGATGCCGGCCTCGACAGGAACCCAGGCGAGCATGCGCACCAGCCACCGTGGCGTGATCGTGTTGAGCTGAGCGGAGATCTTGGTCGCGCTGGCCAGCTGACGTGCGGCCGCATCAGTGAGCGCCAGCTGGGCCGGCGTCTTGGGCGGCACCTCAACGGCATTCATCATCGCTGGCCTTTCTGGTGGTAGGAGAGTGCGGCAAGCGGCTCAGCGTGAAAGCCCTTCCCGGCCGCGAACTTCTCGTCCCCTGGGTTTCCGGCGCACGGCAAAGGAAAACGCTCCAGAAAGTCAACAACTACCGGACAGGCGGAGCACCCTGGTGTCGTTTTTTCCAGCGGCGCCCCGCCTGCTGGAGAAACGAGCGCGCTGGCCTCAGCTGCCGATGGCGGCCAGCCTGGAGAGCTGCTCGCCGGTGAGTTGCCGGGCGACGGCGAGCGCTCCGGCATTGGACGCGATCTGCTCCGTAGTGGTGGCTCCGAACAGGACCGCGGTCACCGACGGGTTGGCGAGCACGAACGCGATGGCCAGCTGGGCTGGCTCGCAGCCCACCTTGGCGGCGAGCTCGGCGAGCTGGCGGCCAGCGCTCACTCCGGTCGCGTAGCGCGGCGTGCCGAGCAGCCCGGCAGCCCGCCCCGCTTGCGGGTCGGAGTCATACTTGCCAGTAAGGACGCCTCCGGCTAGCGAGTAGGAGGCCACGATGGCGATCCCGCGCGCGGACGTCACTGCCGTCATCGCCGGATCTTCCACAGCGGACCGGCTGACCAGGCTGTATGGCGGCTGCGTGGCGACCGGTCCGGGAACGCCGCCGGCGTCGGCGAGCTGCCAGGCGCGGTCCATCGCCTGCGGGGTCCAGTTGAGCGTGCCCCAGGCCCGGGCTATCCCGGCGCTGATCAAACCGGTGATCATGCCGACGGCATCTTCCAGTGGCAGGCCGGCGGGTGGCACGTCGGAGTAGATGAGGTCGATGTAGTCCAGGCCCATCCGGTCAAGCGATCCGGCCAGTTCCTGCGCCGGCCGCTCGTCCGGCCAGAACTCCCACCACAGCTTGTTCGAGATGACGACCTCGTCCCGGCGCCAGCCGGCCGCCAGGAACAGCTCGCCGAACACCACCTCTGAGTAACCCGTCGGCATCGGCGCCTGGCCAGTCTCGTCGTTGTACCTGGCGTCGTCGAGAAACGTGATGCCCGCCTCGCGGGCTGCCCGCATCACAGCGGTTCCCTGCTCGCGGCTGATCCGCTCGTAGGTGCGCCACGAACCGAGCGCCAGCTTGCTCACCATAAGGTCGCTGCCGCCGAGCGGCACGACCGGGACCGGGATCGCGGGTCTGCTCACGAAGGTGAGCCTGCCGCTCCGGCCGCTGCTTGTCCAGCCGCTCCAGCCGCTCCGCACGGTCACGCGCGATCACCGGGCCGTTCGCGATCCGGCCAGGAACTGCTCATCAGTTCCTCCGGCAATTTTTCCAAGCTGAAATAATTCTCCTGAGTTGATCAGGCAGAGATACCGAGCAACCTTGCCGCGTTACCGGCCAGGATCGCGGCGGTCTGCGAGTCGGGCAGGCCGAGCGCGTTGATGTCGGCGATGGTGTCGCCGACCACGGTCGGCCCGCCAAGCGGCATATCGGTGCCGAAAAGCACGTGATCAGCGCCGAAGAACTCCACGGCGCACCGCACGGCGTTGGTGGCGCCGAACATCGCCGTGTCGGCGTAGAACAGGCGGAAGTAGTCCATCGGATCACGCTTGAGCGACGCCATGATGGCCTCGCGGCCCGGATCTTCGATGGGCGCGGCGAGCCGGCCGGCGAAATGCGGGATCATGGCGCCGGCGTGGTGGGTGATGATCTTCAGGTCTGGATGCCGGTCGAAGCAGCCCGAGTAAACCAGCCGCGCCATTGCGACCGACGTTTCATATGGCCAGCCGAGTGACCACCAGATGCCGTACTTGGACTGTGCTTCCGCCGGGTAATCCGACCAGATCGGGCTGCGAGTCGGATGAATCCACAGCATGCCGCCGTGGCTGGTGACCACGTCGAAGACGCAGCCGAACCTGGGCTCATCCAGCGGCGCGCCGCTGACATTGCTGTGCAGCTGCGCCCCGAGCGCCCCGAGCTGGCTCATCGAGCGGTCGAGCTCGGCGGCCGCGGCCTGGGGGTCATTCATCGGAAGGGCCGCGGTGAAGCCGGCGAACCGGTCCGAGTGGCTGCGCACGAGCTCGGCCAGCTCATCGTTGGCGGCCTTGGCGAGGTCGAGCGCCGTGGCCGGGTCGCCGAGTTCTTCCAGGGGCGGGACGGCGAGCGT
Source organism: Streptosporangiaceae bacterium (assembly GCA_035716545.1). Lineage (GTDB taxonomy): Bacteria > Actinomycetota > Actinomycetes > Streptosporangiales > Streptosporangiaceae > Chersky-822. Next base: position 13,520 of record DASTJM010000062.1, read on the forward strand.
GAGGATCTGCTTGTAGTCCCCGAAGGGGTCCATCGTGCGCCAGCGGGCGTCAAGGTCGATCAGCGCCGGGTCTTCATGAATCCACGGGCGATAGCCGAGAATGCGCTCGCTGACGCTGGCGCCCGAAGTGATCGACTCCATCCTCGTGGCGTAGGCCGGGGGGAGGATGTGGGCGAAAGAGTCGATCATTGTCACTGGGGCTCCCTGATCGTCGATTTCGGATCGTATGGATGCGAACGATCTCGCGTCAAGGGCTGATGTTGCACCCGTACCGTCCAAGCCGCACCTGCTGCCACGCCTGCCTCAGCCCCCCGCCTCGGCCTCAGCCGCGGCCGGGACGCGGTCGAAATGGCCGGCGCGGTCACCGGCAGATCCGGACCGGAAGCTCGCGCAGTCCGTTGGTGAAGTTGGACCTGATCCGGCGTGGGCGCCCGGCTAGCTCGAACTTCGTCACCCGTCGCGACAGCGCGGCCAGCACGATCCGGAGTTCCAGCCTGGCCAGGTGCGCGCCAAGGCACAGGTGCGGGCCGCCCCGGCCGAAGCTGAGGTGGCGGTTGGGAGACCTGGCGATGTCGAATACCCCGGGATCGGCGAATTCGGCCTCGTCGCGGTTGCCCGAGACGAACCAGAGCACGACCTTGTCGCCGGCCCTGATCCGCGCTCCCGCGAGTTCGGCGTCCCGGGTCGCGGTACGGCGCATGAAGTGGGTCGGGCACGTCCAGCGCAGCACTTCGTCGGCCGCCGGGCCGATGAGCGCTGGGTTGGCTCGCAGGCGTTCCCACTGGGCAGGGCGCTCGCAGAAGGTGAGCACTGCTTGCGCGATCGCGATCCTGGTCGTCTCGTTACCCGCGATCACCATGATCGAGAAGAAATTGTCCATGTCGGTTTCGCTCAGCCGGTCGCCATCGACCTCGGCCCGCGCAAGCGCAGACAGCAAGTCATCGCCAGGGTGCGCGAGCCGGTCGCGGACGATGTCGCGGCCCAGGTCCCACAACTGCTTGCCGTAAGGGCTGCGGAACGGGAACCGCCGGTACGCGTCCGTGTTGTCCCGGCCCCAGACCACGTCGGTGATCTCCGGGTCCGTGTTGGCGATGAGCTTGTCACCTAGCTCGAGAAAGAGCGGCAGGTCGCCGTGCGGCAGGCCCATGATCTTGGCAAGCACCCGGATCGGCACCTCTTTGGCCACGGCGTCCACGAAGTCGAACGGCTCGTCGCTGAGCCCGGCGTCGAGGACCTCCTCGGTCAGCCCGGTCACGAAATGCTCGTAAACAGCCACGGCTCGCTGGGTGAAGCTGCCAGAGAGGATCTTGCGCAGCTTGGTGTGATCGGGCGGATCGGTGTCGATGATGGTCCGCCTGGCCGCCAGGTCCTCGTCGGTGGGTTCCTCGAACGAGATGCCGCGAGCCGAGGAAAAAGTAGCCACGTCCCTGGTCGCCGCGACGATGTCGGCGTAGCGGTGCACGGACCAGAAGCCCGAGTTCGGCGTCGTCTCGTCGAACCACGCCACTGGCGCCTCGCGCCTCAGCCGGGCAAACTCCCGATAGGGAACACCGCGCTGCCACAGGTCGAGATCGGTCAAATCGACGGGTGGCGCCATGCGGATAGTTTGGCACCAAACGACAAGAGCGGCAATCGATCGGTAATCGGCCGGCAAAGGGCCGGCAATCGAGGAGAGTCCATGCGAGTGATCGTGATCAGGCACCACGCCGAGGACTCCCCGGGCTTCATTGCCGATGCGTTCAAGGCTCGCGGCGCCGAGTTGACGACCTGCTTGTTTCCCCGTGACGGCGAGTTGCCGGCGCTGGATGGCGTCGACCACGTCGTGGTGCTCGGCGCCATTCCCTCGGTTTACGAGTCGGGGGCGCCGGGCTTGTGGATCAAGCGGGAACTTGCCTGGCTCCGCGAGGCAGACGAGGCTGGTGTGCCGGTGCTCGGCATCTGCTTCGGAGCCCAGACGCTCTGCGCGGCGCTCGGCGGGCAAGTCGAGCAAGCGCCGGAAAAGGAGATTGGCTGGAAGCTGGTCGACACGACCGATCCTGAGCTGATCCCGGCGGGCCCGTGGCTGGAGTTTCACGGCGACCGATGCCTGACGCCGCCCGAGGCGACGATCCTGGCGACCAGCGAAATTGGCGTCCAGGCATTTGTGATCGGCCGTCACCTGGCGGTGCAGTTCCACCCTGAGGTCGATGGCGCCCAGCTCAGGGCCTGGCTGGACGGCGGCGCCCGGGCCGAAGCCGCGGCCGCCGGCCAGGACCCGGAAGCGTTCCTGGCGCAGACGATCGCCGAGGAGCCGGCCGCCGCGGCCCGCGCGGGCCGCCTAGTCGACACGGCTCTGCGCCTCGCCGGGTAACTCGGCTAGGAGCCGGCGGCCTCCGCTGAGCGGATGATCTTGCGCAGAAGCCGGGCGAGCTGTTCTTTCTCGTCTTCGGTCAGGCCGCCGCTGACCAGCGCTTCGCCCTCATTGAAAGCGGGGAACAGCCGTTCGATCACCGCGATGCCCTTGGGCTCGAGCCCGGCCAGCACGAGCCTGCCGTCGGCATCGTGCCCGCGCCGCCTGGCCAGGCCGCGCTTTTCCAGCGTCTTGAGCACACCGGTCAGCGTGCCCTTGGTGACGCCAGCTTCGGCGGCGAGGTGCCTGGTCTGCTGGTCGCCCCAGATCCACAGCACGAACAGCACGGTGAACGCTGCCCAGGACAGGTCCTCATCCGCCAGGACCTTGCGTTCCATGTGATTGCGGATCACATTGGCGGCGCGGTAGATGTTCGACACGGCGGCCATGGCCGCGAAGTCAAGCGGCTGCTCGCCGATCCTGTCCCGTATCTGCAGTTCGGCGCGGACAAGGTCGCTTGCGCTATCCGCGGCAAGGCGACGTGACATGCAACGATGGTACGCGCAGCCCAGGTCAGGCCAGTTCTTCGAGCCGGGCGTGCAGCCAGCTGACATGCGTGTGCGCCTCGGGCTTCATCAGCACGCTGCGCAAGATCCTGGCCCGGTCCCGGTCGGCGGTGACGCCGGGGTGGCGGCGGAGAAAGGCATCGGCGGTGACGGTCAGCGTGCTGACGAAGACCGGCCGGTCGGGGTCGCTGAGGCCAGCGGCGAGAATCCGGGCAGCTGCTTCATCGATCGTCGCGAGGCTGGCGGGCGAGGTAGCCGGGTAGTAGCTCACGATGTCAAGCTCTGGCGGCTGGTACAGCCTGAGCGCCTCGGAGGCGGCGAGCAGTCCGGACCAGTCGAGCGCGGCGGCCCTGCAGGCCGCCAGCACCTGGCCGAGCCCGGCGGTCGTCGGCGGCATCAGCTTGAACGTCAGCCACAGGGCGGCCGCGGCCGCTCCGGCGCGCGAGCACTCCAGGCTGATCTCGCCCAGATGCAGCTCGCTGGAAGTGAAATAGGTATACGGGGAGTCGTGCGCGTAAAAACGGCCAACCGAAGGGTCAGCGAACAGCACGGCACCGCATCCGTACGGCTGCAGCCCGTGCTTGTGCGGGTCCACGACTACGGAGTCGCACTGGGCGATCGCCCGCCACGGGTCCGGGTCCAGGCCGGCCGGGCCGTCAGCCCCGGCCAGCAGCGTGAAGAACCCGCCGTAGGCGGCGTCCACGTGCACCCGTACCCCGTACTTGCGGGCAACGTCGAGCACGTCGCGCACCGGGTCGATCGCGCCGAGCCCCGTGGTGCCCGCCGTTGCGACCACCGTCCCGATCTCGCCGCCCGCCAGCAGGTCGCCGAGGGCGTTCACGTCGAGCCGCCCTGCATCGTCCACCTCGACGGCCGTCCCTCGCACGCCGAGCAGTCCGCACATCCGCGAGTGCGTGTAGTGGGCGTCGGCGCTGTAGGCGACGCCCAGCCCGGGGTGGCTCTCCCTGGCCACATACAGCGCTTCCAGGTTCGCCATTGTCCCGCTGCTGGTCAGATGCCCCAGGTGGGTCGGGTAGCCGAACATGTCCGCCAGCTCGGCGACGACCTCTTTCTCCAGCTCGGAGGTGATCTTCCCGCCGTCCAGAGCGTGGTTATTGGGGTTGACCAGCATCGCCGCGAGATAGCCAGCCACGGCGGCAGGATGCGGCGGCTTGAGCATCTGCCCGGCGTACGACGGGTGAAAGTAAGGGTAATTGCCGCGCATCCGCCCGGCGAACGCTTCGAACGCGGCGGTGAACCGCTCGTCGCTGATCTCCAGCGACGGATGCCGCTCGAAGGCCGGGTAGCTGTCCTGCCAGGCGGTGACCGAGTCCGCCGCGAGCCGCAGCCAGCCGTTCAGGTCCACGGGGTACCTCCCAGCCCAGGATCTCGCATCCGGGATTCCGCCGGGCGGCCGGCCTCGGTCACGACCGGGCGGGTGGCCTGATCCCGCGGAACTCCCAGTCGCCGCCGAGAGCCGTCGAGATGACTTCCTCGCTCGCGGTCGGCTGGGCGCCGTAATCCGCCGCTACCGCGAGCGGGCTCTCCACGACATGGCTGAGCAGCCGGCCCAGCCCGTCGACCTCAACCTCCACCACGTCACCGGGCTTGACCGGCCGCGAATGCGCTGGCGTGCCTGAGAAAAGCACGTCGCCCGGATACAAGGTGATGGTCCTGGCGATGTCCGCGACCAGGTAGTGCATGTCCCACCTCATCTCGTCGGTGCTGCCGTCCTGCGCGAGCTCACCGTTGACGTAGGTGCGCAGCCGTTTCCCGTGAAACTGCCAGCCGGTGACCAGGCCAGGCCCGAGCGGCGCCATCGTGTCCGAGCCCTTGACCCGCAGCATCGACCCGGCGTCGGTGTCACGGAAATCATGCAGGCCGAAGTCGTTGCCGATCGTGTACCCGGCGATGTAGTCACCGGCCTGATCTGGGCGCACGCCCCGGCAGGTACGCCCGATCACTATCGCGACCTCGCCCTCGTAGTTGAGGTACCGGCAGCCCTGCGGCCTTACCACGGCACCGCCGTGCCCGACCAGGGCCGAGAGCGGTTTCTGGAAATAGGTCGGCGCCGGCGGGAGCCGCACGCCGTATTCGGCCACCCGGCTGTGATGGTTCAGGTGCACTGCGATGATCTTGGTCGGCTTGACTGGCGGCAGATGCACGGCCTCGCCCGCGCCGATTCGCCGGCCGTCCCCGGCCACGAGTTCCTCGCCTTCGCGCCGCACCTGAACAGCCGCGCCGTCCAGAAGAATCCTGCGAAACTCAGCCATCTCACCTTCCCCTGGGCACGCCGGATCGCCCCGGAGGTGCCAGATTACGGGCAGCGGGCCAGGTTCGGCCCCTTCAGGTGCTCCGGCAGTGATCTTTCATGTGACACGCGAGTCGGGTGGCGGGCGGCGCCGCAGGTCAGCGACGTGTCACGGGTGTCATGACAGGCGGCCAGGCATGGTGGCGCGACAAGGTCAAGCCCGCCTGGATCACAGTCCGCCCGCACCGGCGCCGAAGGAGCCCACAGCACATGACTTTCCTGACCCCCGAACCAAACGATGGCGCACGAAGCGCCGTGACGATCCTGGCGTATGAGCAGGGTCTGCGCGATGCCGCCCTCATCATGGCCGACCTGGAGCTCTCCTCGCTCCCCGTCACGTCCGGGATGCCCATCCGCACGACCGTGGCTGCCCGCCCGACGGCAGCCATCGCCAGCAGGCCGCGCCTGGCAGGTAGCAGGCGCTCCGCGACCACTCGCCGTCGTGGTCAGCGCATCCGGGCCAGGGCCGCCAGGATCGCGGAGCTGCGGACAGACCGGACCGGCAGCCCGCATGAAGTCGTGACGCTTCCCGGCGGGCTGTACGGCGTCCGCGAGGTGGCAAAGCCGAAGCCGTCGAAGCCGCGCCGCGCCCCGAGGCCGGCTCCGAAGACGGCGGCCTGCGGGTCCTAGCCGCACTCCCGTGCTCACTGGCCCTGTCCAGCCAGTGCTACCAGCCACTGGCCGGGCGACTGAACCAGATGTGCATCTGCCCGGTGCCAATCGCGTTCTCATAATCGCTGAAAGCTGTGCCAGGCGCGGTCACGGCGCCCTCGCCGAGCGCTGCGATCATCATCAAGTAGGGCGCGAACTTGGCCTCGGGCCGCACCCCGAGGTATTCGGGCATCGCGTCGATCACCTTGACGTGGTCGCCCGCGAGCAGCCAGCCGATTCGCTCGAAGTCGGCCTCGCGGGCCCGGGCGGTCCTGATGTGCACGGGGTCGCTCGCCTCGTGCGCACGCAACTCGCGCAGCGGCCAGAACGTATGCGACAGCGCACCAGACGCGATCAGCAGCACCTTGCGGTCGGTCGCGGCAATGGCCGCGCCCAGCGCCCTGCCCGCCCGCAGGAAGTCCTCGGTGTCGCCGGTGTGAGCGGTGTTGCTGACCGAAATCCACCGCCGGTCAAGCCCGCGCCCAAGGTAGGTCCACAAGTTCACCGTCGCGTAGTGCACGGGCAGCCATGGGTCGTCGATCGCGGTGATCCAGGTCCCGTGCGATTCACCCTGGCTCGCGATCGCGTGCGCGAGCGCAGGATCGCCTTGCCAGTCGTAGGGCACGCGGCACATGCCGCGCGGCAACTCGTCCGAGGTAAACAGGCCCGCGCGCATCGCCTGGGCGGTAACCACGAACTCCACCGTGGTCTGCCAGTGCGAGTCGAGCACGATGACCGTGTCGTAGTCGAGCGCCTCGAAGACCTCGGCTCTCAGCCGGCGCAGTCCGGGCACCAGGCTGATCTCCCTGCCCTCGTTGAGTTCGAGGCGGACCCGCTCTGGCAGCATAATGGTCGGGACATGCGCGAGCAGGCCGGCGCCGGTCACCTCACCCATTGCTGTGCCAGCCTTTCCTGGCATAAGGCCGGGTGTTCGCATCGACTCCGGCCACCCTCGCACGCATCATCGCCGTCCCGCTTGCCGCACCCGGCCGGCTGGATGCGGGAATTCATGGTGGTAAACGGGTGTCAATCCGCGCACTGATGTTGTCATGGTCAGGACGATCCCGTCCCCGAGTCAAGGACGGTGCCGCCGTCCCAGGTGACGCCGACCTGGCGGTAGTAGCCGCCGATGATCTCGCGGACTTCGAGGTCCGCGAGTTCCTCGGTCGGCGATTCGAATAGTTCGAGCGAGGCCGCGCCGCGCCAGGCCTGGCCTGCTTCGACGCTGGCGCTGCCGGAGGCGATCAGTTCGGCCAGCGAGTCGCCGCCGTCCTTGACGACCGATGGCATCCACCGGTGGTGGGCCATCGGGTGGGCGTTCACGAAGCCGTTCGACTCGCATTCCTCGCGCAAGGTTACGACGGCCTGGGCGAGCCGCCGGCCGGCGGCCGACAGCGTGCCTGCGAAGACTCCGCCCGGGCCGATCCGCGGTGCCGCCTGGCCGAAGGGGTGCGGCCTGGTCTGGTGGATGCTGCCAAGCTTCTTCGGATAACCCTGGACGAGGCCGCGTGCCAAGGCGAAGTCGGTGTCGACCCAGATGTACACGCAGCGCGAGTAGACCCGCCCCGCGTAACAGCACCGCACCACGGCGAAGCATTCGGCGTACTGTGCCCGCACCGGGTCGAGCAGTTCGGCCCGGCCGGCGCCGCAGGACTGCCAGTCCGCCCAGATCAGGGCGACCGCGCCGGGGTCATCCGGCGCGGGGGAAAGCGGGGCGGGCAGCAGAGCGGCGACCTTCGCCGGGTCGGTGCGGTACTCGACCGTGAGGAGGTCGCCCGAGTAGTACCAGGGCGGCGCCGGAAGCAGCGACGACCGGCCGGTAGCGGTGCGCGGGTAAAAGAAGCCGGTCATCTCGCCCAACGCGTGCTCCTATGGTTATGGCCTGGGTACTGAGGTGTTGCCTGCCAATCGTGCCCAAGGCTAGGCTGCCAGATCATTTGTATCCGAACGTTCCGGGACGGGCGAGGTGCGGAGCTATCCGGAGGCTGAGGTCACCGCTGTGCGCGAGCGACTGCGCAGCCAGGGCGTGGACGTGGTCAGGATCTCCTACCCGGACCTGATCGGGGTGGATCGGGGCAGGGATGTGCTGGTAGACCAGTTGCCCGCGGCACTCGATCACGGCCTGGCCTTCTGCCGCGCGGTCTATCACACCTCGCCGATGGGCGATGTCGTGCCGGTGCGCGGCGGCCTCGATGCCGGGCTGCCCGACATTCTCCTCCGCCCTGATCTGGCGACCTTGAGTTCGCTGCCCTGGGAACCCAATGTCGCCTGGTGCGTAGGCGACGCGACGACCCCTGACGGCTCCCCGGCGCCGGAATCACCACGCGAGGTCGCCAAGCGCGTCGCCGCGGAACTCGGAACTCTCGGCTACACGATGATCTGCGGCCCGGAACTTGAGTTCTTCGTCTGCGAGCAGGACGCGAAGGGAAACTGGCAGCGTTACGCAGGCGACCCGGGCAATATCTACGTGGTCGGCCGCAAGGGCGACCCTCAAGGACTCCTGCTGAGCATGCTCAGGCTGCTCAGGGACGCTGGTCTCAAAGTGACCACGGCCAATCATGAGTTCTCGCCTGGCCAGTTCGAGATCAACCTGGCTCACTCGGACCTGGCCGACGCAGCCGATCGCTCGTTCCGGCTCAAGTCGGCCGTCCAGGAACTCGCCCGCCAGCGTGACCTTCTCGCGACCTTCATGGCCAAGCCGTTCAACGACGAGGGCGGGTCAGGCTTCCATGTGCACGTCTCGCTCAACGACCGGAGCGGCCGCAACATCTTCGGCGACGACCAGGGCGAGGACGGCCTCTCTGCTACGGGCAGGCACGCCATCGGGGGAGTACTCGAGCATGCGCCCGCGCTCAGCGCGCTGCTGAACCCGACGATCAATTCCTTCAAGCGGTTCGGGCCGGACACGCTGGCCCCCTGGCTGATCGACTGGGGCCTGGATAACCGCAGCGCGATGATCAGGATCCCGCCCGAGCGAGGCCAGGCGGCCAGGATGGAAGTCAGGCTCGGCGATGCCACGGCGAATCCGTACCTGGGCATGGCCGCGATCGGCGCCGCTGTCTATCTCGGCATCAAAGGCCAGACAGAGCCGCCGGGCAAGCTGGAAGGCTACGGCTACGATCCGGTGAGATCCGCGATGCTGCCCCTGCGCCTGGCCGACGCCCTGGACGCGCTGGCCGCCGACAACGAGCTGACCGAGATGCTCGGCAGCTATTTCGTCGAGTCATTTCTCGCCTACAAGCGCAATGAGATCGAGCGCTTCGAGCGATTCGTCACCGACTGGGAATTCCGCGAGTACGCGTATCACCTGTAAACCTTGCCGGCAATGATCATCGATCGGTAAGCGGCCGTCGCGTAATAACCCGCAGATTGGCGATCTGGCCTCCCGGAACGTGAGAGCGCCCCGGCGAACTGCCTGGCGGCTGGCCCGCCGATGGCCCAAAGGTGGCGCCAGAGCGCCACCGATGTCCCAAAGGTGGGCCTCAGTACGGGACAAACCCGCGTGTTAATACTCTGCAAGCCCTGGCGGGCCAGCCGCCAGAC
>DASTJM010000063.1:0-20958 GCA_035716545.1 Streptosporangiaceae bacterium
CCGCACCACAGCCGGGGTAACCCCAGCCAGCAGCCCACCCGCACGCGCCGAAGATTTCACGCGAACGCGACCATCCCGATGAGTACGGCTGTAAAACCGTCGGCACAGCCTACGCTGGTTCGAACCCAACACCTGCCACCAGTAAATGACCAGGTCACAGCCTTGCGTGCGCGAGGTCAGGGGAGCGGTGCACGCAAACCGCCGCATTTGACCGCGTTAACTCGGCTCATCATCTGTCGCTAGATGCGGGCCTGCCGCTGACATGGACTTACGTCGGTGACGGCTTCAGCGCTCAGCGAGGATCCAGCAGCAGGTCGGCGGGCATGTGCAGGTGCTCACGTCAAATACACGCCGAAAACTGGCGGGCAGAGCGCCGACAGTCTGCTGCTGACGCCGACAGCGCGGGTCACCGATCGCGGCCTCTTTACTGACTCCGGGGTGCGGCGTTAGGCGTCAATCTGTGCATGGTGCTGGTCACCATGGTTCCGTGTCGGAGTCGTCGTCCTCGGTTGTCTGATGTTGGGGTTCTTCCTGTTCGCCAGAGACTTGGCGGGTGTAATGGTGCCTGGGTGGTCGGCTCCGAAAATGCGTTCGTATTCGGTGGTGATCCTGTTGCAAAAGGGGCGTGGCGTCCGTGCTTCCGGCCTGCCGATAGGAGGCGGCCAGGTTGGCCCGGGCGGCGAGTGTGGCCGGGTGGTCGGGTCCGAGGATGCGCTCCGTACCGACTTGCCTGACCACTCGCGGCCTGAATGTGTCACATGCTTGTGATACATTCAGGGTATGTCGATTCTTGAAGAACCGTCAGTCGGGCTGAGGGAACTGCGTCATCACACCAGCGAGGTGATCTCCCGCGTACGCAGAGGGGAAACGATCGAGGTTACCGAGCACGGAACACCAGTCGCTCGGCTGGTTCCGTATGAGCGTCCTGAGCGGCCCGCTATCCTGGCCCGGCTGGAGGCCGAAGGACGCCTGCGTCCGGCGAAGAACCCTGGCTACGTTCCGCAGAGGCAGCACCCGGTGACCGGCACCGATCCGAACCCGCTTACCAGGGCGCTGCTGGAGGATCGCGAGAGCGAGCGCTAATCGGTCATGGCCCTCTACTACCTGGACACTAGCGCCGCGTTTAAGCTCCTGGCCGCCGAGGAGCATGCCGAGGCGTTCCTGGCCTTCTATCGTGAGCACCGCAGTGACAGTTGGATCAGCTCAGACCTGCTGCGGATCGAGGTCAGCCGTGCTGTATCGCGAAACTGGCCTGCGCTCATTCCCGATGCGCAACGGCTGCTTGACGCCTTCGAATACGTTCAGATTGATGAAGACGTTGTCCGCTCCGCCATGGTCGAGCCTGACCGGCTGCTCAGGTCCCTGGACGCGATCCACCTGGCGACGGCGCGGATACTCGGTCCGGAGCTTACGGCCCTGCTTACTTACGACGATCGGCTCGCCAAGGCCGCTGCGGATGCCGGGATATCTGTTCTGGCTCCTCAAAGCACCTAACTTCGATCTCATGGCCATAGCTAGCCCTGATCATTCACGCGGTGTGAAGGCTCGTGGTGGGCGCGGGTGTGGCCGGGATTTTAGTGCTGGGGTATGACGGCGGCCCGGACGGCGAGGCGTTCCACAGGTTCCCTTGTGTTCGTCGGGCAGCTCGCAGGGACGGGTTGGCGCTGTGGTGTCCGGTAGGGCGCTGATGCGCTGCCAGGCGCCAGTGATCGCTGCGGCCCAGGCCAGTTCGCGGGGAATTTCCACCGTCTGCGCCGGCCGCCGCGCGAGGCGGGCGGCGGCGCAGTGTCCCGGGCTCAGCTTTGGTGAGGTCGCTGTCCAGAGCGAGGTGCTTGAGCCAGGCGAGCAGGATCTGGCCGGTTTTGGCGGCGTGAGCCAGGCCTGGTTGATGGTGAAGTCATGGGACGGGAGCCGGCCGATGCCGGTGTCCTTGCCGGTGCGGGATGGCGTCCGGTCCAGGCCGGTGACGCGGGTAGCGGGCGCAGCGGCGCGGCCTGGTGCAGGTGCGGTCGGTGCGTGTTCTAGAAGTCCGCGCACTCGCGCAGGACGGTCATCAGGTGCCGCTGATTCCAAACCAGGGTTCGGTCCAGCAACTCGCGCGTCCGGAGAATAGCCGGAGAAGGCCATACGCGCTCCGTGTCGGTGCAGGTTAGGGCATGTTTGGCAACCGGACCGCCATGTGGGGCTACTACCTGCCGGTACCCTCAGCTCGGTCCTGACCGATACCCATGGACGTCAGCACCACGGCTCGGTTCCCTCCGGCCAGTTGCCCAGCGAATCAGCAAGAACCTCATTTCCGAGATCCCGGACCTCACCTCGCTAAGCGCCGCAGACAGCTATTCCTGGCTCTCCGCCATCACCCGGGTGCGCACATCACCTTGCCAGGGAAATGATCTCCTGAACACTCACCTGTCGTCAGCGAGGTAATGAGGTCACATCCGTCGGCGACGGTGGAAAACTGACCCTTAAGCTATTACGCAGTGGCCGTACCGGACCTTACTCCAACTGGGCGCGCTTGTCGGCGCGGTGCCGTCGGCCCGGCTGCACGCGCCTCGTCTTGCCAGAATGGGGCCTGGCCGCGCTCAACGAGAGCCTCGAACTCGTGGTGTCGGAGCTGCTCACCGACGGGGTCAGGGTCTCTCGCACGACGGGGCACTTTGCCCCTGTCGTATGAGACCCGTCCCACGGCGATTCTCACGCCCGAAGCAGGCACCACCCAGCTCAGCATGTCGAACTGCGCCACGCTCAGGTAAATCAGCCGAACGTTCCACTTGTGCCCCTGGGTGCGCCATGCCAAGTTCCGCTGGCTGCGGCGCCGGTATCTTGTCGTCGTGGAGACAGCGGACGAGGTAGTGCAACTGACTGGGGAGTGCGCGATCATCCGGCGGGCGGTCGCGCTGGCGGCCTGGGTGGGGCCGGAGGGGAAGGGGCTGACCAGGGTGGGGGTGCTGCGCAAGCCGGCGGTGCCGGCCGCGTGCGCGGCCATCGGGATTCGAGTGCCGGAGCGGTTCCGGTCGGCGGCGGACGTCCCGGGCCTGCACCGGCCGTGGACCGCCGCTCTCGCCCTCGGCGTCTTGGAGGTCGCTCACGACCGTGCGGTCGCCGGTCCCGAACTGGGCGGGTGGCCAGGAGAGGCAGACAGCACCGGGCGCTGGCTCGATGCCCTGCGCGCGGTTTGCGACGACATCACCGGGGGAGCGGCCGATGCCAGCCTGGGCCTGCTGGTCCTCGCCCTGGCGCTGCTAAGGTCTCTGAGCGCGGGCATCGGCCTGTCTTCCCGCGAGGTCATCGACGTGGCCCAGGCGATCGCCGACGAGCGTGGCCTGGGACTCATGCAGGTGCATGTCCTTGGCGGCATGTCCGCCCTCAGCCGTGGCTTCCTCGCGGACCAGGTGGAGTCGCTGCTCGGCCTTATGGCGGAATTCGGCGCTGTGACCGCGGGGAAGAAGCCAGCGGTCACGCCGCTGGGGACGTGGGCCATGGAACGCCTGGACGCTCACCTGCCCCGCGCGGTCGGCCCGGGCGCGGAGGCCGCCGAGGCGATCACCGCCGTGGCCATGGCGGCAGCGGCCGACCGCTGGCACATCGCGCGGGGTTGGCTCGGAGCCCGCAAGCCGGCCGATGCCGTCCGGGAACTGCTGGAGGCCGCCGATCCGCTGACCGCATGGCTACGCGATGCCGCCGCCACGATAGCCGCGATGACGGGCGAGGACGGCCTGCCAGGCTGGCATGCCATCGCGGGAAGTACGACCGCGTGGCCGAACAGTGCCCGCCTAGCCCGCGCCGAGTTGTGCGACTGGGGGCAGGCTTCGGGGGTATCCCCGGAAGACCGCGGCTGGCTCGGGGCAGAGGGCGCAGCCGCTGCCCTCCAGGCTCGGGGGGAGGCGTGGGCGGAAGGTGATGGTCCCGACGAGGCACTGTGCCGGCTGTGGGAAGCGGCGGGCGGCGGCCCGCTGGACATTGGCGCGTTGCTCGCCGCGGTCCGCGCGGCCGGCCACCCGGAAGCAGAGGCAGTCGCCGGTGCGGTGGCCGCGCTCGCGGAGTCGGGTGCTGCGCTGACCGCTGCCCAGGTGGTGGACCTGAAGGTAACGCTATGGCGGTCAAGTCCCTTGCTGTGGCGCACTGTCCGCATGCCGCTAGCGGCGACCCTGGGCGACCTGCACCGGGCGATCCAGGTTCTATTCGACTGGGACGGTGATCACCTGCACGCCTTCACCGTGGCCGGTGCCCGCTACAGCGACCCGTTCTTCGACCTGGAGGAGACCGCCGACGAGGAGGCGGTCCGCCTCCGTGACGCCTTCCCGGCCAGCGCCCGCAAGCCGGTCCGGTACGAGTACGACTTCGGTGCCGGCTGGGTTCACGAGGTCACCCGCACGAGTTCGTCCCGCCTTGCCCCGGGCGAAGCCCTCCCTCGCTGCCTGTCCTTCAGCGGAGATAACCCCGTCGAGTACTGGCACGAGGACGAGCCAGCCGACTCAGAGCCTTTCGACATGGCCGAGGTCAACGCCGCGCTCGCGAACTAACCCGCGTGCTTCTAGAGTGCTTCGGGGAGGAGCCTGAAAGCGGAGACATGCCTCGGGCGGACGATGCTGAAATGCCTGCGGTCCACTGTCGCGACCTTCGTGAGGTTCAAGCGCTCAGCGATCGCGATCACTGCCACGTCGACGATGCCGAAGGGAAGGCTCACGTGCTGCTCGACGAGTTCCGCGATGCGCGAGATGTCGCCTTCCTCGACTTCGGCAACATGGATTCCGTTGCCGCCGAATGAGTTCAGGAAGGTGACCTCCGCGTGCGGCCCGACGCGTGACTGGAGTAGGTGGCCAATCTCGCCCAAGACCGGCGACGGAACGCGAGGCACGCAGTGATGATGGTCCTTCGCGTTGCCAGCGGCGAGCAGGACACCTGTATCGCACAGCGACATGTCAGCGGCCGAGTTCGGCCCGAAGGATCTCCTCTGATTTCTCTGCCAGATCCGGATCAGACTCGAAGGACGCAAAGAACGGCAGGTCCCGTACGCCGTGAGCTGCGTCAGCCCGGCTCAAGAACCGGCCGAACCTCCGCTTCGGGAAGCTCGTCCAATGCGGTCGTTGCTGCGGAATGAACTTGACTTCCTCTGTCTGGGAAGCCTTCCTTTTATATAAGCTCCAGTTAATACAACGTCGAGTTAATATCCCGTCGATGAGCCCGGCTAAACCCGCGTGACGCCTGGACGACCAGGTGCACCGCGGCGGTGCTTGGGACCAGGGGAGTTTGCGGGGTCGGGCAAGCCGAGGCTGGTGTACCTGGGTGTGCGCTTGGCCAGCGATGAGGCGAGCACGCCGACCTGCTCGTCGTGGTAGTCGCGGACTTCGGCAGTGGTCTTGCCGTCGTAGGGGCGCATCACCCGCCCGGCGTACAGCAGGAGGCGTTCCTTGCTGGCGACGGGCGCGGCGAGGAACAGGGTGTCCAGCGGCGGGCAGCCGAACCCTTCTCCGGCGTAGGGTCCGGTTGCCACGGCGAGCAGCGCAGGGCCGCCCGACTGCGGGATCAGGCGGGCCAGGGCAGCGGCCCGGTCCTTGGCGCCCATGCCGCCCTTGAGGATGACCGGGTCGTGGCCCAGTGCGCGCAGCGCGCTCGCGATCGTCTCCAGGTGGCCGGTCCAGTTGGTGAGGACAAGGCAGTTCCGGCCCCGGCTCATGGCGGTTGCGACGTCGGCGGTAACTTGCTGGTTGCGCTCGTCGCTGGCGATGAGGTCCTTATGAATGAGAGCCATCCCGCCGGGCGTGGACGGGCTGGCGCCTCCGGTGTAGCGGTACGCGGTCGGGTGGACGTGCAGCACCGGCGTTGGGCGTTCGCCTGGTGCGCTTCCGGGCAGCATGTTCGTGGTTCTGGTGGCCTGCCGCGGGACGGTGATGGCGTGGCGGACCGGGGCGCCTTGCATGCCGATCAGGTCGTCGAGCTTGTCGCGCCGGTAAGGGGTAGCGGTCAGCCCGAGCCAGCGCCGGGCAGGCCGCCAAGCTGGCCCGGCCGCGTACGGCGGGTTCCTTGGCTAGCTGCTGGACTGTCGGCAGGGCTTCGGGTGGCAGCCCGCCGATGGCAATTGCCCGCTCATCACGCCGCACGTGCTCAGCTGTCATCCGGGTACGTCCCTGCCGTTCCTAGGGAAGGATAGCCCTGCACCCGTCGGCCGGCTCTTTGGAAGGGGACGTGCCGGATCGCCCTTCCCGCCTATCGACCTGCCGAGAGGGGGTCTCCCCTACCCTCGCGCCTCCATCCGTTGGCTGCAGTCAGGTGTGCGGACGGCGCAGGTCGTGCAGGAGGAGGGGCAGGTCCTGTTCTTCGTATCGTGGCAAATCAGTTGGCCGGGCTTCGAAGCGCCAGAGTTCCGCGTCGGGGATCGCCCTGCGCACGGTCGCTACTATTGCCTGGCCTGCGGCGTCGTCATCGGCGCGGACATGGATTGCCGCCCCGCTCTCGGCGAGGCCGGTGAGCAGGCGGAGCGCTGCGGCCGAAGGACGCCCGTTGGTGCAGACAAGCGGATGAGAATACTCGCCGAGCTCATCGGCCGCGGCGATGAGCACTGAAGGGTTCTCGCATACGTACACGTCAGAAGCGGGAACTGCCATCTGGAATGATCCGGTGACGGAGCGGAGCGTCAGCCACAGCGGTTCGGGACCGGCTGCCTGCGCGAGCCGTGCGCACGGCGCGTCGCCGGTAATCGGAAGGTTCAGGACGAGGACCCGAGACGACACCGGGTCACAGTCAATCCCGTGCTCCTCCCATGCCATCCGCCACGCTTCAGCCGAGTTCGGCGGCTCGTGGCCCAGCAGCCGCAGTACCGCCGTGGCGGTTGAGCTTCCCCGGTCCAGTGCATGCGGATCGTCCAGTGCCGATGCCGCGAGCACAGTCAGCAGCATCCGTCCGCTTTCTCGCTGGGGAAGCGCTGACCAGGTCCTGGCGCATCGTTCGGCGAGGTCGAGCAGCTGGCCGGAGCCCGCCGCGGGGAGACCGCGCCGGTCAAGCCAGGCCGAGGCAATGGTCGCGGGTACTCCTACGTCGTGCAGTGCGCCAGCAACCCGGCGAGATCGAGGCTGTGCTTGCCCGGCATCCGGCGGTGTCGCGGGCCGCGGTGGTCGTGCGGGAAGACCGGCCGGGGGACAAGCGCCTGGTCGCCTATGTCGTGCCCGCGGGAGGCGCCAGGCCGGACGGGGGGATGCTGCGGGCTCATGCCGGGGCGGTCCTGCCGGGTTACATGGTGCCGTCGGTCTTCGTCCTGCTGGATCGGGTGCCGCTGACTGCGGGCGGCAAGCTCGACCGGGCCGCGTTGCCTGTTCCTGAGTATCGCCCGGCGAATGCTGGCAGGTCGCCGGGGTCGCCGCAGGAGGAGATGCTCTGCGGCTTGTTCGCTGAGATCCTGGGCGTCAGCCGGGTCGGCGCAGACGACAATTTCTTTGACCTGGGCGGTCACTCCCTGCTGGCAGTCCGCCTGGTCAGCCGCATCCGGACGGTCACGGAACGACCTGTTACCTTGCGAGATTTCTTCGAAAATCCGACTGTAGCTACCCTAGCTAAATATATATCGAAAGTCGGGCGCCCTTCGTAACGATAATTCTAATGGAGTGTTGATCGTTGTGGAAAATCAACTTGGTAGGGTCTATGTTGCTATCTCGCCAGCGCGCCCAACCGCCGCTAACGGAGTCTCGGCTGCCCGGGTACTCGCGATCCTCGAGCTGGAATTCCTCCCTGGAGGGGAGGAAGCATTTCAATGGCCCAGCTATCTTGGCCCGCCGGCCTAAGGCGCGCCGATAGGTCGACTACGCCAGCCAGGTCGCAGAACCCTCGCCGACATCGCTGCTTGCTCATGCCGTGCACATGGCCTCACGCTGGCCCACTACAGCGCTCTGGCCCACTGCAGCACTTTTGGGCAGTTCGCAGGTGCTCTCCGGTGGAGCCAAAGCTAATGCGCGTAGCGTAGGCTGGCTACTTCGAGGCTGATGACTGGGTTGCGGGCGCGGCGGACAGAGCGGATCCGTGCATGGCCCGAACGAAACGGGGCCAGGCGAGTATCGGGTGGTTGGGGCCAGCATCTGCTGCCAGACTGTTCTAGGAGCGCGGTCAGCTACAGTGAGTCAGGCTGTCGAGCTGACGCCACCATGGAAAGAAACCTGAGTAAGTAGATTGGGGAACGGAGTTCGTCTCCGACCGACTAAATGACTTCACACCTTCCCGGGCAGGTCCGAGTACGGATCGCTCCGTCTCCGACCGGCGATCCTCATGTAGGGACCGCGTACGCGGCACTATTCAACACCGGATTTGCGCGCACTAACAATGGCCGCTTCGTCCTACGGATCGAGGACACCGATCGAAAGCGATTCGCCGAAGGAAGCGAGCAGCAGATCTATCACACGCTGCGCTGGCTCGGGTTTGAATGGGACGAGGGCCCCGATATCGGCGGCCCAGCCGGTCCGTACCGGCAATCCGAGCGACTTGAGTTTTATGATTCCGCGGCCCAGAAGCTACTGCGGAGCGGGCATGCTTATTACTGCTGGTGCTCGGCAGAGCGGCTAGCTGAGTTGCGCAAAACGCAGGCTGAACAGCACAGCACTCCGGGCTACGATCGGATGTGCCTTGGTCTGTCCGAAAACGAGCGCGCCAGACTGCCAGGATTCAGCCCAGTTCCGGTCGTGAGGATGCTGGTGCCTGCCGACATCGAGCTTCAGTTCGACGACCTCATCAGGGGAAGGGTTGGCTCGCCGCGACCGGATGACCAGGTACTGATGAAGTCGGATGGGTTCCCTACGTATCATCTGGCGGCTGCCGTCGACGACCACCTGATGGGTATCACCCATATCATCAGGGGCGAAGAGTGGATGAGTTCTACAGTCAAGCAGCGCCAGCTCTTCACATGGCTAGATTGGGATAGCCCGCAGTATGCGCATTTCCCGCTTCTGCGCAATACTGATAAATCCAAGATCAGCAAACGTAAGAATCCGGCGGCTCGTCTGCTATGGTTCGAAGAGCAGGGTTATTTGCCTCAGGCGCTGCTTAATTTCCTCGCGCTACTCGGCTATTCCATGCCCAGCGGAGCGGAGAAGTTTTCACTGCGGGAATTCATCGCCGAATTTGACCTAAAGAGACTCAAGACGGTAGGGCCAGTTTTCGACGTCGAGAAGCTAAAGTGGCTTGACGGGCTCTATATAAGAGAGCTTTCTGAAGGAGATTTTCTTGAGCAAGCTCAGCCGTTCCTGCCGTCTGAGATTGCTACCGAAGATCTGAGTTTCATCCTCCGCTCGCTCCAGCAGCGAACCAAGTGTCTAAGCGAATTGCAGGACGAGTTGCAATGGCTCGTCAACTACTCGGTTCCGTCCGTAGCGTCGCTTAGTGCGAAAGGACTCCCGGCCGAGGAAGTCGTGCCGATGCTCAAGGCGGTGGCCGACCTATTCGCCCAGATCGCAGTGTTCACGCCAGTGCAAATTGAGGCCGCGTTGGACGAGTTCGTCGCAAAGCACGGTTTGAACCGTCGTCGACTGTTCATGACGATGCGTATTGCGCTGGTCGGCGGGCCGATTGCCCCGCCGCTACACGACACGATAGCCACACTGGGCCGAGACAGGTCCATTAACCGCCTGCTCACTTGCATAGCGGTCGCCTCCGGCGGCTAATCCTAGACTCGCCGCCGGCCGGCGAGGACGAGCGCGTTCCGTAGCCTTGCTAAGGTTTCGTCCGGGCCGAGCAATCTGAGCGTCGCCTCAAGCGCGGGAGCCTGATCGGTCCCGGTAATGGCGCAGGCCAACGCCCGCCCCAGCGACATGGCTGGCAGGTCAGACTGGAGACGCCTGACGAGCTCGAAAACGACGCCGGGCCAAGGCGCTAGGTGGTCGGCTTTCTCTCCGGCCGTGGCTGCTATCTCGGCGGTGAGTTGGCCGAACGCACGCAGAACGAGCGGGTCTGCCGGCAGGCAGGAATGGGCCGCCTGGCCGGGTCGTGCCCAGAAATAGCCGAATCGCGAGGTTATGTCAGCATAACTATCCGCCCGACCTTCGATAATGGCTAGTACGCGCCCGTAGTAGCTGTTATCGCCGTCGGGCCGTGTCTGGCGCAGACCTGCGGCTCTGAGGAATGGGGCCAGTTCGGCGATGGTCCTGTTCCGGTCCTGCCGGCGTAGGTGCTGCCTGGACAATTCGGCGAGCCATCGCGTGTCAACATGGCCGGCCGTCCGGCTTACCTGACGCAAATCGAAATCGGTGACGGCGGTCGGCAGATCAAAGATCCTGCTTTCGGCAGGTCCGGCCCATCCGAGCGTCAGGGCGAAGTTCACGATTGCGCTGCAGGCACTCCCGATTCTCTGAGCGCCGCCACGATCAGGTTGGCGCGCTCAGAGAGAATCGGCAGGTGCGCGAAAGCCGGTAGTTGCCAGCCGAATGCGTGATACATCAACACATGCTTCGGCGTCGACGAACGCCATGCGTTCGCACGAATGACGTGGGTGATCTCCATCGCGTGGTCATCGACCACGCTTGAAAGGTGATAAGTAGGGAAACCGTCCGACTTCAGCAGGACCGGATCTGTCGATTCGGCGACGTCAGATGACTCCCCATATACGAGGTCAGTAAATGCTGTTTCGTGGGTGTGCCCCGCAAACCGCAATCTGACGACGGCCACATCACCCTGGTCCAGTCGCTGCCCAGACTCGCGAGCGGACAGCCGGCTGCACCGGCCGTCATAACCGACTGGCTGGCCGTTCCTCCGTTGGCCTTCCCGCATGGTCGCTAAACAGGACGTGGAGCAGAAGCAGTGATATTCCACTCCGAGCTTGACCAGGTCCCGAGCCGCCAGCGAATATGACGGGAGTCGTGCGGATTGCTCGTACGGGGCGTAGGCGCCGCCGCGCGGCCCGCCCTCGTCGAAGTCAATCCCCAGCCAGTCGATGTCGGCGAAGTAGGGCTCCACCAAGTCGGGCCGAAATCGGAGCTGATCGGTGTCCTCGGTGCGGATTATGAGCGATCCGCCGGATGCGCGAGCTGCGAGGTAGTTGAACAACATAATACGCGTCGCGCCAAGAGTCAGCCTGCCCTGGAAGCTAGGGCCGGTCCGCACTCTCATGCGCACCTGACTATCCATGCCGCCACCATCCCTCGGCTTGGTCAGGTGTCATAACGCGACACTGACGCCGATGCCCGCGCCACGGCTCATCAGCACGGCTGATTGAGCATGTTCGCAACCTCATTCATCACCTCAACGAGTCGGTTGGGTTCATGCTCAGGCTCACGGTATTCAAGCAGCAGATACAGCGGCTCGACGTTGACGCTGTTGGCGGTCATCGCTGTGATTACCCTGGCAAGGCTAGACGACGGGGCGGCGCGCCGACATGCTTCGCCAGCCGGGCTGGTCGGCTGACTATATACATGCGACGCCCGGATGTAATGACGCAATTCGGACACGTATTCGGCGGGATCAGCCGCGTGCGGCGACAGGTAAACGTGCCCTACATCAAGGCACAGACCGAGCGCCGGGTACCGGCGGCAAATGCGCGCATAGCCCGCGCTGATCCAAACTGCTCGTGATAGCTCATATTCTCGAGCTGGATTGGTATCTGATAGGCAACAGCGAGATCACTAAAGGCTCGCGCCGTTTCATCGAACAGGTCGTCACCGGTTCCAGCGTCCCGACCGAAATCGGTCCCGGTCGCTGTGGTGCCTAGCGAGTCGGCAGGTCTGGCTCGGGCGCTGGGAAAGTGGACCGTCACCCAAGCGGCGCCCGCTTCGGCGGCTCGTCCGATTGTATGCTCGACCAACGCCATGGCTACCTGCCGTCGGTCCAAGTCAGGCCCGGTGATCTCGAAATCTCTCAGCGCACCATCGAACGGCAACGGGCAATGCAATCCGACCGGGACATCAAGCCGTCTGATCTCGCCGACAAGAGCTGGCCAAGCTGAGGTCGGGCAAGCCCGCACTTCAAGGCATTGCGCACCAAGATCACGCAGTGGCCTGAGGCTGAGCGGGTTGCCGGTCGTAGCCGTCGAGGTTCCGATGAGTACTTGGCGGCGCTTGATCGGGCCGTCGTTAGCCGGAGCCACGTCGACCGGGATCCGCTGACCGGCTTCCCTTGGCCAGGTCATTGTCGCCCGACCGGAAGATTGTCTGTCGCAGGCAGCAGAACGCTTCAGCGTATTCGCAACCCAGGCGCTCTCCGTGAAACCTCGCCGGTCAGCGGATCGAACTCCAGGCCCATCCGGGCCGCGCGGACCAGTTCGGCCCGGTAGCTGTCGGCGAGCTTCCTGGTGATGAACGACTTTGACTTGCTGCGGCCCGCCGCCCGCCAGCGGACCTCGAACGGCCTGGGCCGCCCAGCCCGCCGCCGGATCGCGTATACGCTCACATCGAACTTGTTCACGGATGGCCTCCTGTCTCCGTAGGCGGCCCATTCCGCGCCGCTCCTGTTGACGGATTGGCCGGTGCTGGTCTGCCTGGTGACTATCTGGTACTGTTCGTTTGCTGGTACCAGGTCGTTTGCCCGCGGCCGCCGTGCTGCTCGACAAGGTCGCGGGACCGGAGCGAGCGCAGTGCTTTCCGGAGTGTGGGTGGCTGGATGCCTAGCAGGTCCTGTAGTCCGGCGATGGTCTTCTGCCCGTCGGCGAGGGCGTCGTAGACGCGCAGCTCGGTGCTGTTGAGGCTGGGACGATGAGTAGCCCGTCGTGCGGAGGGGCGGAGGATGACCGTGAAGCCGATCCCCGTGTCTATGTAGTGCGCCGGGGGGAGGCCAGCTCGCTGTAGTTCGGCTGTGACAGTGGGAATCCCGGTGGCGAGTGCTTCGATGACCCGCAGTCCGCTTTCGGGTGAGTGGACGTACTGGCAGATGGTGACCAGTCGGGCGTTGCGGGCGGAGGTCACGCTTTCCCGGCCGAGGCGGTCGGCCGTGATCCCGTAGAGCCCGCCCGGGTTGGAGATGACGAGGCGGTCGCGGCGGAGCCGGACCTCGACCGCCTGCCCGGCGGACCAGTGATCGAGGTCGCGGTGGACCAGGGCGTTGGCGATCAGTTCGCGGAACGCGGTGAGCGGGTAGGCGGTCTGGTCGTGCACGGTACCGTCGGGCTCGGACACGATCGCGGTGTCGAAGTTCCGCCTGGCCCAGGCCATCGCGGACTCCAGCATGCGGGGAATCGGCCCGGCGAGAGTCGCCTGGTTCCTGGCCCGACTGCCTGGAGGATCGTCTGTCTGCGGCTCGGCTGCCAGCTGAATGACGTACCGCGGGAACCACTGCTGCGGGTACACGCCGAGGGCCAGGATGCCGGCCACCGTGGGGATCCTGTCCCGCGTCGTGACCCCTGCCCGCGTGAGCAGTTCGGAGTCGTCATCGAACCGCCCGAGCCCGTAGGGATCACGGTCGCGCGCGGTCTGGATGAAGGCTGCTGTCAGTCCCGGGTCGAGATCATCCGCGGTGGCGTCGGCCACGGGCGCCCGGTCGAACAGCGGTGGTCTCCTGGCGGCCAGGAATGCCTGTTCCTCGAGGTCGGACAGCCGGTAGTCCCCGTCGTAGCCGCGCAGGTACGACTCGCCCGAGGAAGCGATGCGGCACGGCTTGGCGGAGCTGTCGCACTCGTGGACCTGGGCGACGATTACGGGGGCCCCGTCGACTGTCCCGTCCTCAATCGTGAGGCGGACCGGCGGGCTGAAGCCGCGCGCCTTGGCGGCGAGTCCCTGCTTGAGCGCCTGGGGATCAGCAAGCAGAACAGGGCGGAAGCCCGTGCGCTCGTCAAGGCCCAGGATGACCAGGCCACCGCCGGGAAGATTCGCCAGGGCGCTGAGCGTCGACAAGATGGACGCGGGGAGGCCCCCGGCTGCCGACTTGACCTCCACCGAAGCCGTGTCTCCGCCCGTAGCCCTCAGCTCCCGGACCAGTCCAACCAGATCTTCCGTAGTCACGGGACAAATGTAACCGCTGGGCGGTTATATTTCAGTTCTATTTGGTTACATTATGTAGGTCCGGTGCGAGGTCGGTCCCGAGAGCCGGATGTCAGGCCAACGCACCGGACCGTCTGCGCTAGCAGTGGAGGCCACCACGGCGCTCCTGCTCGGCACCCTCGCTGCGCGAGTTCACCACGGCCTGGTCCTGGCCGCAGCCTGCGGACTCACCCTGTGCGGCGTCCCGCTTGCCTTCATTTACGCCGAGTACATCGGCTGCCGGAGTCCACCACACCCGTGTCCCAATTGAAAGGGAATCACGTCATGCACACGGCTAACTCGACCAGAACCCCTGAAGACCCGTTCGACCTCGGCGCGGTGCTGGTCATCGACACCGCTGCCGCCAACGCGCCGCGCAGTTGCGACACGGACGACGGATGTACTCCTACCTGCGCCTCGTCCTTCACCAACGGTTCGTAGCGCCCTGATGTGAGGCGGGGCCGGGGAGACCAGATCCCGGCCCCGCCGCCGGCCGCCGTCACCAGCGGGCTGTGCGCCCCGGTCGTCAGGTCGCGCACCCTGGCCCTGGCCGAAGGCGACTTCATCGCCTACCTCACCGCCCAGCGCCTCGAGGCACCAGAACACGGCGTCCGCCTCGGCGCCATCGGGTACGGCCCGAGCGGTGACAGCCTCGCCGAGCGGCTCTGCCGTCACATCAGCACCTGGGCCGCTGATCGCGCGGCCAAGCCGAGCATCGCCATCTACCAGGGCTCCGCGCCCCCGGACCACAGGCGCGCAGGTCATCGGGCGCGAAAACTGCCAGATGGCCCTCGCTTACTAGCCGACACAAGGTGCCGTTACCAGCCGCGCACCTTCACCTCCTGCACGAGGCTGACCGATGGAACGGGCGCAAGCACGGTAATAAGCGGAGCGCTGTGGGCTGGCCGGGGAGCACGCACGTATCCGGCGGCGTCCAGGGCCGCGTCAGCGGGCCGCCGACGGCGTCCGGGCCTGCGGCCAGCGGCGAGAGCAGCACCGATGCCGTGCCCGGCGTGGTTAGTTCCACGATCGTGCCGTTGCGCTTCGATGAGCACCTGTCGCCCGGTGGCGGGCCACAACGATTCTCGGCGTCGATGTCGGCCGTCACCCGGTGATGCCGGACGGGGCGCTTGCCCGCCTTAGCCTGTGGCTGCGACCTGCTGGGTGGCGGTGACGATCGCGCCGTCGCGTACGACGTAGGTGAAGGCGTAGGTCTGGACCCGGTTGCCGGTCTCGTAGGCGAGGAACCGGCCGGATACGGTGTCCCCGGCCGTTGTCATGGTCTCGGGGACGTCGCGGAGGGTGTCGCGGTAGCCGGAGACCATTCCCTGGTAAGTGGCGTACGGGCCGCAGCCGGTGTTCTTCCCTTCTAGCCGCCATACTTGCGGCCAGTCGTGGTCGCTGACGGCCGTGAAGAACCTGCGTGCCACGGCCTCGGGTGATTCCTTGTTTCCGGCAGTCGCGGGGCTCGCCGCAGGGCGGGCGGCCCGGCTGCCCACCGGATAGGGCGAACTCACTCGCGAGGCTGGTGTCGAACTCTTGAATGGACCGCTCCACCGCTTCGCCGACTGGCCCAGCCCAGCGCTCCCGCTCGGCCGCGCTGGTGTCTACACGGTCTGGCGAGGGGAGGAATTCATCTATGTAGGCATGGCGGGCCGGAGCCTGAAGGCGGCGGCCGGGAGCGGCGGCGGACCAGCGGAGAAGCCGCGGAAGGGTCTATGGGGTCGACTGGACTCGCACGCGTCCGGCCGCCGATTAGGCGATCAGTTTTGTACCTACGTCTTCGACAGGCTGCTGCTCCCCGATCTCAGCCGGCAGCAGATCGCGGAAGCTGCCAGCGGCCGACTCTCCCTGGACGGACTGGTTCGCACGTTCGTCCGGGAAATGCCCAGCTACCGGTATGCCCTCGTGTCAGACGCGGATGCGGCCTTCGCGGTGGAAAGGCATATCCAGCGGAAGGGCTGGCAGGTCGGCTACCGCTCCTCAATCTCTTCCCGACCGCGATCCGCATCGGCTAGCGCGACTGTTCCTTGGGAGTGGGGCTGGTAACAGCTCAAATCCGGACCAGTGAGCGGGATCCATGACTGTCCATCGGCTGGCGGGAAAGTCGAACAGCCAGTCGGCCTGGCGCAGGGCCGGGTAGCCGAGAATCATGTCCATGGGCAGTTCGACGGTGCTGTTGGGGTGAGACAGGTCGACCACGGCCGCCTTGTGTGTGCCGAACAAGCGTCCGCCGATGACCGCCTGGGTCAGCAGCACAAGGGGCGTCTCCAGCGTAGCGCCAGTAGCATCGGTGCCGGTGGTTGTGCCGATCTCCTGGAACAGGTGCGGATTGGCCCGCCAGAAGTCCCGGTTCACGACCGTGATGCCCGCGCCGGTGTCCCAGCAAGCCCGTGCGGTCACGCCGGGCCAGCGCACATCCACGTAGATGTGACCGAGGCTGTCCGTTCGCAGATCACGGCCGGCGTAACCCGCCGGCGCCTCGACATCAAGCACGGCGGACTCTAGCCGGAACAGGCAGCGGCAGCGCCGCAGTACATCCATGCCGAGCAGGTTGCGCAGGTGCGGTCGGCCGGGGCTCACACGCCCGACGTCGAGGGTCGCGACCCGCAGCGGCCCCACGGTAACGTCGGTGACGGTGACAACCGGATCGCTCTGCGAGGCGAACACGCCCGAGCCGCTCCCGTCTCGCACGACTTCCAGGGTGCTGGTGTACTCGTCGGCTTCGAGCTGGGTGCGGGCCGCGCCGGTGTCCAGGATGAAGCGGTACGGCCTGCCCGCTACTGTCCCGTCCACCATGACAGCGGCGCAGTCGGGGTCGTCCGGATCGGCTTCGATGATCAGCGGGATCTGCGGCACGACTATAAGGATCGCAGCCCGCCAGCGACATCGGTCACCGGGACAAGCTGCCGCTATTGCCGCTACGGTTGGCCGGTTCATGCTCCTTTTGAGAACTCGTGTCTTCGCGTGGTCTGGAAGGCTCGCGTTGCGCCGTCCGATGCTCTTTCTTGATGTTGACGGGGTGCTCAACCCGTTCGGCGGCCCGTGTCCTGAGGGGTTCGCCGAGCACACTCTGTTTCCCGGTGAGGAGCCGGTCCGGGTTAATCCTGAGCACGGCACGTGGATCACCGAGCTGCGCGGGACCTTCGACGTCATCTGGGCGACCTTCTGGAATGAGGACGCCAACCGGCTGCTGGTCCCGTTGCTGGGTATCGGTCCGCTGCCCGTGCTGACCATGCCGTCGGTGCCGTCGCGGCCTGAGGTGAAGGTCCCGCTCATCGCGTCTTGCGCGGGCGGGCGGCCGGCCGTGTGGATCGATGACGCGCACGCTTCCGAGGCCCGGGCCTGGAGCGAGGGCCGCCTGGCCCCGACCAGGCTCATCACTACAGATCCGGCTGTCGGCCTCACCCGCGCACATGTCGTGCAGGCCCTCGAATGGGCGCGAAGCCTCACCACGGGCCAGTGCCGGAGTCAATGACAAAGCCACTGCGGTACTCGACGGGCTGTCCATCCATGTGCCCGCCGCCGACAGCGACACGAAGTTTCAGCGGGACTAGGGCTAGGGAAGGGCTACCGGCTGGGCAGCCATTGTTGCCTGGCGGAGGCTGTGCTGAAGAGCGGAGGCGGCTGTGGTGGCCTGGCTGGTTAGGCCGGTTAGCTCGGTGATCGCGTGCTGGTCAGCGGCGGTGCGGGCCACCAGGTCCAGGTACTGGTGGTTCAGGTCTGCTGCGCGGACCGCGTTCTGCCAGTCGCGGTGGGCTGCTTCTGCGGCCTGGATGGGCCTGGCGTAGTTCTCCAGGGCGCAGATCCTGGACACGGTGGCGTTTTCGGCCAGTTCCAGCGCGCGGTGGTGGGATGCGAGGACTGCCTCTGTCTGCGGGCCGGGCACCGGGACCGAGCGGGTCTGAGCGCGCAGCCGGGTGATCTCGCGCAGGTTGACGGCGATCTCCCATTCGTGCCTGCGCAGCACGGGCTCTCCGGCAGCGCTGTCCAGGAGATGGCTGGCGTAGACCTGGGAGGACAGGACAGCGCGGATGGCCTGCTGGGCCCGGCGGGCCACGGCCGGGTGACGACGTGCCCGTCGGGGATGTCCTCGCCGGGGTGCTCGCGCCGCCACCGCGCGACGGCGCAGGGGATGCGGGGGATCTTCATGCCGGGAATGAACGACAGGCCCGCGGCCTCGATCGCCTTCTGGTTCGCCTGAAAGATCATGCTGGTGTGGATCTGCCCGCCGACGGAAATGGAGATTTGCCGCCGTGCGTCGAAGGATCAGCATGCGGTGCACCTTCGCGAGTTCGCTGAGACCTACGTGCGTGTTGAATTGCACCGCCAGGCTGGTGTCACGGTGCGGGAGATCCAGGCGGACTTGATCGACCGGACTGCCCTACCGGCTGCCGACCGCGCAAGAATGGGAAAAGGCAGCCCGGGGCAAGGACCGAAGGCTGTTTCCCTGGGGCAACAGGTTCGACGCGGCTCGCTGTCATTTCCGGTCGAGGTCGACGGTGCCTGTCACCAAGCACGCAGGGGACGGGGACTGCCCCTACCTGGTCAGTGACATGGCAGGAAACGCCAGGGAATGGACCGCGACGGCGACGAATACCAACGGCTACAGCCCATCGATGACGGTACGGGGCGGTGGGTTCCTGGCCAATTCCGAACTTGAGCTGTGGTGCGCGTTTAAGGCCCAGGTCACAGGCGCCGCCAAGGCGAGCATCGGATTTCGCGTTTGCTATTTCTGCGGACTAAGACCCAGCCAGTCGCAGTTGATCCAGCCCGCCCGCTCTCTCACCAGGACCGCTATCCGGAGTTCGTGACGGCGCGGTGTCGGCCGAAAATGCTGCGGGCGGTCGCTTTGCCCTGAAGACGTTCTTCACAATGGTGGCGAAAGACCAGGCCGAGGCGCTCAGGTAAATGAAGAGCCGTTCAGATCCAAGCGCACTACGGCAGCAATCGACCGAAGAGCAGCCGTCATAAGGACGCCGATTGTATTTTCGGCCGCCGAGCCGCTGCAATGCTAAGTCGGGTCCGACCCGCCCGTCGCCCGTGTCCTGGCGTCGGCCTGGAGCTCGGTCCAGATGGCGTTGCTGATCTTGCGCCTGAGCGCCCAGCGGGCTTCAGCCGGGGTCTTGCCTTCGGCGACTTTGCGCTGGTAGGAGGCGTGGCCCTGGCTGTGCTTGTGCGCGATCTCCTCGGTGGCGAAGCGGGAGACGTCGGGGGTGTCGCCGAGCACGGTGGCAGCGATGACCGGGCCGACTCCGAACACGCTGGTGACTATTTGTGCGGTCTTCGCTGACTTTCAGCGGCGGCTGTCTGCCCAGGACGAGAGCCAGTCGGAGGCACGTTCTGCGCCCGGTCGGTGTGGCTCCGGAACTGTTGCGAGTCGTGCTGTGATCACTGCTGAGTCGACGAGGTCGGCCTTGAGCAGTTCGGAAACGAAGTTCTGGTCTTTCTCGCGCAGGGCGCACAGCTTTGCGACGCAGAGGTCTTCTTTGTCGAGGCACCAGCCGGTGAACTGCGGTCTTCCGCCGGGCCCGGCTGTGTTGGCGTTCTGAACCTTGACGAGCCGACCTCGCCAGCCCTCCGGCAGCGCGGATGTTGTCAGGTCGACACCGTCGATGCTGAAGCCGTGCAGTTCCTCGAACGGGGAGAACTCGCCCGCCACGCCTTCGATGCGGTCGGCGAGTTCGGCGGTTTCCTCGTTGCTGGCAGCGATCGGGAGGATGTCGACCTCGGCTGACATCGTCGCGCGGTCCGGCAGTTCATCTTCACCGAAGGTGCCGAGGATCGCCTGGGAGCCGACCACGATCACTTCTGGCCGACCGATAATCTGGCATGCGGTCCGGATGGCGTGCTCCAGCTGATCGCGGCGCATCAGCCCGCCATCCGGAGCGCTTCGAGTCGTTCTTCGTCCGAGAGGATGCCGCCAAGCGGAGATACCTCGCGCATCTCGATCGAGCCGCGATCCAGGCCGGTAAGAATCCGGTGAAGGCCCGGTACGTCGCCATGATCCAGCAGCGACTCCCAGCGGTCCAGATTACGCAGGTGCGGCTGGCCGCGCACGGCACCGCGGAGGCGATCTAGGTTGCGTTCGATCACCGGACGCCATTGATCAAGACTCGGCCTCGTCAGATGGGCCGACAGCCGGCGGTGCAGCCGCCAGGACCGCCACTCGGAACGGGTAAGGTCAGGGTGCACTGGCCGCCAGACGACTTCAAGCTGATACCCCATGCATGACAGCAGCCGGTCCAGCTGGTCATCGCTTAGCTGCACCCTCCCGGAGATGAACTGGCTGATGCTCGACTGCCACACCCCGCTGAGACGCGACAACTCCGACTGGCTGGTGCCGGTGCTTAGCATGATGTCGCGTAGTACCTGGCGCTTATCCGACACCCTCAAACTATAGCAGATTTTGCTATGGTGAACCTGGGTCGGGCGCGGATCCCAGCGGCGGCCGCTGCCACCCAGGCCTCTGCGCGACTGTCAGGGGCAGCAGTTCGCTGGCGCCCGCACCAAGTACGGCCACGCTCAGATCAGGGGGTAGAGTCTCCGCCGGCATTGCCCATAAGACCGTAGCTGGCAGTTCGGGCACGGGCTTACCTTTGCGGAGCGCCGACCCCGGTGGAGGGCTCGACCCAAGCCATCAGAATGCGCGCCGAATAGGCGCCGAAATAATGTGGCGGCAACTGTTCGCGCAGCTCAGGGCGGTATCGTGCCGGGCCTGACCAAGAAATAACCACCTCAGCGTGGCTCACGTGACTGCGGTTCCGGGCATAACGAGATGATCCCGTGATAGGCGCTGCCCGGGACCTGCGGTGACGGCTATGCGGTTGTTGCTGGTTCGCCGGTCAGGCGGCGTCCTGCCGGAGGGTGATGATGACGTTGTAGCCGGGGGCTTCGAGCTGGCGCTGGGCGTTGCGGGCCTTGCGGTTGCGGTCGGTGTGCCTGGCGTGCCGGTCGGGTCCGAGGTCGTGGTAGCGGGCGGCGCGGTCGTTCAGCAGGTGCCAGACGATGACGAGGATGGACCGGCCCGCGGCGCAGC
>DASTJM010000064.1:0-16197 GCA_035716545.1 Streptosporangiaceae bacterium
CGCGAGCCCTGCTCGCCGCTGCCCGGCGCACATCGGCCGTAGCCAGGCAGCGCGCAACCCGGCATCGGTGCTGGCGGACACTGCCCGCACCGCGCTGTGATGCTGCAGCCAGACGAAAGCGGTCGACAGGCACCCGGCCGCCAGCACCTCGATGACCCGGCAGGCGGTTCCCAGGTCCAGGTCGAGGCCGCCGTGGTCCACCGGGCCGGCCATGCCGTACAAGCCGGCCGCGGCTAGCTGGTCCAGGTGCGACGAAGGAATCCGGCCGCTCGCCTCGACCTCCATCGCAGCCGGCGCGAGCACCCGGTCGGCAAGCTCCTGCGCGACCAGCAGGGTAGCCTCACCGCCCGGCACGGTCATGGGGTCAGCCCCGATGCCTGCAGGCAAAGTAGATCCGTTCGGATTCGTCACTCACTGGCCCGTCTTCCAGGTCGGTCTCCTCAAGCACATCGAAGTTCAGCGCCAGCGCCTCGCGGATCGTGTCGAGCGGCACCCCGAGTTCGAAGATGCGCTCGTGGTGCAGCCTGAAGAGGTCATCGTCCCCAAGCCGCTCAAAAATCTTGACCTCCCATAGGGACACATTCCCGCGGTCGGGCGTGATGTTCATAATCAGCGTGTGCTCGCCAAAGTCCTGCACGTACGGCATCTGGCGGCCGAGCCCGCGCAGTCGGCCGATGGTGTTTACGTCGAAGATAAACAAGCCGCCCTCGATCAGATGCTCGTGCACCCGGTCAAAGAGCTCAAGCCAGCTCTCGAACTCCGCCAGGTGATTCAGCGTGTCGAACATGCAGATCGCCACGTCGAAGCGAGTGCCGAGGTCGAACTTGGTCATGTCCGAGTTCACCAAGGTCGCGCCCGGCGCGCTCCGCCCGGCGATCGCAAGCATCTCAGGTGATTGGTCAACGCCGGTCACGGTCAGGTCCCGGGAGAGCCCAGCCAGCAGGGCGCCGCTGCCGCAGCCAAGCTCTAGCAGCGACGATGCGGTCGGCAAGTACTTGACGATGAAGTCGCGCACCTGGTCAATGTCGGGCGTCCGGTCGCCCATGATCTGGTCATAGAAAGCAGCGAATTTGGCGTAGTTAATCACCTGGCCATCATGCCAGTACTCCGCGGCGGGCATATCGCCTGAAGCGAGTCAGGAAGCCGGGCCAGCATCCCGGCCAGCATGTGCCAGGACCCCGGCCAGCACCTGCCGGACCCGGCGGGGATCAAGAGTGGCGCGACGGCAAGAAGCGATATATCTTGAGTAGGTGAGCCGGGCCGACGGTAGCCGGCTAAGCCAAGCACAGGAGTGAACATGTCGGTACCACTGCGCGACACCGAGCCGAACCTGACTCGGCGCGATGAGCTGACCGTTTCCACCGCTGCCATGTCTGAGGTGCCGTGGGTGCCGGCCGTCGCCGCCGGAGCCGTAGTGACCGGCGCAGATCTCGTACTTCACCTGATGACTGGTCACCTGGGCCTGGGCAGTTCGCTGTCCGCCGGTGTCGTCGCGCTGTTCGCCGTCGCAGGCGGCGGAGTGCTGCTGCGAGGCCGGGTTAGCCGCGCGGTGCGGTGGGCGCGCCGCCATCCGTGGCGGTTCGCGGTCGTGCCCGGCGTGGCCACCGCCGCTGTTGTGTTCGTATTGTCGGTGGTCTTCGGCAACGGGCTCTTCGGTGACGTGTTCACCTCGATCTGGCACGGCGCCATCGCGTTCGGGCTGACCGGTGCCGCCGGATCCCTCACCGGTCGCCGAGACAGATCGCGCTGACGGTAACCGGGACAATCCGCGCATGCCCATTGAATCACTCGCGGCGGGTGATGCTCGCAGGACCGGCTGCCAGTCAGCTTGATATCACGGCTCGGAGGAGCCGAGACTGTGCACGCCAGTCAGAGGGGGATAGCCGGATGTCCAAGTCCGACAGCACGTTCATCATGGTGGCGACGTACCCAGACGAGCTGGCCGCGCGGGACGACTACGAGTCCGTCAAGGACGCCCACGCGATGGGCTTGGTCGGTTCCTATGACGCCGCGGTTATTACCAAAGATGCGAGCGGCAAGATACATGAGAGCAAGCACGAGACGGCGGCCAGGCATGGTGCCTGGTGGGGCGTGGCGGCCGGGGCGGCGCTCGGCGTCCTCTTCCCGCCGTCGATCATCGGCACCGCGGCGGTCGGCGGCGTGGTCGGCGGCATAAGCGGTCACTTGTCCAAGGGCATGTCGCGTTCTGAGGCGAAGGAACTGGGCGACTTCATAGATCCGGGCGAGGCAGGCCTTGTCGTCGTCGGCGAGAGCAAGATCGCCGAGTCCCTCCGCCGCGCGGTGACCAGGGCAGAAAAGCAGACCGCCAGGGAACTTGGCGTCAGTCCCAAGGACGTGGACCGGATACTCCAGAACACCATCACCGAGATCTAGCCGCGGCGATGCCATGCGCACAAGGCGCCGGGCTGATGCGCTCCCTGCGGGGTCGTCCCCTGGGGCTAACACCGTCATCCGCCCGGCGCCTTTCATCGCTAGTGCGAGGTGGTGTACGTGACCAGCGAGGCAGTTGGCTTGCGCATGCCGCCCGCGGTCCAGCAGACGACATCCCTGACCGCTACGACTTTGGGCGCCCCCGCGGAGGTTGCCCACAGCGTCAGCAGGTTGCAGAATCCCGGGCCCGCCTTGAACGGGCTCACTAGCACGTTGTTCGGCAGCATGCCGGCCCGCGGGAACCTCACCAGGCTGAACCCGCCGCCGTTGGCGGCCGTATTCACCCCGCCAGCCGAGTTGAAGTTGACCGGCACAGGCACCGGGGCGTACGGCCCGGCCACGGCCGGCTTGTTGTTGAAAATGTAGGCGAACAGCTTAGGCTGTCCGCCGAAGCTGGAACGCCCGCGCTGGTAGCTGAGCGTCCAGCCGGTCTTGAGCGGTGTCGCTGCGCCGTTGTAGCAGCGGACGAGGAACCGCTGCCCGCTCGGAGCGGCGGCCCAGGCCCCGACCTCGCACTTGGCCGCGACGATGGCATTGACAGCGGTCACTTGCACATTTCCCGCCCAGGCTGGCGTGCCCAGGCCGGGCATCCGCACCACCCAGACGCCGGGAGCGCCAGGAGTCACGGTGTTGACGGTGCCGGCCGAGTTAAATGTGGCCACGACTCCGCCGCCGGGCTGGAAGTGCACGTAGCCGTATGCACGGCCGGCCGGGAACGGGCCTTTGCTGCTCGTGGTGTAAAGGACAGTGAACCGCGAGAACACGGGGGCGCCGCCGGCTCTGCGGCAGCGAACGGAAACAACTTCATTCGGCCCTGACGCCGCCCACTTCTCAGCCTGGCACCAGACCGGTCCCTGGTTCACCGCGGTGACATGCACGACGCCATTCTTCGAGGCGATACGCGGAAAGGTGACGATGACCCGTCCGGCCGCGCCTGGCGTGGTGTGCACCTTGAACGCCGCGGGCCAGCTGCCGGCCTGGTGCGTCAAATCGGGGATACCTGGAACTGAGGGCTTGCTGACGAAGGCGAATCCCCACTTGTCGGGAACGGCCGCGTGAGCTGCCCCCGCTGTTGCCGCAGCCAGTCCGGCGGCGAGGCCGATGACGCTGACGACGGCTGCCAATTGCCTGGTGAGCCTTGCGGACGCATCCATAGACGTCCCCTTTCCGGGCGGGCGCTTGTGCGTTTGTGCGCTCGCGTCAGGCTAGCTGGCGGAAGGGGATGACGACTGAATAAAGGCACCATGCGCATCATCTGAGACCGAATACTCAGCAACCTTGAGTACGGCGTCTCTGACCCCGCCAGCCGGGCAGGCCGGGCAGGCCGGGCAGGCTAGTCGTCGTCCCTGTCCAGGATCAAGCTGAGCACCCAGCCAATCACGCCGACGAGCAGCGCGCCGAGCACGGCGGGGATGAAGCCGTCAATATGGAACGGGACGCTCAGCTTGCCAGCCACGAAACTGGTAAGCCAGAAGAGCAGGCCGTTGACAACAATGCTGATAAGCCCGAACGTAATCACATAAGCCAGGCAGCCGATGGTCTTGACGATCGGCTTCAATACCGCGTTGATAATTCCGAAAATCAAGGCCACAACAACAAGCGTGCCGATTTTGCCCGTTGCGCTGTGGGTGTGCAGGTGGATACCCGGTATCACCAGGGTTGCGATCCACAGCGCGACGGCGGTGATGATCAACTTGATGAGAATCTTCATGGCGTCATCTTGCCATCGAACCCGGGCACAGTGGTGAATGAGCGACGAAACACCCGCGTCCAGATCGGCCACCCCGACGGCCTTCCGCGTGGCGAGCGGGTGAGCGCTGGACGGATCAGGCCAGGTAGTGGCAGCATCAAGCGGGAATCGGGGTCGCGGCAGGACCCGGGGGCTGATGTCCTGCCTACCGTCGCAGCGCGTTGCGCATCTGATCGGGGGATCAGCGATGCTACTGGCCAGGTTGCTGCCTGACACCAGCCACGGGGTACTGCGAGATGGCTGGACCAGATCCGGCTACCGTCCGCGTCACGGGCGGCCACCGCTTGCCGTGCGAATCGGGCTTTCGGCTCTCGCCGCGGCCAGCCTCGTCCGCGAGCGCTACCTGGGTGCCCGGGAACAGGAAACCGTCACCGGAACATTACATGTGCGCGCTATTTCCATCTGAAATGGACGAATACGCGGCCGAAGTTTCTCCACCCGGTGGTAGAGCGCCTTGATGTCCTTGCGCTCGAGGAACCGCAGGACGTGCTTCTTGAGCTGGCCAGACCCCTTGCCCGGGATGATCTCGACCATCGGTGCCCTGATCCTGACCGCCTCGTTGATGATGTCGGCTAGCGCCTTGTCGATGTCCCTGCCGCGGTTATAGATGTCGTGCAGGTCCAGCTTGAGCTTCATCGGCCGCCTTCGTGAAGACATCTGCTGGCCTCACGTTACGCTGCGGTCAGGTCCGGCGGGCGGATGTATGGGGCAGGCGGTGCGGGTGCGGCCGGTGGAGCGGGCGGGACAGTCGGCGGGCGGGCCGATCGGCGTGCTAGGCGACGCTCACCTGGACGTGATCGTCGCCCTCACCGGGCAGCTGGCGGCTGACACCGATACCCCGGCACGGACCAGCATCTCGGTCGGCGGGCAGGCCGCGAACGTCGCCGCCTGGGTGGCGGCGCTCGGCGGCCGCAGCAGGCTCATCGCGGCTCGGGCGACGGATCTGGCGGCCAGTCTCGTATCCCGTGAGTTGTCCAGCCGCGGAGTAGAACTGGTCGGCCCGGTCATCGACGGCACCACAGGAGTGGTCGTCGCCTTGTCGGACGGCGGCAGCCAGCGGTCCATGCTGACCGACCGGGGCGTGGGAGCTCGGCTTGCCCCCGATCTGCTCGACACCATCTGGGTAACGGATTGCTCCTGGTTGCATCTCCCTGCCTACAGCCTGACGAGCGAGCCCGTCGGTCACGCCGCCCTGGCCGCGGCAGCCGCGGCGAAGGAACGGTCGGTCAGGCTCAGCGTCGATCTGTCGTCCGTCGCGGCCCTGGCCGCCTTCGGCGTCGCGGAGTTCCGCGACTTGATCACCAGGTTGCGGCCGGACGTCGTCTTCGGCAACAAGGCTGAGACCACGCTGGCAGGCGATCTGCCGGGCGTGACGGTGATCAGCAAGCTCGGCCCGGACGGGGTCATGATCGGCGGGCGGCACTATCCGGCGCTGCCGACCGAGCCGCTCGACGCAACCGGCGCGGGTGACGCCTTCGCCGCCGGCTATCTTGTCGGCGGCGTCGCCCTCGGCCTTAAGGCGGCGGCCAGGGCAGTGGCGACGATGGGGGCGATGCCGTGACGCTGATACCGCGCGTTCAGGCCGAGGTCGCC
The DNA here is from genome assembly GCA_035716545.1 of Streptosporangiaceae bacterium. Taxonomy (GTDB): domain Bacteria; phylum Actinomycetota; class Actinomycetes; order Streptosporangiales; family Streptosporangiaceae; genus Chersky-822. The sequence continues at coordinate 5,795 of DASTJM010000064.1, forward strand.
GACGCGCTGGCCGCTGGCCTGCCCGTGGTGGCGCTTGAGACGACCCTGGTGTCACATGGTTTTTCCGCGGGCCGCGGACTTGCCGCCGCCAAAGACTCGGAGAACCGGGTCAGGGCCGCCGGAGCTGTGCCGGCGACCATCGGCGTACTGGACGGCGAGATCAAGGTCGGGCTCGACGCAGCCGAACTCGACCGCTTCGCTCAGGCTGGCACCAGCGCCAGGAAGCTCGGCGCCCGTGACATCGCCGCCTGCGTGGTGCAGGGGGCGCTTGGCTCGACGACAGTGGGCGGCACGCTGGCTATCTGCAAGATGGCCGGCATCTCGTTCATGGGCACAGGCGGCATCGGAGGCGTCCACCGGGGCTTCGCCGGAACTCTCGACATTTCAGCCGACCTGGTCCAGCTCGCCAGGACGCCGGCCATGGTTGTCTGCTCGGGCGCGAAGTCAATCCTTGATGTGCCAGCTACAGCAGAGCTGCTCGAAACCCTCGCTGTCCCCGTGCTGGGCTGGCGGACGCCGACGCTGCCGCTGTTCTACACAGCGGCTGGCGGACCGCCGGTCTCGGCGATCATCAGCGACTGCGCACAGGCTGCTGGCGTCGCCGGCGCGCACTGGCAACTCAATCCGGGCGGCGGGCTCATCCTGGCCAGGCCCCCGGCGGCCGGACTGGACCTCGAGGAACTGATCACCGAAGCGGTGCGGCAGGTCAGGGAACGAGGCATCAGCGGCCAGGCCGTGACACCCGCGGTGCTCACCCTCATCGAGGAACTGAGCGGCGGCCGCAGCGTGGCGGTGAACCGTGCCCTGATCGCCGACAACGCCGGCCTGGCCGCCGAGGTAGCGGTCGCCTACGCGGCAAGGCGATAGGTCCTGACGTTGTCTTCGAGCCGGGCGATGGCCTGGCCGCGGGCGACGAGCAAGTCCAGATGCGCTTCGGTCTCACCTACCGCGAGCGTCTGGTTCATCAGGTCGAGGTCGGTCAGCTTCCGGTTTCGTGAGGTCCAGCGCACGGCGAGCGCGACCTCGTACGCGGTGCGCGGACCGCCGGCCAGCTCGGTGGCCATGGCGGTGAGTCGCTGATGGTGATGGTCGAGCAGCTCATCAACCCGCGAGTGCACGCTGGGAGCGACTGGCCCGTGCGCTGGCAGCAGCATCAGGTCAGGCATCTGCCTGACCAGTCGCAGCGAGTCGAGGAAGTCGCCGAGCGGAAGCTCCTGCGGAGCGGCCTCAAGGCTGATCGATGGCGTGATATGCGGCAAGACATGATCGCCGGCGAACAAGAGCCCGGCAACGTGGTCGGCGAAGACTACGTGCCCGTGGGTGTGGCCAGGGGTGGCGATGGCCTCGAGCGTCCTGGTTCCAAGATCGAACTTCTGGCCTGATGTGATCCACTCATCCGGTTCCTCGTAGCCGAGGTCGGACTGCGGCCGCTGCATCCCGGCCTCGATCATCTTGTCGATCAGGGGCTGCGCTCCAGCCGTGGCTAGCCGGGCGCCCCGCGCCGACAGCAGGCCGGCGTCGCGGCCGAGCATGACGTCGAGCGACTGCTTCTCCCCATCGCCGAGCGCTACCTTCGTGCCGAAGAGTTTGCGCAGCGCGATCGCCTGCGTGTAGTGGTCACGGTGGATGTGCGTGATCAGGAACCTGCGGACGTCGCCGAGCCCGGCGCCCAGCCGTGCCAGCGAGCGCTCGAGCTGATCTTTCGTTTCTTCGAGCACCCAGCCGGAGTCGATCATGACCAGGCCGCCAGCCGCCTCGATCGCGTAGGTATTGACCGCACGCAGTCCGTCGAAGGGGAGCGGCAGCGGGATCCGGTAAACGCCTGGGCTCACTTCATAGGTGCCCTCCTCGATCCACCGCAGTCGATCGCTCCGCGAGCCGCCGCCCGCTGTGGACCTGGTTACTTCGGCATCGGGCATTGGATCATTCTGGCATACCAGTCACAACGCCCCGCTGGTCCCTGCCGGGGACGATGGCCGGCTTGAACGGCGAGTCAGCTGACGGGTCTCCTCTGAACGCTGGCAGACCGGCAGGACGGGCCTGCAGTTATTTTTCAAGCGCCGTGATGGCGCGCTCGACGTTCTCGCGCGGAATTCGCTCGAGCATCGCTACCCGCCCGCGGCGTTCGCTTATCGCGGAGGCGAACCTCGCGGCCCAGCTGTTCTCCCACACGATGACCATCGCGGCCGATGACGGCTCAAGGCCGCTGGCGATATCGGTCAGGTCTGCCTCGCTGAGCAGGTCGTACTGGGAGCCGGCGATCTGGCCGAACACCTCGGAGACGCTCTCGTCGGAGAGTTCGAAGATCGATGTGTTCCCGTCGCCATCCTTGCGCACGAACGCGAGATCGATGACCTGGACTGTGCCGCTAGCCTGCAGTTCGGTCAGCGCCGGAGTTACCTCTCCGCTGAATTCGCTGCCTTCGAAAGCGATCACGGCGACGTCGACCGGCCCGATCTTCTCCGACTGGAGTGTTTCAGCCATCAGAGCACACCTGCCCACCACCGTGTGTGAATCTAACTCACGCTATGTGACAGAGGTCATGCCCACCGACCGGCCTCGCGATGCCGCCGGGGTGAAGGTTATCCTGACCGTCCCAAGGCACGGTAGCCACAGGCAGCTTGGCTCGGTGTCAATTAGCGGTACGGAATTGGTCATGAACCTCGATGTCACGGTCCGTGGGACGTTGATTCCAGCCGAGGAGCTGACCTGGCGGTTCTCCAGGTCACCAGGTCCCGGCGGGCAATCTGTCAATACTTCGGACACCAGGGCCGAGCTGAGTTACGACCTCGCCAGCTCAACCGCGCTCCCCGAGGCGCTCAAGCGGCGTGCGATGCGAGCACTGGGCAAGCGGCTGACCAGCGGGGTCATCACCGTTGTCTCGTCCGAGCACCGTTCTCAGCTGCGCAACAGGGAAGCGGCCGCCACCCGGCTATCGGAGTTGCTCACGGAGGCGACGGCACCCCCGCCACCGTCACGCAAGCCAACGAAACCTACGCGCGCCTCGGTTGAGCGAAGGCTGGCCGCCAAGCAGCGCCGGGCCGCGACTAAGCGGATGCGCGGGTCGACGGAGGAGTAACGAAGCCGCCGGAAGCGCCTGTTCCAGATCAGCGACCGCTGTGACACGCGGAAAAGGTCGGGTGTGTCCGATCCGGGGAGAGGCGGAATGACAAGCAAAGTCGCGGCTCACGCACCAATTTCGGCCCCTGGCCCGGTGCCGGTGGGGCACCCTGCTGCTGCCTGAGCGACAGCAGGGTGCCCCACCTCGATGGCGATGCGGGTGACCGCGCGCGCCTTTGGCTCGGCACTGACTCCCTCGACCGGAGATCTCTGGCGAACCTCGGTACAGTTCTTCTCGCCGTTCGATCCGCTGCCGATCGGGGCCGGCAGGACCCGCGTGCTCAAGCTCATCCTGCGGCCCGATGCCGCGCCAGGCACAGTGGTCCGCGGCACCCTGTATGTGGACGATTTCGTCTCAGCGGTGCCGCCAGGCAGCCAGCGGGAGGGCGATGAGCTGCCCGCGATCCCTTATGCGTACAAGGTCAGATAGCTCTGGGGATCCCCCCGGTAACTCCGCGGATCTCGTCCGAGAGCAGGCCTCCCGAGCACTGGACTTGCTGTGGTGAGGATCCTGAGCCAGTCGCGTTGCCGCCTGCCACGGTGGCGAGCACCGAACTGCCGCAGCCGGCCAGGCTGATGACCAGCATGTTGAAGGAGAAATTGGCCGCGGTGCCAGCGCCGATCGCGGCATGCGTGCACGTCCCGCCCGACCCGGTTGTCGTGCACGACCACGATGATGACCCGGCCAGGCCGAGCATCGTGGTGCCCGAAGGCAGGGCCAGCGTCGCCGTCATCGGGCCGGTGCTAGCGGTGCCGGTATCGGAGACGCTGATGTTAACGAGAGCGGTGACGCCAAGATTGAGCAAGTCCTTGACCTGCACTCCGACGCTCAGTTTCGCGGTCGCCGCTACGCTCGCGCCGACGCTGACGGTCGGTGACGGACTAGCCGATGCGGTCGGCGGGCTACTCGGCGACGCCGGGGGCGAGGGGGAGGGCGACGGCGAGACGGATCGTGAGGTCCTCGGCTTGGGCCTGCCCGGCTGCCCTGGTTTGCCAGGTGCCGGAGACTTGCCCTTGATCGTCGGGCCTGGCGAGGCGGATGGTGCTGCCCCGGGAACGGAGCGCGGGTGCCCGGAAGACCCCGGTACTGGCTCGCTGCCCGGCTGATGAGAGCGCACGATGTCGGAGTGCCCGCCCGCTCCTGGCAGTTGCGGCCTCGGATGGACGAGGTAAAGCGCCGACACGGTGACTGTCGCCGCGGCCACGGCCGCCGTGATCGGGATCACGGGTCGGTGCGCGGCAAGCCGGAGCAGCCTGCTGGCGTTCGCGACGTGTCGGCCGATCATCGCCGCCCCGGCGGCGGTGTGTCCAGCGGCGGTGTGTCCGGTGGTGGCGCCGCCTGCGGTAGGGGCGTGGGTGAGATCCGCCAGGTAACCGGCTGCCGCGCCGCCAAGCACGACTGGTGCGAGCACCCCGCGCAACGCGTCGTTTATCGCGGTGAGGTCCGCGCAAGCTGCCGAGCACGAAGCGCAGCCGCGCAGGTGAGCGTCCACCTCGCGGACATGGCGCCTGGACAGGCTACCGCGCACATAGGCGCCGAGCCTGGCGGCGAAAGGCCTGCAGCTGGCGTCCGTGCGGCCGGACAGGTGCAGTTGCAGGTACGCCTGGCGCAGCCCCTCCCTGGCCCGGTAACTCAGCGCGGCGACGCTGTTAGCCGACATCCCGAGCATCGCCGCGATCTCGGCGGGCTTGGCCTCTTCGATCTCGGTATGCCACAGTACGGCCGACCAGCGTTCGGGCAGCGACAGGAAGGCGCGCGCGGCGAGCGACCTATCCAGACCGGCGACAACGGGGTCGATGAAAGGTTCGCCAGGATCGGGCAGGTCGGTGTTTTCGGTAGGCACCTGACGACGCCGCCCGCGCAGAACGTCGATGGCAGCCCGCCGGACGGCGGTCAGCAGGTACGGGCGGAACGCCTCAGCCGGGCCGATCCCGCGCCTGAGCGCGCTCAGAACGCGCGCGAACGTCTCCGCGACAACGTCGTCGACGTCGGCTTGATCATCGACGATCTGGCGAGCCAGCCGCGTGGCAGCACCCGAATGCCGCTCGTAAAGCAGGCCGTATGCCGCCGCATCACCTGATCTCGCCGCCGCGATCAACTCCGCATCGGTAGCGGGTGAATCGGTCACCAGCGGCGCAATTTCAGTCACTTCTGCCAATGGGCGATCCATGTTTTGCGGATCAGTCGTGAATGGTTCTGTCATCGCATACCATCCCGAGCAGCGGAACCAGTTCTTATGAAGTTAGGAGGAATCCTGCCCGGTTCCGCCTCATAGCAGGATGGCTTCTGTGCCATTAACAATAGAAGCCGGACGAGTCGGGAAGGCAGCCAGATGAGTGATCGCAACAGTCGCCCAGTACACTCGGGCAGTATCGTGCATGGCTTGCCAGTAGCACTCGGGGTCATGTGGTCACCGGCCATCCCCAGGCGCCGCTGGGTTTCGCCGCGCCTCTTCATGCCTGGTAACCGCCGTCATGGCAGCGGCCGCCGGCGCGGCCGGCACAGCGTGCAGCACGTCTCGCCCAAAGCCGCATCGCCCTACGCGGCGGCGCTCGGCACCGTTCTGGCGACACGTCCATAACACAAGTATGCGCCGGGTTCACCCGCACCGATAGGAAGGTGACCCAACCGGACGAGCCGGGCTTGGCAGGAATTCCAGTGTGCATTCGGTCAGTGAAAGGACGATCAGAACCAGGCGTGCGCAACCACATTCAAATCTCGCAGTGCTCTCCCCGGCACCAGTAACCGTGTCAGGTAATCTCGAACTACTGTGCAAATGCACAGCGTCAAATTGTGCAAATGCACAATTTGAGAATGGGCATCAGCGCGATTTACCTGACCGTTTCAGGTATGCTGCCCGTACTGCTCCGGCTGACGGCCGGGGCCGGGCGGACCAGCGAAAGCCTGGGCAATGTCGAGCCACTGATCGGCGACCTGACCCTCGGCCTTGACCGCTGTGTCGCTTCGGTGCCTTCGCTGCGTGACGAGCAAGCAGAAGTCAAGAGCGGGACCAGTCACCCGGTTTCCTGCTGTCGCCGGACCCCAGGTCCAGGGCTCGCTGTCAGGCGAGCCGAGTTCCACCCGGATCGGCTCTTCTGGCACGGCGAGCCCGTTCACCACGAAGCTGAATGGCAGCGCGCTGATCCCGATGTGCGCGACATGCCTGAGCCGGCGGGTCGGTGAGCGCGCTATCCCGAGCGCGTCAGCAATATCTTGTCCATGCGCCCAGGTTTCCATGATCCGCGCGGTGACCGCTGAGGCCGCGCTCATCGGCGGACCGAACCACGGCACTCGCCGGAGCGCGTCGATCCGGCTGAAGACGTCGATGACAAGCTGGCGTGACTCATCGAACCAGGCGAGCAGTTCCGGCCCGGTCAGCGCCCGGTACCGGCTTGCGATCTCATCGGTGCTGAGCTGGCCAGTCTCCGCCGGGGTACCGAGTTCGGCAGCGAACCGGCCGGCGTCCGTGGCTGACATGACAGCCGCGTCGTCGAAGAACGCGAGGTGGCTGATCTGGTCTGCGATCGTCCAGCCGGCCGCGGGGGTGGCGGCCCGCCAGTCACGCCGATCGAGCCCAGCCACTAGCTCCCTGATCGCGGCTGTCTCCGCTGCCAGGTCAGCCAGCAATTCGCCCATATCTACTGGCATGCCGGCGCTCCCATCGTCGTGGCCCGCTCTTGGTTGCGGGTGCTGGGAGGTTTCCCATCGCCGCCTGTCGTGATTATGGCCGACGTAGGGGCCAGCAGGCTTGAGGGGGGCGCGGCCGCTGGCATGCGCTGCTTGGGTGCGTTCGGGGAAGAGCACTGATGTCGCCTTGCGGCGCCGTTCTCGCTCTCGCCGCAATGCCGCTTAGCTTGAGTTGATCTCGGAAGGATCTGCGGTGCGCCGTCGTTGTGCTGGTCGTGGTGCCGGTAGGTCAGAACATGATCTGCTTGGAGGCCATGTGCCGCCTCGCGGCCCAGCCGTGGTGATGAAAACTGGGTCCCGCTCACCGGGATCCAGTTTTCCGGGTCAAGCTAAACGGCGTTGCGCGATCATGGAGCCGGCAACCGAGAGAATCCTCCCGATTCCGGTACCCGCGAAGTTCAGGCTGGGGAATGGCGCCTCGCCGCAGTCGATCCCGGCTTCCTGTGGACGAACTCGCGCAGCTGAGTCAGGCTGTGGATAAGTCAGGCTGCGGATAAGCGGCCCCGCGAGTGCCCGACGGAGGAACGCATGAGTTTATGGCCGGTATCGCGGGCAGGAATGAGCGGGTGGCCGGCGGGGCGGCGGGCCAGGTTACGGCGGGCTGGACTGGCAGCGGCGCTGGCGGCGCTGGTGGTGCTCGGCCTGCCCCTGCTCGCTAGCGCACCTCGCGCGCTGGCGGCGGGAGTCGCGCCAGGCGCGCCTGGCGGCGACGCGACGTGGAACGAGTCGAACCTGCAGGCGTTCGCCGATTCGCCAGGGTCGGCTTCAAAGGTCTGGTACACGCTCGGCAACGGCGAGCTTGAGAACGTCTTCTACCCGCAGGCCGACACGCCTGACACGTTCGGCTTGCAGTACATCGTCAGCGACGGCTCGACGTTCACGAATACTGAGACGGCCAATACAGCTCACGCGATTTCGCTCGCCGATCCGACGTCGCTGATCTGGCAGCAGGTCAACACGGCGACCAACGGCGACTTCACGATCACGAAGACCTACATCGCCGATCCGTCGCGCTCGGTGGTGCTCATCTCGACCACTTTCACAAACACCAGCACTCATCCGCTCAGCTTGTACGCCGATTACCTGCCCCAGCTCAACAACGACGGCATGGGCAACACTGGCGGCACCGACACGACGAGCGGAGATCTGACCTCGACCAACGGGCCGGTGTCGAGCGCGCTGGCGATTTCGGGTGGCTTCGCGCAGACGACTACGGGCTACGTGGGCACTTCCAGCGATGGCAGCGCGCAGCTGGCCAGCAGCCACGCGCTGACCTCGACGTTCTCCTCTGCGTCGGCCGCCGGCCACATCGTCCAGGTCGCGCGGGTCCCGGTCGCCGCGAGCGGTAGCACAACGTTCACGCTGGCGCTGGCGTTCGGCTCGACCGTTTCGGCGGCGGTCTCGGACGCGACGGCGTCACTGTCGGCGGGTTTCAGTTCGCTTGAGATGTCGTTTGAGTCAGGCTGGCACTCGTGGATCGGCGGGCTCAACCCGCCGCCCGCCTCGGTCACCGCAAGCAGCCAGCTCAAGCAGCAGTATTACGTGTCCCTCATGGAGATCAAGGCCGACGAGGACAAGACGTTCACCGGTGGCTTCATCGCGGCGCCGACCGACCCGTGGGGCACGAGCGTCAGCGCGAACGGCGGCGGCGACCACGGCTATCACGTGGTCTGGACCAGAGATGAATACGAGATGGCCACCGCGCTGCTCGCGGCCGGGGACAGCGCGGACGCGAACGCGGCGCTGAGCTACATCCTGTCGTTCGAAGAAGAACCGTCAGGTGCGGTCAAGCAGAACTCGTTCCTCAACGGTACGACGGTGTTCGGATCTACCCAGCTGGACGAGGTCGCTGACCCCCTGATCCTGGCCTATCAGCTGGGCGCGACTGGCTCCGCCGACTGGCCGCAGCTCAAGAGCCTGGCGAACTACCTGGTGGCGAACGGGCCTTTTACTCCTGAAGAACGGTGGGAGGAAATCGGCGGCTATTCGCCCGCGACGATGGCCGCCGAGATCGCCGGGCTGGTGTGCGCGTCGGTGATCGCGACCGACAATGGCGACTCGGCTGACGCGTCGACGTACCTGTCGAAGGCAGACGCTTTCGAGCAGGCGGTCGATGCCGACACCTACACGACCAGCGGTCCTTACGGGAATGGCGACTACTACCTGCGGATCACGCCGGACGCCGCGCCCAACGCCGGCACCGCGATCGGGATCGCCAATGGCGGCGGAAACCATGACGACCGCACAGTTGTCGACCCGAGCTACCTTGAGCTGGTACGACTCGGGGTGACCGCACCGGCCACCGTGGAGATCGCCAGCACGCTGCCGGTCGTGGACTCCTCCGACGAGGTGACGACGCCCGAGGGACCGATCTGGCACCGGTATACCTTCGATGGTTACGGCGAGACCTCTGCCGGCGGGGACTTCGTTTCTTCGGGAGCCGGCAACCCGTGGCCGGTGCTAACCGGTGAGCGCGGCGAGTACGATGCCGCCGAGGGCAACCTGACCGCCGCGAAGTCCATGCTCGCGACGATGGCAGGGGCGGCCGATACGGGCTACCAGATCTCTGAGCAGGTCTGGGGCGGCAGCACCGGGACCGGCGGCTTTACCTTCGGTCAGGCGGATAATTCCTCCACCCCGCTGATGTGGGCGATGGCGCAGTACGTCCGGCTCGCGATCGACATCTCAGCCGGGCATGACGTCGATACGCCGGCCGTGGTCGCTGGCCGGTACGCAGGAGCCACGTCCGGTGCGGGAGGGACGAGCGAGAAGGTGAACGTCACCGTGCCCGTCAGCACGGACGCCTCCGGGGAGACCGTGTACCTGAACGGGAACTTCAGCGTGCTTGGCGAGGGTGCTCCTGACTGGTCGCCGAGCGGCCTCCCGATGACCAGGGTCAGCGCCACCCAGTGGACCGCGACCGTGCGCGCGGCCGCCGCGACGTCCCTGCAGTACAAGTACACGCTCGGCGGAAGCTGGTCGAACGTCGAGGAGACCGCGTCGTGCGGGTTCGTGAGCAACAGGTCGATGGCCGTGAACGGCGGCACCGTGAATGACGTCGTCGCCAACTGGTCCGGGCCAGGGGCGTGCGGGCCCGCGCGAGCCGTGTTCACGGTCACCGTGCCAACGTCGACGCCAGCTTCGGCCACCGTCTACCTGAGCGGCGGCTACAGCGCGCTTGGCACCGGCATGAAGTCCTCAGCCGACTGGGGCGCCGCCGAGATCCCGATGACCAAGACCGGTCCATCGACGTGGACGCTGACCATCTCGGCCGCCGCCGGAGCTTCGCTGCAGTACAAGTACGACCTTGGCAACTGGACGAACGTCGAGCAAACGGCCTCGTGCGGGTTCGTCAGCAACAGGACCTTCGGGTTCGGGATGGCTGGTTCGTCGTTCACGGCGAACGACACGGTCTCGGCGTGGGCAGGTCTCGGGGGTTGCTAAGCGCCGGTCCGCCCGCCCTGAAAAGTCCCCGCGATCATGAATTTCGGCCCCTGGCCCGGTGCAGGTGGGGCACCCTGCTGCTGCCTGAGCGACAGCAGGGTGCCCCACCGGCACAGCCTGGCCCGGGCGAAATGCCGCAGGCCCCGCCCGG
>DASTJM010000065.1:0-42385 GCA_035716545.1 Streptosporangiaceae bacterium
CCCCATTTAGTTAGGGACCCTCCCGCCAGCCTCAGCAAACCTCCCGCTACCGGTCCAACACCCCGTTCAGCCAGCAATACCCCCATTACCCATGGTCTCGTCATGCCAGCAAACGATTGTCTGCTACGCAAATAACATCCCATTACCGCCTAGACCGGGAAAACAATCTCTCAGGACTCAGAAACCTCCCACGCCCCCGGACACTCCGCCGCCGGACCCCGAACAGCAGGCTGCCCCCGAGTCGTCTCTTAAGGTTCCCGCCGTTGCGCTCCGCACCACCGATGTGCCAAAGCTGATCCTTGGCGCGCGTCCCAGCGGCCGTCGCGTAATAACCCGCAGATTGGTGAGCTGGCCTCCCGGAATGTGGTAGCGCCCGGGCGAACTGCCTGGCGGCTGGCCCACCGATGGCCCAAAGGTGGCGCCAGAGCGCCACGGATGTCCCAAAGGTGGGCCTTAGGACGAGACAAACCCGCGTGTTAATAATCTGCAAGCCCTAGCGTTCCGCGAAGCCGATCAGGCCTCCGCGGGGCTGATCCCAGCGGTGCGTCACCTGGGCGACATGGCCGGGGGTGCCAGGAGATTCCAGGCGGTGCAGCAATTCGGCCAGGAGATCCTTGTGACCCTCGGCAACAACCTTGACCCGGCCGTCGACCAGGTTCTCGGCTACGCCGACGAGACCGAGTTCGAGGGCGTGGCGCCGGACCCACCAGCGGAAGCCCACGCCCTGAACCCGGCCGCGCACCCAGGCGGTCAGCCGGGCATCCTGGCCGAGGCCCCCGGCGCTCGCGCCGCCGATCTCTTCACTGCGAGGCTCGGGGTCGGCCGGCTGAGCTTGCTCGCCGCCCGGTGAAAGGTCTTGCGGCCAGTCGTCGCCGTAGTGGGCGAGCAGCCACTCCTCATCGCGGTCACCGGCCGGCAGCAAGCTGTCGCTCGCTTCGATCCCGGCCCCCGCCGGCCGGTCATCGCCGCGATAGCCATCACCGCCCTGACCGGTCACCAGCGTCCCTGCCGAGGTCGCCGCTGACATTTGGGGCAGCTATATGACGACCGGTTCATGAACTTCTCTCGCTTGACCGGCGTCCCGCATCTCGGACACGGCTCACCCTCCCGGCCGTAGACGGCCAGGGACCGGTCGAAATAGCCGCTCTCGCCGTTCACCCGGACATAGAGCCTGTCAAACGACGTACCGCCCGCGCCTATGGCCTCGGCGAACACCTGCCGCACGTGGTCGAGCAACCGCAGCACCTCGCCGCGTCTCAGTGCGTCGGTGCCGCGGGCCCAGTGCAGCTGAGCCCGCCAGAGGGCCTCGTCGGCGTAAATGTTGCCCACCCCGCTAATCAGCGACTGATCGAGCAACGCCCGTTTGATCCCGGTCCGCCGGGTCCGCAGCCTGGCCACGAACTGCTCGTCATCGAAGGCTCGCTCAAGAGGATCTGGCGCGATGTGCGCGATGACGCCGGGCAGCTCAGCGCCGCCAGGCGAGAACATCAGGTGCCCGAACGTCCGCTGATCCACGAACCGCAGATCCATGCCTCCATCGCTGAATTCGAACTGGGCCCGAACATGCGGCCCGAGCGGTGCCCGCGGATCGCCGACCAGCAACTGCCCGCTCATGCCCAGATGAGCCAGCAGAGCGTCCTCGCCCACGGTCAGCCACAAGTACTTGCCGCGCCTGCGCACGTCGCCGACACGGCCGCCAGTCAGCGCCGCCGCGAGATCGTCGGGCCCGGCCAGGTGACGGCGCGCGGCCCGCGGATGCAACACCCGCACCGAGGCAAATGTCCGTCCGCTGACGTAACGCTGCAGACCGCTTCTGACACTCTCCACCTCAGGCAGTTCTGGCACTGTCGTCTGCTCAGCGTTCTCACTGTGTCCGCTGCTGCCCGCCGCTGGCCGTCTGGCCAGGCTCGGTCAGGCCAGCACCATCATCATCGGCCGCTGCGCCATCCGCTCGGTCGCCGTCGGGGCGGCCTATCCTCGCCTGGCCCGGACGCCCGCCCGCGGCACTCAGTCCTTCGCTGATCGCGGTCCAGGCTTGCTCGGCGGCTTGCTGCTCGGCTTCCTTCTTCGACCTGCCCTCGCCCTCGCCGTAGATCTGGCCGCCGATGCGGGCCACGGCCCTGAACGACTTCTGGTGGTCGGGCCCGCTCTCGTCGACCAGGTACTCGGGGCCGCCCAGCTCCTCAGCGGCGGTCAGCTCCTGGAGCGAGGTTTTCCAGTCAAGTCCCGCGCCAAGGCGCGCCGACCTGGTGATCACCGGATCGAAGAGCCGGTGCACGAGCGAATCGGCGGCGCCGAGGCCGCCTTCGATGTAAACAGCCCCGATGACCGCCTCAAGGGTGTCGGCGAGGATCGAGGACTTGTCGCGGCCGCCGGTGGCCTCCTCGCCCTTGCCGAGCCTGATGTAGCCCCCGAGGCTCAGGCCGCGTGCCACGCCGGCGAGTGCCCGGCTGTTGACGACAGCGGCCCGGAGCTTGGCAAGGTGTCCTTCAGGCAGATCAGGATGCCGTGTGAACAGCGTGTCGGTCACGATCAGCCCGAGCACCGAATCGCCGAGAAACTCAAGCCGCTCGTTCGTCGGCAACCCGCCGTTCTCGTACGCGAAAGACCTGTGCGTCAGCGCACGGTCGAGCAACTCGTCGCTGACGTGAACCTGAAGTTCGCGGAGCAGGACCGCGGTATCAGCGTCTGGAGCCCGGCCGTCAGCTGGGGTACTCACCGTTCCTCCTTCCCGCGGTCGCGGGGATTCCGCGACCGGCAACCTCAGGAGGGGGTGACTACCTGACGCCGGTTGTAAGTACCACAGGTCGGGCAAGCCGTGTGCGGGAGCTTGAACTCGTGGCACTGAGAGCACGCCACCAGGCTGGGCGCGGACGCCTTCCACTGCGCGCGCCGCGATCTGGTGTTACTGCGCGACATCTTCCTCTTGGGTACTGCCACCTCAGTGCTCCTTAGAATCTTCGGGACGGTTTGACCCGACGTTTATAGAACCTTCGGGACCGTTTGTCCCTGCTTTTGCCGAACCCTCAGGACCGCTCGTCCCTGCGTCGCTTCGCCCCGTCCCTTCGGCCGGAAACAAGCTCTTCAGCACAGCCCACACTCCGCCGTCGCTCTCGTGCGCGTGACCAGGCTCCACCTCGGCCAGCCGGACCCCGCAGATGCTGCACAGCCCAGCGCAATCGCTAGCGCACAGCGGCGACAGCGGCAACTCTAGAACCAGCGCGTCCCGGAGCGCAGGCTCAAGGTCGAGCAGATCACCATCGAGAACGTAGCCGTCCTCGCCGGACTCCTCAGCCAGCGCGACGTAAAGCTCCTGGAAGCTAACCTCGATGCTAGAGGTGAACTCATCCAGGCAGCGAGCGCACTCACCGGCCAACGGCGCTACCGCCTTCGCCGTCACGAGCACGCCCTCGCTTACATCCTCAAGCTGCACTTCGAGTCGCACATCGGCACCGGTCGGCACATGCACCAAACCGGCGCCGAGATCACTCGGAGCGGGTACCACTCGCTGCTCAGCGCGCGCTGACGCCGACCCGAGAGTCCGGAGGTCGAAGACGAGCGGACCGCGCGGATCTAGCTTGCGGGATCTCTTGAGTTTCGCGTGTGACATAACGAGCGCAGGAGTCGACTGATACTGGGCGGATAGCTTACCTGGACAGCCGCAGATTCCCCAACTTGCCGGCCCGGCTGGCGGGGATGACCCCGGGGACGGCCGGCCGGTATCAAGGCAGCCAGCGTCACCCGGCGACGAGCCGCTCGGTCAGCCTGCGCAGAACAGGCTCTGGAGCCAGCCCCGTCACGTCCCCGCCGAATCGGGCAAATTCCTTCACCAGGCTGGACGACAAGAAGGCGTAGAGCGGGTTCGTCGTCATGAACAGGGTCTCGACTCCGGCCTGGTTGTAGTTCATCTGGGCCATCTGCATCTCGTAGTCGAAGTCGCTGACCGCCCGCAGGCCCTTGACGATCGCCGAGACCTCGTTGGCCCTGCAGAAGTCGACGGTCAGCCCGGTGAACTTAGTCACCTTCACGTTCGCGAGGTCCTTGGTAACCTCGCGCAGCATCTCGACCCGCTCGTCCGCCGTGAACAGCGACGACTTCGACGGATTACGGAGCACGGCGACGATGACCTCGTCATACAACCTCGCGGCGCGGCTGATGACATCCAGATGGCCATTGGTAACCGGGTCGAACGACCCTGGGCAGACCACGCGGATCACGCGGACTCACGCTCCTGTCGTTGAAGCCTTAAGCCTGCTGCATATCGCCGCAGGCGCGACCGTACCAGAGGGTGGTCTCGCCGTAGCGACGGGACCTGTCCTGCAAGTATCCGGCAGGCCAGTCCGGCGGTCCCGACCTGGAGTCCCGCTCTACGACGACGAGCGCGTCGGGAGCGAGCCAGTCCTCGCCGATCAGCGACGTCAGCATCGAGGCCACCTCGCCGGCGCCGGCCGAATACGGCGGGTCGGCGAAGACGAAGTCGCGCCTAGTCAGCTCTCCAGGACCGCGCCGCAGAAACCTTTCCACCCGGTCGGAAATCAGCCGTGCGCCAGGCAGTCCGAGATACGCGATGTTTCGCCTGATCGCCGCGACGGCGCCCGGATCCGACTCGACCAGCAAGACGTCGGCCGCGCCCCTGGACAACGCCTCGAGCCCGACCGCGCCCGAACCCGCGTAGAGGTCAAGAACTGTCGCACCCGCCAGTGTCCCGAACTTCGCGATCACGGATGAAAGCAGACCTTCCCGCGCCATGTCGCTGGTAGGCCGGGTCGCCTTTCCGCGCGGAACGGCAAGCCTGAGCCCGCCTGCCTCCCCCGCGATAATCCTCGTCACGGTCACTCCACGGGTGCCAGGACCTGGTCAGGCCTTTTCAAGGAACTCAGTGCGCTCGGCATCGAGCATGGCGCTGATCGCCGTCGCCAGAGCCGGCTGCCCGGCCAGCGCTGGATCGTCACCCACGAGCTCGGTCGCCTCGTGCCTGGCCGCCACGATCAGCTTCTCGTCGCTTAGCAGCGTCAGCAGCTTCAGGTGCGAGCGCCGGCCAGCCTGTGCCGACCCGAGCACGTCGCCTTCCTTGCGCTGCTGCAAGTCGAGCCTTGACAGCTCAAAGCCGTCGGTGGTCGCGGCTACCGCGTCGAGCCGCTCCCTGGCTGGCGCCTCTGACGGCGCCGCCGTGACCAGCAGGCACAAGCCGGCGTGACCGCCGCGGCCGACCCGCCCGCGCAGTTGATGCAGCTGGGAAACCCCGAACCGGTCGGCGTCCATGATCACCATCGTGGTCGCGTTGGGCACGTCCACTCCGACCTCGACCACGGTGGTCGTTACGAGCACGTCGATCTTGCCCTCGGCGAAGGCAAGCATGATCTTGTCCTTCTCATCGGGCGCCAGCCTGCCGTGCAGCACGCCGAGCCGCAGGTCCGTCAGCGGCCCGGCGGCCAGTTCGGCTGCCGTGTCGAGCACCGCGATCGCCGGCCTGCGCTCGGTGTCAGCATCGTCGGAGGATTCACCGCCGTCGCCGTAGCCAAGCTCGCCGAATTCGAACCCGCCGTCGGCGGCCAGCCCCTCGCTCGCGCCGGCCCCCGCCCGAGCGCTGGCCCGCCCGCCGTCCGCGCCGCGGTTGCCACTTCGCGAGGTGCCCTTCGCGGATTCATCCGAGCCGCCGTCATCCGACGCCTCGAAAGCGTCGCTTTCGCCGCCGCCGATCCTCGGGCACACGACGTACACCTGCCGCCCGGCCGCGACCTCCTCCTTGACCCGCTCCCAGGTGCGCGCCAGGTAGTGCGGCTTCTCGTCCACCGGCACCACGTGGGTGGCGATCGGCGACCGCCCGGCGGGCAGTTCCCTCAGCTCGCTGACTTCGAGGTCGCCGAACACGGTGATCGCGACGGTACGGGGGATCGGCGTCGCGGTCATGACCAGGACGTGCGGCCTGCCGCTGACCCCCTTCGCCCGCAGGGCCTCGCGTTGCTCGACGCCGAACCTGTGCTGCTCGTCGATGACAATCAGTCCGAGGTCAGCGAACTGGACCTGATCTTCGAGCAGCGCATGGGTGCCGATGACGATCCCGGCCGAGCCGGATGCGGCTTCCAGAAGCGCCCGTCTCCTGGCGGCGCTGCCCTGGGAACCCGTCAGCAGGGTGACCGTCGTGGCATGATCGGTGCCGCCAAGCTGCCCGGCCATCGCGAGCGGGCCGAGCAGCTGGGAAATCGACCGGTGGTGCTGCTGGGCGAGCACTTCCGTGGGTGCGAGCAGCGCTGCCTGCCCTGCCGCGTCGATCACCTGCAGCATCGCCCTGAGCGCCACGATGGTCTTGCCCGAGCCGACTTCGCCTTGCAGCAGCCGGTGCATCGGATGGTCGCTCGCCAGGTCGGCGGCTATGACTTCGCTGGCCTGTCGCTGTCCGGCCGTCAGCCGGAACGGCAGCTGGCGGTCGAACTCGGCGAGCAGCCCGTCCCGCACCGGCGGGCGAGGTTGCGTGACGCGCTCCGCCGAAGCCCGCCGGCGCTGGGCGAGCACGACCTGGAGCATGAATGCCTCGTCCCATTTCAGCCGCTTCGTAGCCCTTCGCCAGTCCAGCTCGTCAGCCGGCTGATGAATGGCCCGCAGCGCACGCTCGTAGCCGTACAGCCCGTGCTTCGCCCTGATCGGCGCGGGCAGCGGATCGTCGTCGATGTCCGCGGCAGCGAGCGCGAGTCGCACCGAGTCGGCGATCTGCCACGACGAGATGTCCTTGCTGGCCGGGTAGATCGGGATCAGCTCGGAGGCGAACTCGGCCGCCCTCGCGTCACCCGAGTCGTCCGACTTGAGCATCTCGAACTCTGGGTGCGACAGCTGGCGCTTGCCGCGGAATGAGGAAACCTGCCCGGAGAACAGTCCGCTGCGCCCCGGCGCCAGCTCCCGCTCCCGCCAGTCCTGGCGGCCCTTGCCGAAGAACGTCAGCGTCAGCTTGCCATGGCCGTCGGTCACGACTGCCTCGAAGATCGACCCTCCCCGGTTCCGCATCGGGCGCACCGAGGTAGCGGCGATCATCGCCTGCACGGTCACGTGCTCGCCGTCGCGCAGCGAGGCAAGGTCGGTCAGCTGACCTCTGGTCTCATACCGTCGCGGGTAGTACGTCAGCAGGTCGCCGACCGTGCGCAAACCAGCCGGCCCGAGCACGGCGAGCCGCTTCGCCGCCCTGTCGCCCACGATCGGGCGCAACCCGTCGGTCAGCTTCGCCATCGTCTCCGCGTCACCTCACTGATGCTTTTCCTTCGCATGCCCGCCATGCCTGTCTGCCGCGTCCTCTTGCCTGCCCGCTTACTTGCCCGCTGCCTTGCCGCTGCCTCGTCCGCTGCCCAGGATGTCGAGCGGGTCTGACATACCTCCGCCAGGCTAGCCAAGGGCAACCAGTTCGCGCCGCAGCACGCGGTCAGATATCCTTGACCGGCCGAGTCGGACCGAGACCGGCTCGATGACCCACCTGACTACTCAATGGAGCGATCCCGTGGCTTCCGTCTGCGACGTGTGCGGCAAGGGGCCGGGCTTCGGCAATAACGTGTCACACTCGCACCGCCGCACCCCGCGCCGCTGGAACCCGAACATTCAGCGCGTGCGCGCCATGGTCGGGGGGACACCCAAGCGGCTGAATGTCTGCACGTCCTGTATCAAGGCTGGCAAAGTTACCCGCTGACCGGCACGGGTTACCCGCTGACCGGCTGGCGAATCCGCCACGCGTGATCGACTGGCCCGATTCCCGCGCCAAGCGGGAACCCGCCATCGATCGCGCCGGTCACGTACTCCTTGGCCGACTCGACGGCCTGCGGCATTGCCAGTCCCATCGCCAGGTACGAGGCGATCGCGGACGCCAGCGTGCATCCGGTGCCGTGCGTGTGCGGGCTGGCGATCCTGCGACCCGGGTAACGGGCAACCGATCCGCCCTCC
Source organism: Streptosporangiaceae bacterium (assembly GCA_035716545.1). Classification (GTDB taxonomy): domain Bacteria; phylum Actinomycetota; class Actinomycetes; order Streptosporangiales; family Streptosporangiaceae; genus Chersky-822. The sequence goes on from DASTJM010000065.1 coordinate 7,921, forward strand.
CCAGCGCCGAACAGCACATCGATGGGGTTGCCGGACAGGTGCCCGCCCTTCACCAGCACCCAGGCCGGCCCAAGCGCGGCGATCTGCTCGGCTGCGGCCAGCATGGCATCCTCATCTTTGATCGATCTGCCGCAAATTAGCTCGGCCTCATACAAGTTCGGCGTCACGATCGTCGCGAGCGGCAGCAGTTCGGTCTTGACCGCCTCGACCGTGCCGGGTGACAGCAGGCCGTCACCATGCTTGGACACCGCGACCGGATCCACCACGACCGGTGCGCTGACCGACGCGAGCGTGCTCGCGACGGTCCGCACGAGCTGGGCCGACGCGAGCATGCCTGTCTTGATGGCCTGAACGCCGATGTCACTGAGTACCGAGTCAAGTTGCGCCTGCACTGCCTCCGGCGGCAATTCCCAGTAACCCTGCACCCCGACCGAGTTCTGGGCGGTGACGGCGGTTACCACGGTCATGCCGTGCACGCCGAGCGCCAGCATGGTCTTCAGATCTGCCTGGATGCCCGCGCCGCCGCCCGAGTCCGAGCCCGCGATCGCCAGCACCCTCGGTGGAGTTGTATTCATAGCCGCAAGGCTAAGCCGAAAGCCGCCATGACCCAGCGCTCGCCCTGCCGCTGGCTCCCTGACCGGTCCGCGCGGCATCAAAGTGACATTGAGAGTTCGATTGGCCACGAAGAGTAGCTACGGCCGGAAGTGCTCCCAGCCGCCCTGGTCGGTCCACGTGCGGCCATCGACTGCCACGCCGTGGCCAGGTGCCACCGTTCCGACCACTGTCCACGACTGCGGGAGCGCTACCTGGGCGGGGAAGGTCGCCACGAGCGCGTGATCGTCGCCGCCAGTCAGTACCCAGAGCAGCCAGTCGGTGCTGCCGAGGACCTCGGCAGCACGTCGGAGCGATTCCTCGTCCGCGACCGGTGCCGAGCGAAGGTGGCTCGACCGCAACTCGATGCGGACGCCGCTCGCCTCGGATACGTGCCCGAGATCGGCGATGAGGCCGTCGCTGACGTCAATCATCGAGGTCGCACCGAGCAACGCTGCCTCAGGGCCGGCCTGGTAGGGCGGCTGAGGGCGCCGATGCGCGTCGGCCAGCACGGAGAGGGCGGCATCGCGCACGGCAGCCTCCGGGACCGCCGGCCCCGCGCCGGCGGCATCGCGCACGGAAGGCTCCGGGACCGCCGGCCCGGGGGCCATTGTTGCCGCCTGCCCCGTGAGGCCAGCGCCAGGTGCCGCAGCGCTCATGCCAGCGGCTAGCAGCGCGTAGCCGGCCGCCGCGCTGCCCAGCCTGCCCGCGACGGCGATAACGTCGCCCGGCCTGGCGCCGCTTCTGCGGACCGGGGTCCGGCCAGCTAGCTCGCCGAGCGCGGTGATGGCGATCATTACCTTGTCCGAACTGCTCGTATCGCCGCCGGCGACGCTCGCCCCGGCTGCAGCGCCCTCGCTCGCGATCCCCGCGGCCAGGTCGGTCACCCAGGAGACCTCAAGCTTGCCTGGTCCTGCGAACGCGACGAGCAAGGCAGCCGGGGTCGCGCCCATGGCGGCGACGTCGGCGAGATTCCTCGCGGCAGCCTTGTGCCCGATGTCGGCCGCCGATGACCAGTCGGCTCGGAAGTGCCTGCCCTCGATCATCATGTCCGTGGTGGCGACCACCATGCCGTTCGCGTGCAGTACTGCCGCGTCATCGCCCGGGCCGATGGCCACACTGGCAGGCGTGATTCCCGAAGCTCGCGCCATTGCCCGCGTGATGGCGTCGATCAGGCCGAACTCGCCGAGTTCCTCGATCGTGATGGCTGCACCCTTCCCGCGGAGCAGCCCGTGAGCTCCTGGTCGGCTCCGCTGCGATAACGTTGCGACGACACTTATTACCCGGAGGCCTAAATGGTCCAGGCTTACATCCTCGTCCAGACCGAGGTCGGCAAAGCCGCCGACGTGGCAGCCGCCATCGGGAAGATCACCGGCGTAACTCAGGCAGACGACGTCACTGGCCCTTATGACGTTATTGTCCGGGCCGAAGCCGACAACGTCGATGACCTTGGCCGCCTTGTCGTCGCTCAAATCCAGGGTGTGCCCGGCATTACCAGGACGCTGACCTGCCCGATCGTACACATCTAACCGCACTCCGCCATCGCTAGAGCAAGCGCCGCCGATCTTTGGCCTAGCCCGATCTCGGCCGCGCGGCGCAGGTCAGCGAGCGTGTCGACATCCTGCCTGAGCCCGGCGATGCCGGGCAGGCTCAACTCCGCGGCGCCGGCTTGCCTGTGCCGCGTTCGCGAGCGAGCGCCGAACATCGGCCTGAACGCACTCCCCGGTACCGCCGTATACAAGGTCGAGCCCGCGCCAGCGGCGTCGGCGACGAACGCGTGCGTCTCCCCTGAAGCTGCGGTCAGAGCGGCGGTGAGGTCGCTAGCGCGCAGGGCCGGAAGATCAGCAAGCAAGGCCGCGACACCATGGCCAGGCCAGCGCTGCGACGCGAAGCCGGCCCCGGCTATCAGGGCTTTATTCAGGCCCGCGCCAGGAGTGTCGGGCACGGGTGTAGCTCCCAGAGCGGTCGCCTGCGCCGCTACGGCAGGGTCGTCGCTGACCACGATCACCGCGCCCACGACCGGGCTGGCTACCGCGGCTGCCGTGGTGTCCGCGGCCATGGCCAGCGCTAGCGCCCGCCGACCCGGATCAGCGAGTTCGGCCAGCCTGCTCTTGGCCAGGGCTAGTACCTTGACGGGGATCACCACTGACCAGGTCAGCGGAGCATCAACTGCCATAGCATCCGATCTTGGCTCGACTTGGGGTCGCGGTAACGGGAAGACTGGCACCATGGGGTGCGGGAGAGTGCATCAATGAGCAGACGTGCGGACGGTAGTTATTCCACGGCCTGGCGCGGGGTGTCGAAGATCATCCTGCGGCCGACCATCCGTGCCCTGATGAAGCACGACTGGCAAGGTCAGGAGAACATCCCTGCTTCAGGGGGCGCGATTGTCGCTGCCAACCACCTCTCCTACGCTGATGTGCTCGCCGTCGCGCTCTTCTGCGACCAGGCGGGCCGGTACCCCACCTTCCTGGCAAAATCCAGCTTGTTCAAGATCAAGGTACTCGGGCCGATCCTGGTCAGGCTCGGACAGCTTCCCGTCTACCGTGGCCAGGCTGACGCCGCGCTGGTACTGCGTGACGCGGAGCAGGGCGTCAAGAACGGCGCGTGCGTGCTCTTTTACCCGGAATCGACGGTGACCCGGGACCCGGATTCCTGGCCCATGGTAGCCAAGACGGGCGTCGCCAGGCTGGCCCTCGCCACCGGGGCCCCGGTCATCCCGGTCGCGCACTGGGGCGCGCAGTACGTATTGCCTTACGGCAGCGTCAAACCGCATATGTTCCCACGCAAGACGGTCCGCATCCTGGCCGGCCCGCCAGTCGACCTGTCTGAGTTCGCCGGCCAGCCAATCGACAGCAAGGTAATGCGCGCCGCCACCGATAAGATCATGGCCGACGTGACGGCCTTGCTTGGCAAGCTGCGCGGCGAGGAGCCTCCAGCCCAGCCGTACCATCCGGCCATCGCCCGGCGCCAGGCCCGCGCTGAGCTTCGCAAGCTCGCCGCGGACCAGGCCGCCGCAGAGGTCACTGAATCCAGCGAAGACGAGCCTGCCACCGAGGTTCCCGGCTCGTGACAGCGGCTGTGATGGGCTCGGGCAACTGGGGAACAACTTTCGCCCAGGTGCTCTGCGATGCGGGAACGCCGACCGTGCTGTGGTGCCGCAGGGCAGAGGTGGCTGAGGCGATCAATGCGACCAAGCGCAATCAGGAATACCTGCCCGACATCGCGCTGCCGACCGCGCTCAGTGCGACGGCGGATTCGGCCGCGGCGCTGGCTGGCGCGGACGTTGTAGTGCTCGCCGTGACGTCGCAGACGCTCCGGCAGAACCTGGCGCGGTGGGCCGGGCTCATCCCGCCCGGCGCGGTTCTCGTCAGCTTGATAAAGGGCATCGAACTCCAGACGCACAAGCGCATGACGGAGGTCATCGCCGAGGTGACCGGCTGGCCGGCCGGCCAGATCGCGGTGATCACCGGCCCGAACCTGGCACACGAGATCGCCGAGCGCCAGTATGCCGCGACGGTCGTCGCGTGCAGCGACCAGCAGACGGCGGAGAACCTGCAGAAGGCCTGCCGCACCGGTTACTTCCGGCCCTACACCAATCCCGACGTGATCGGCTGCGAGCTGGGCGGCGCGGTCAAGAATGTCATCGGCCTGGCGGTCGGGATCGCGGTGGGCATGGGCCTCGGTGACAACACCAGGGCCATGCTCATCACGCGCGGCCTGGCCGAGATCGCGCGCCTCGGGGCCGTGCTCGGCGCTGACCCGCACACCTTCGCCGGGCTGGCCGGGATGGGCGATCTGGTCACGACGTGTTCATCGCCGTTGTCGCGCAACCGGACGTTCGGCGAGAAGCTCGGTCGCGGCATGCCGCTGGAAGAGATCGTGGCGAGCACGAAGCAGGTAGTCGAGGGCGTGAAGTCGTCGAAGGCAGTGCTTGAACTGGCGCAGGCGCATGGCGTGGAAGTGCCGATTACCGAAGTCGTCGCAGCCGTCGTGTATGAAGGGCTCGATGTCGGGCAGGCGGCACTGATGCTCGCCAGCCGGTCAGCGAAACCGGAGCGCTATGGCGTCTGACAAATGGCCGCGGTCAGGCAGTGGCCAGCGGTATCGCGATGATCCAGGACGCTATAGAGATCAGCCATCGATAAGCGGCCGCGTGATGCGCGGCGCATCGCCACGCGGGATGCCTTGGCCGGAAGACGACCAGCGATACGACAACCGGCGCTACGGCGACCAGCAGCACGGCAACCAGCCGTACGACGACCAGCCGTACGACGACCAGCCGTACGACGACCAGCGGCACGGCGACCAGCGGCACGGCGACCGGCAGCACGGTGACCAGCCGTACGGCGACCAGCCGTACGGCACCCAGCCGTACGACGACCAGCCGTACGGCGACCAGCGGTACGGCGACCGGCAGCACGGTGACGAGCGGTACGCCGACCAGCCGTACGGCGACTCGAGGCCGTCTGCCCGGCTACCCCGGCAGCCGCGACAAGCCGGCCGGGCCGACCAGGACGACCGATGGCCTGGTGATCACGACGCTGGCTACCAGGCGGACCACGACCAGGATCCCGGCGCGGGTCCGCACGGCGATCACCCGCAGGCAGACCGGCCGGGCTCTGGCTGGCCGCCAGCCAGAGCGCCCGGCCGCGAGGAGCCCGGCCGGCCAGTATCAGGAAGAGATCGCGCCGTCCCGAGATTCGGCTTCACCGATGCGGCGGCTCGACGCCGGCTCCCAGATCACCCCGCTGGCGATGAACCATCCCCCGACGATCCGACCCAGCGCTACCGCGAGTCGCATCCGATGATGCCGCCCGCCGCTCATCCCGCTCAGCAGCGTCTCGTGCCGAGGTATACCGATCCCCGCGCCGTGGACCCACGCTCAAGGCTCATGCCCGATCAGGGTCCCACGTCGAACCCGAGGATGGCCGGCCCACGGATGGCAGACCCACGGACGGCAGACCCACGGACGGCAGACCCGCAGATGGCCCCCGACCCGAGGATGGCCGACCCGAGGATGGCCGACCCGAGGATGGCCGACCGTACGGTGACCGACCCGAGGATGATTGACCCTAGGATGATTGACCCTAGGATGCCGGCCGACCCGAGGTCGATGGCTGCAAGGCCGGCGTGGCCCGTCGCATTTCCCCCGGCCGGCCTGGCTCCGCCCGTATCGTTCGCTTCGCCAGGCACAGCCGCCCCGTTCGCAGTGCCCGGCGCTCCGGTAGCGCAGGTACCGCCGTGGGACCTCAGCGGCCAGCCGCCCGCGACCAGCCCGCCGCCCAGCCCCGCACCCAGCCCGATGCCGAGCCCGCAGATCAGGCCCTCGAGCAGCCTCCTGGCGATCGAGGCACCGCGCACCGCCGATCAGGCACAGCAAGCCGGCCCACGGACAGCCCAGCAGCAAACGCCCCAGCAGCAAACGCCCCAGCAGCAAACAGCACCGCAAGAAACGGTGCCGCAACAAACGGCACCGCAAGCGACCCGCCAAGCGGCACCTCGCCGCGCGGGCGAGAACACCCGCTCAGTGCACCTGCCCCTGCCGCCAGTTCCAGCGCAACGGCCGCTCACGACGCCGATCTACCGGACCGCCACCTTCGCGTTCACCTCCGGCGCCGAGCACGCCGCCGTCCTCGGCGACACCGCGCCCGGCTTCAGCTACAGCAGGATCGACAATCCGACGGTCGAGGCATTCTGCACCGCGGTCGCGGCGCTCGAGGGCGTCAACCTCAGCTATGAAGCCACGTCCCAGGCCTTCGCCTCGGGCATGGCGGCTATCTCAAGCATCTTCTGGGCCTTTACCAAGGCGGGCGCCCACGTCGTCGCGCCGAACGCGATCTACGGCGGCACGTACAGCTTCCTGCGCAACGTCGCGTCGAGCTTCGGCGTCCGGACCGACTTCGTCGACATTACCGACCTCGGTCAGGTCCAGGCCGCGCTGCGGCCAGGTACCGCGATCCTTTACGCGGAGACGCTGGCGAATCCGACCGTCGCCGTGGCCGATCTGCGCAGTCTCGCCGGGCTCGCGCGCAATGCGGGAGCCCTGCTCGTGGTCGACTCGACGCTGGCACCTCCGGTGATCTGCCGGCCGCTGGAACTCGGCGCTGACCTGGTGCTGCATTCGGCAACCAAGTACTTCGGCGGGCACGGCGACGTCACCGGCGGCGTCGTCACTGGGCGGCCTGAGCTGATCAGGTCACTCCGTCAGCTGCGGATCGACACCGGCGGGTCGCTCGCGCCCGACGACGCGTACCTCCTTCGACGCGGCCTGGAAACATTGCCGCTGCGCGTGCGCCGGCAATGCGCAACCGCTCAGGTCGTCGCGGCCGGGCTGGTCAGGCATCCGGCGGTGAGCACGGTCTATTACCCAGGGCTGACCGCGCATCCCGGCCATGAGCTGGCACGCAGGCAGTTCGACGCAGGGCCGGAGGGTACGAGGTTCGGGGCGATCGTCACGGTGGCGCCGTATGGCGGGACCGAAGCCGGGATGGCGTTCGCCGACCGGCTCAGGGTGGCCCAGATAGCCGCTTCTCTCGGCGGCACCCACACCAAGGTGAGCCACGTCGCATCGACGACTCACCGCCAACTGGACGCGCCGGCACTGACGGCCGCGGGCATTGACCCTGGTTCGGTGCGATTCTCGGTCGGCCTGGAGGACGCTGAGGATCTGCTGGCCGACGCCATGGCGGCGCTTGACTCGCTCGGGAGAAGGTAGCGGGCAAGCGCCTGGCGGCCGGGCAACCCAGATGGGCGAGTCGTGATCCGGGATTAGTTCAATACGGGAGGATCTGTGGACGGTGAGCGCAAGATCAGAGTCGCGGTCGTGTTCGGCGGCAGGGGGCCGGAGCACGCCATCTCGTGCCTGGGCGGCGGCAACGTGCTGCGGGTCATCGACAGGGACAAGTACGAGGTCATTCCGATCGGCATCACCAAGGACGGCAACTGGCTCGAGGTGAGCGACGAGCCGGAGAAGCTAGCGATCACCGCTGGTCAGCTGCCAAGCGTCGAGGCGGTGGCCAAGCCGGACGCGCACGTCGTGCCGTGGGCCTATCAAGGGGACTCGGCGATCGTCGCCAGCGTGCCCGGGCACATCCCGCATGCACTCGGCGAAGTCGATGTGGTGCTGCCGGTGCTGCACGGGCCGTTCGGAGAGGACGGCACTATGCAGGGGCTCCTTGAGCTAGCGGGGGTGCCGTACGTCGGCGCGGGCGTGCTGGCGAGCGCGGTCAGCATGGACAAGGAGTACATGAAGCTGATCTTCGCCGCACGCGGGCTGCCGGTCGGGCCGCACATCGTCGTGCATGAACGCGACTGGCCGACCCCCGCGCAGTCCAGTACCGCGCAGTCCGACACCGTGACGCCTGCCGCCGGGCCGACCACCGGCCAGCAGCGGGTCGCCGTCGCGCTGGAGGAGCTTGGCTGGCCGCTCTTCGTCAAGCCTGCCCGGGGCGGGTCCAGCCTCGGCACTTCCAAGGCGTCCGACGAGACCCAGCTGGCCGCGGCGATCGCGCTGGCACGCCAGTTCGATCCGAAAGTGCTGGTCGAGGCGGCCTTGACCGCGCGGGAAATCGAGGTCGCGGTGCTGCAAGGACTCGACGGGGCTCCGCCGGATACGAGCCTGCCGGGCGAATTGCGGCTCGATGGCGGCGAAGAGTTCTACGATTTCGAAGCCAAGTACCTGGACGCGTCGAGCGACATGCTGATTCCCGCGCCTATTCCGTCCGGTGATATCGAGCGGATACGCGAGCTGGCCGCAGCCGCGTTTGATGCTGTCTCGGCCGAGGGACTGGCGAGGGTGGACTTTTTCTACCTGCCTGACGGGCAGATTCTTCTTAACGAGATCAACACGTTCCCCGGCATGTCGCCGACGTCATACTTCCAGAAGATGTGGGAGGCAAGCGGACTGCCGTTCCCGCAGGTGATCGATCGCCTGTTGCAGACGGCCCTGGCACGGGGCACCGGCTTGCGCTAGCAGCGCTAGCGCAGGGAGCGGCCGACGCGGCGTCACGCAGACCTCACCAAGCCCCAAGCCCAAGCCCCGGCCCGCCGGCGCCGGGCAGCGGTGGCGGCGGGCGACTTTCAGGCCGCCCGCCGTCAGTCGTGCCGCACGCAACCACCGAAACCACACGCAGTCACGTCACCGCCTGGGCGCGCCCCGCTTGTTACCTACTTCCGTCCGGCCGTCGCCTTCTTCTTGTCGCCATTGACCAGAGCCTTGAAGTCAGCTCCGGCCCGGAACTTAGGTACCGAGGACTTGGGAACCTTGATGGACGCGCCAGTGGCTGGATTCCGTGCGGTTCGAGCCGGCCGGTCGGTCTTTTCAAACACGCCGAATCCGGTGATCGCCACCTTGTCGCCCTTGGCGACGGCGTGCTGGATGGTGTCGAGAAGAGCGTTAACGGCCTCAGTTGCGGTCTTCTTATCTCCCAACCTGCCCGAAATCGCATCTATCAGGTCACGCTTGTTCATTTCCTCACTCCTGCGGGTCCCCCAACGGGAAGTCCGCGGGCCGGGCGTATTTCGCGGCCTGGCTCGCGACTTCTGACCTGCCTGAAATTAGGCGATGCAGCGGCGCCACACAATCATCTCCGCAATAAACGAGGCGTGTCGTTACTGAAAGTATGTGCCATTCAGTATTAAAAGTGGACCAGTCGTCATGCGAATTCAAATCCGTGGTGAACGCCGGCTGGACTTGTTGTCTAGCTACCTTCTCTAGTTCGTGAAGTGCTTCTGCATGCCTCGCGTGGCTGGCACTGGAGCTGGCACTCTTTGTCGCGCAACGTCTACCCGCGTGCTCTTTAGTCAAACCTCTTTGCCAGGCTCACAATGTGCGCGTTCGGCTTCAGCCAGGAGCAAATCAAGCCGGCGCATACCGCGATCCATGCTCGCCCCGGGCACTTTCAGGGAGGTACATATTGACATGAACCGAAGATTCAGCCGGTTTCGCAGACCCGAATCGGCTTCAAGCGTAGCCAGTACCCGCTGAACAGCCCGCAACTTCGCCGCGAGCGCAACCGATTGATCGGCCTCATCCGGCTCTGCCTCACACATTGATCTCACTCTCCCAAACGCCCGGCGCTGCCTGACACCGAGTCAGCGATTCAGGCTACGGACGTTTGGCTGTCCGGTACCCGTCAAGTCGTCCGGTACACGCTTGTTTGATGCTAAGTGGGGCACTACTTCCATCCTTGCGAGGTCGCAGTCAGGCCGTGTCCGCGACCCGGCGCGATTGCCACCCGGCCGGCAGCAGAGCCGATGACCAAGCTCACGACCGTGCCGGTCCGACGCGGAGCCCTTAAGGCGGTCCGGCCTAATCGACAACTAGAGGTCGCGCGGTATGGTCCATACTTGGGAAGTTGTCGCCGGCCTGCCGAACCCGAGACTAAGGCCGGACCGACGCGTCGCACGAACCGCCGGAGTGAGGTCGCCCCCGATGAAGGTAGCCGTGGTCAAGGAGACCGGGCCAGCCGAGCGCCGGGTTGCGCTCGTTCCAGAAGCGATCGCAAAGATGAGATCAGCTGGTCATGAGATTTTGGTTGAAAGGGGTGCCGGGGACGCAGCCTTCTTCCCTGACGAAGCGTTTTCCGACGCCGGTGCCAGCGTCGTCGGCGCGGATCAGTTCGCGGACGCCGACGCGGTCCTGATGGTCGGACGGCCCGACGCGGACCAGCTCGCGCGAATTCGGGCAGGGCAGGCGGTGCTCGGGCTGTTCGCCCCGCTCACCGATTCAGAGCTGATGTCGCGGATGGCCGCGACCGGCGCGACCGTGATCAGCCTCGACCTGATCCCGCGGACGCTCTCCCGTGCGCAGCCGATGGACGCGCTGACGTCCCAGGCGAACATCGCCGGGTACAAGGCCGCTCTGCTTGCCGCGACGGCGTTCGGCCGGTTCTTCCCGCTGCTGATCACGGCGGCGGGCACGGCGCGGCCCGCCAAGGTGCTCGTGCTTGGCACCGGAGTGGCCGGCTTGCAGGCCATAGGCACGGCCAGGCGGCTCGGCGCGGTGGTCAGCGCCTACGACGTGCGTCCTGAGACCAGGACCGAGGTCGAGTCCCTTGGCGGGACCTTCATCGAGCTGACCTCGGTGGGTTCGGCGAGCGGCACCGGTGGCTATGCCAGGGCGCTGACTGACGCCGAGCGCGCCGCCCAGCAGGCCGAGCTCGCCGACCATATCGCCCGGCACGACGTCGTGATCACGACAGCGCAGGTGCCCGGCAGGCGGCCCCCTGTGCTGGTGACCGATGCCGCGCTGAAGGCGATGTCAACTGGATCCGTCATCGTGGACATGGGGGCCAGCGCCCTCGGCGGCAACGTGGAGGGCTCGGTCCCTGGCGATACGGTCGTGACCGACAACGGCGTGACGATTGTCGGAGCGGAGAATCTGCCATCGACGATGGCCGCGGCGTCCTCGATGATGTACGCGCGGAACATCAGCTCGCTGCTGACCTACATGATCAAAGACGGCGCGTTCACCGTCGATCTTGATGACGAACTGGTCGCTGGCGTCGTCGTCGCGCACGGCGGCAAGGTGATCCATCCGGCGCTGGTCGGGCAGCCAGCTGCACCGGACGATGCCACGGTGCCGAGTGAGGGCGCGCCGGATGACGGGGACGGCACGGCAACGACGCCGGCCGACTGACCTGGAGGTAACCTTCTGATGCTGCTAACGGACTTCATCATCTTCGTCCTGAGCCTGTGGGTGGGCTTCGAGGTCATCAGCAAGGTGCCGGCCACGCTGCACACGCCGCTGATGTCGGCGGCGAACTCCATACACGGAATCGTGCTGGCCGGCGGCATAGTGATCGCCGCCACCGCGCACAATGTCATCGGCTACATCCTTGCGTTCATCGCCGTCGTTTTCGCCGCCATGAACGTGGTGGGCGGTTATGTGGTAACAGGCCGGATGCTCAAGATGTTCAAGCGCAGGACGGTGCCGGCCGTGGCCGGCGCCGGGTCCGGGGCTGCGGCCGGAGCCGGAGCCGCCGCCATCGCCCCGAGCCAGAACGGCAGCTCCGCGAAGGACAGCGCTTCTGACCGCGGGGCCTCGGCATGAGCGGCACCTTTAACACCGTCATCCAGCTCATCTACCTCGCCGCCGCGTCATGCTTCGTGCTCGGCCTGCACCTGATGAACAACCCGGCCACGGCGCGGCGCGGCAACCAGGTGTCCGTGGCCGGAATGGTCGCGGCCATCGTCGCCACGGGCGCGCTGGTCATCCATCTCGGCGTGATCACCGTCACTGGCTGGATCGTGATCATCGCGGGCATCCTCGTGGGCGGCGGACTTGGCATGTACACCGCCAGGACGATCAAGATGACCGCGATGCCGCAGCTGGTCAGCGTCTTTAACGCGGTAGGCGGCGGCGCGGCGGCGCTAGTCGGGATCCGCGACTATTCCGACCTCGGCTCCCACGTGGCCGCCGCCACCTCGGTGACGACGCTGCTCGACGTGATCATCGGAGCGGTCACGTTCTCCGGCTCGATCATCGCCGCGGGCAAGCTGCAAGGCGTGATCACCTCGGCACCGGTGACCTTCCCCGGCGCCAGGATCGTCAACATCTCGCTGGCGCTGGTCGCCGTCGGCGTCGGCGCGTTCGTGATCGCCTCCCCCAGCCTGATCGGACTTAGCGTGGTCATCGCGGTGTCGCTCATCTTCGGCATCTCGATGGTCATGCCGATCGGCGGCGCGGACATGCCGGTGGTGATCTCTCTCCTCAACGCCTTTACCGGCACGGCTGTGGCGATGGCCGGATTCGTCGTCAACAACACCGGCCTGATCATCGCCGGCGCGCTCGTCGGGGCCTCGGGCGGCATCCTGACCAAGCTGATGGCCGACGCCATGAACCGCTCTATCGGCAACATCATGCTCGGCGGCTTCGGTTCGGGCGACGCCGCCGCCGCGATCGCGGGCCCGGCTGGAGCCGGCGTGCAGTCGATCGCCGCCGACGACGCCGCTATCCAGCTCGCGTACGCATCCAAGGTGATCATCGTCCCTGGCTACGGCCTCGCCGCCGCCCAGGCCCAGCACGAGGTAGCTGCGCTGGCCGACCTCCTTGAGTCGCGCGGCGTCGACGTGAGCTACGCGATCCACCCGGTGGCCGGCCGCATGCCAGGCCACATGAACGTGCTACTCGCCGAGGCCAACGTGCCTTATCCGCTGCTCAAGGAGATGGACGAGGTCAATCCGGAATTCGCCCGCACCGACGTGGCCCTCGTCATCGGCGCGAACGACGTCACCAACCCGGCGGCGCGCCGCCCGGGCACCGCTATCTCGGGGATGCCCATCCTCGACGTCGACGCGGCCAAGTCCATCATCGTGATCAAGCGCTCCATGGGTCACGGCTACGCGGGCATCGACAACGAGCTCTACACCAACCCGAAGACCTCCATGTTCTTCTCCGACGCCAAGAAGGGTCTCGCCGAACTGACATCCTCGGTCAAAACGCTGGTCGGCTAGCCGGGTTTTCGGCTCGGGGCGAAGGTTTCGGCATCGGCCGGACTTTCGGCTAGCCGGACTTTCGGCTCGGGGCGAAGGTTTCGGCATCGGCCGGACTTTCGGCTCGGGGCGGGCTTTCGGCCTCGGGGCGGGCTTTCGGCCTCGGGGCGGGCGGCAGCAACATCGATGCGGGAGTCGACACCCATTTCCTAACATGGATGCCCGTATTCATGTCAGCCCAACGGTTTCCGGTAACTATCGCGTTAGTCACACTGGCCACGGCTGTCACGAGCCTGGCCGCTGATCGACACTCCGCTCCAGCCGCGCGGCCCAGACCATGCCCTCACTGAAACTTGCTTACTAATAAGTAAGTTACGACTAACTCATTGGCCTAGATTTTATCAGATATAAGTTATAGACACATAGCGAGATATTTCTATATCTTCGCTATCGCCCCTGCGACCAACGGCCCGCCACTGATGCGGGTCGGTCAGCAACGTCCACTTATGACGCTTCTGGCATGAGCCGGACTCGTTCTTTCCATATCTGGCGCCCGCGCGGCACGGCATTTTCAGCTCCGTATCGGAAGGAACCCTGCTATGACTCGACGCCTTCTTACTATCTTGTCGGCCACGATGCTCACGTTGAGCGGCGGCATGACCGCCGCGCTAACCATGACCACCGCATCCGCGGCCACCGTAGCGACACCGGCCGCAGCAGCACCGGCTCCAACAGCACCCGCACCAGCCATCCACCGGGACCGGGCCTGCGTCGCCCGAGCCACGCCGGCCGCCCGAGCCACGTCGGCCGCCCGAATTGGCACTGTCACGATGACGTGCTACGCGACGTTCGCCGACGCCGTGTCAGCGATCACGGGCGGGCGGGTCAGCCTCCCGGAGTCGGCCCGGCCAGGCACGGTCACGCCCGATGAAATCAACCCGGCCCCCGGCACCCCCGATACGACGTTCGTACTCAGCGTGGACTACCAGAACGCCGATTTCGGCGGCAACACGCTCTTCTGGACTGAGTCATCGGGATGCGGCGATTTCGCGGCATCCAGCCTGCCGAGCGGCTGGAACGACCAGATCTCGTCTGTGACCAATTCCAGCGGCTGCGCGACCACCCTTTACCAGAACGTCGACTTCGGCGGCACCACGTTCGGGGTCAAGAAGGACGGTTCAGCCGCCTCTCTGGGGTCCTTCAACGACGAAGCATCCTCGCAAGCGTGGTGCCCAGGCCTTCCCTGCTGACCCGCCAACCCCGCCAACCCCGCCAACCCGCTAACCTGCTAACGCTCTGACTCACGAGAGTCAGCAATCAGCTCCGGCGACCCGGACCTGCCTACACGTCCGGGTCGTCGAGCATGGGCCGCAGGCCGAGCTTCGCGCACACGCGCGGACCGCCGGGAAATACCGCTGCCAGTCCCCCGGCGATAGCGCACACTACCAGCCTGGGCACCGGATGCTGTTCCGCGGCGCCTGCTGGCTTGGTGATCTTCGTCGCCCCTCGCCTTAGCCATCCCTGCTGGTAGAGCGCCTTGCACACGGCAAGCGCATTGCGCGCGAGCTTCCGCGATCCCGCGTGCCCGGCCACGGGAACCGTCGCCGACACGCCGCCGAGATCCGCGATCGTGTAGCACCTGGCCATAGCCGAGTTCGTTACAGGCTGATAGCTGACGGCCGCGAACGTCGCCGCGCCCGTGCTCATCAAGGCGGCGGCGACCCCGAAGCAGGTTACCAGCCGCGCCCGGCGTCCCCTGAATAGCAGTCGCCAGCGCCTGCCGGACCTAGCGACCACCTGCTCGAGCTGGAGCCGTGCCGCCTCGCGCCGCGTGGGGCGGAGCGACGGCATTCGTTCCGGGGAAAAATAGGACATCGCCGATCTCCAGTCCTGCTCAAGCGTGCTGCGGATCGATCAGCGGCGGGCATGACGGATCCGGGCTGTTCACGAGGTCACGCAGTCGCTTCCTCGCGCGGAAGAGCCGTGACCGCACCGTCCCTTCGGGCACGCCGAGCGCGACGGCGGCCTGCGCGTAGCTCAGCCCGGCCCAGTCACACAGCGCAAGCACGTCACGCTCGACGTCTCGCAGTCCGGCCATCGCGCAGAGTAAATGCTGCGCGAGCCGTTCCTGATCGATCCGGGCGGCGGCGTCGGATGCGAAGTCAGCCTCGTCATCCGGTCGCGGCAGCTTCGCTAGCAACAGCCGGTACCGGCGCAGCGTGCGCTGCGCGTTCCGCGTAACGTTGTTGGCCACTCCGAGTAGCCAGGGAAGTGCCGAGTCGCCGCTGAACCTGACCTGGTGCCGCCGTCGCCACGCTTCCAAGAACACGGCGGAGGTCAGGTCTTCGGCCATCGACCAGGACCCCGTGCGGCTAAAACAATGCGCGTACACCCGGTCGGCATGCCGCTCGAACAGCTCGCCGAACGCGGGACCGGCATACTCGCCTGAAGCTTGCGACCAGAGCTCTTGGTCGCCCGCCATGCGCCAGTCGATTCCCACGCTCCCTTATGTCCGGCACCGCCCGTCAGGTTCCAATCGGCTGCGGCCGGGGTAGCGGTGCGACGGCTTTCCCGAAAAACTAGAAACTTTTGGATGAAAGTAATCCCTCGGGCTTAGATCCCGAACGGAAGGATACTCTGATGAACGCGCTTGATACGGACCTTGATGCGGCTGGACGGCCCTTTCAAACTAATGGAATTGAAAATAACGCAAGCCCGCCTGGCAACCGTCGGCGATGTCAGGCAGGTCAGCTCAACCGCTCGCGGCTCCGCCGCTACGAGCCGACCTGCTGATGCGCGAGAGCTAAGCGAGGCTGGTCACAGCTGGTGCGCCGGCCGCGCCGGCATGCTCACGCTGCCGCAGGCCAGATGCGTCCCCGTCGGCGTCGAGGTGCGCTCCGATCAGCGAGACGCACAGATAGTTTGGCGGCCCCATGTGGGGTACGGCGTCGCAGTCACGGCACACCCTGTTGATCTCGTGCTGGCGCATGTAGCCGACGCTGCCGAGCAGTCTGCGAATCTGATCACAGACATCCTGGCTGGTCGTGGACGCGAAGACCTTGACGGCATAGGAGCGGGTCGGCGTCTGGTACGGGGCCTGAGCGCCCAGGTCAGCCACCATGGACCTGGCCGCCTCAATCGCGACGGTGAGTTGCGCTAGCTGAGAGCGCACCCCGGGATCGCCGAGCTGGTCCTTGCGGCGCAGGTGACCAAGCGCGATCTCGTAGGCATACCGCGCGGTTCCGACGCTCACCGCGCCGAGCGTCAGGCCGAGGCGGTGAGGTAACGCAATAGCCTGGCCGGTGCTCTCGTGCTGGCAGAGCAGGTCGCAGTCGCCGACGACAACCTCATGGAACGCGGCTGTCCCAGTACCTGACCCGCGCATGCCCGCCATGTCGAGCGTGTCGCCGGGCACCTGCACCCCGGAGGCGGCGCAGGAAACGAGAAACAGCGCCTGGCTGCTGCCGCCATAGGAGCTAGCCGGGACCGCCTGCGCGTCTGGTCCATCGGCGCTCGCCTGCGCCAGGACGAGGAAGAAGTCGGCCACCGTCGCGCTCGTCGCGAAGGTCTTTCCCCCGTTCACTATCCAGTTCCCGGACGGAGCGCGGCTGGCGGTCGTGGAAAGCGTTCGCTTGTCCGCCGTCGATCCGGATTCCGACCAAGCCGAGCAAGCCAGCCAGCCTTCGCGCGCGACGCGTTGGAGCCATCGCCTGCGCTGCTGCGAGGTGCCGTACCTGTCGATCCTGGCAACGACCGCGCAGTGCAAGTACAGCATGATGGCGATGGACGGGTCAGCGGTCGCTACTTCCTCGATCACCGAGTTCGCCGCCGCGGCATCCCAGCCCCACCCGCTGTACTCCGCTGGCACCATCATGGCGAGCAGGCCGGATTCCTTCAGGGCCGCGAATCGCGGCCAGCTACCGCGCAAGCCTTCGCCAGTTGGTCGAGCTGGCGGGCCATATCCGCATAAGCCTGACGCTCGGTCAGCTCACCCGGATCACCGGCCGGGCCATTGGACACCCAGATGTCCGCGTACCGCGCCACCAGCTTCATGCCGCGCTGGCCAGGCGCGGCTATGGCCAGTGGCGGCCTGGGCGACTGCAAGCAGCCCGGCACCATGGACACGGCTGCGGCTGCAAAGTACTGGCCGCGGTAGGTCGTCAGGCGCTCGCGCAACAGCCGGTCGGTCAGCTCAGTGAACTCTTCAAAACGGCAGGCCCGGTCCGCCGCCGACAGCTCGCGTCCGCCGACAGCCAGGCTGTCGTCGCCGGCGGCGCCGGCGCCGAGTCCTAATACCAGCCGTCCGCCGCTCACGTGATCCAGCGTCATGACCTGCTTGGCCAGCGTGACCGGATGGCGGAAATTGGGCGTCGTCACCAGAGGACCGAAGGAGATTGTGCTTGTTACAACAGCCGCCTCGGCGAGGGCCACGATGGCGTCGAACCAGGGTATCTCAGGCCGCCCGCGCCAGCGCAGATGATCGAAAGTCCAGGCGTGCGCGAAGCCTGCCTGCTCAGCCAGGCACCAGATGGCCCGTCCACCCGGGCCGCATTGTTCGGGAAGTATCAGCACGCCGAGCCTGACCTCACCCCGCAGCGGCTCAGGCCAGGGAACCTTCGGGCGCATGGTCACTCCAGCACAGGTAGCGGGCACGCAGCCATCGTCCTGCCTCGATCAGCGAGGGCAGCAGATGAAGCGGTCGGCGAACGCATTGCGACTGGCCGCGGCCTCGGGCAAGCGTTCTCTCATCAGATCACCAAACATTGTGGTTAATCGCTACAATCGGATTTAGGAGCCAGTTGAATCGGGGACTGCAACAGTGTGCGGGATCGTGGGATGGCTTGATTTCGGCCAGGATCTGCGCTTACAACGGCCGTTCGTGCTCAAGATGGTTGAGACGATGCGCCTGCGGGGTCCGGACGACGAGGGTGTGTGGCTGTCCGCGCACACCGCGCTCGGGCACCGCCGGCTTGCGGTCATCGACATCGAGGGTGGCCGGCAGCCGATGCTGGCCGGCGAGGACGACCCGGCCGGCCCGGTTGTGCTCGTGTACAGCGGCGAGGTCTACAACTTCCAGGAGCTGCGCGCGGAGCTGGCCGGCCTCGGACACACGTTTCGCACGCGATCGGACACCGAGGTCGTCTTAGCGGCATACCGAGAGTGGGGCTCGACCTGTGCCGAACGGCTGAACGGGATGTTCGCGTTCGCCGTGTGGGACTCCGCGCGCCAGTCACTGCTGCTCGTCCGGGATCGGATGGGCGTCAAGCCGCTCTACTACTACCCCCTGCCCGACGGGGTCCTGTTCGCGTCGGAGCCCAAGGGCATTATGGCAAATCCGCTTTTCAAGGCGGTGGTCGATGAAGAGTCCCTGCCGATCCTGCTGAACGCCAGGTTAGGGCTGCCTGGCGAAACGCCGCTGCGCGGGCTGCGAGAGGTGCCGCCAGGCCACGTCGTCGAATTCCGGCGCGGCGGGTTTCGGGAGCAGGCCTACTGGGAGCTGGTCAGCGCTCCCCATCCCCACGACCTCGACGCCACGGTCAGCCACGTGCGTGAACTGCTTGCCGACATCGTGCGCCGCCAGCTGGTCGCCGACGTCCCGCTGTCCTCGATGCTGTCCGGAGGCCTGGACTCCACAGTGCTCACCGCGCTGGCCGCGCAGGAGTACGCCAGGACCGGCAAAGGACGCCTGACCACTTTCTGCGTGGAATTCGAAGGGGACGGTGAGCACTTCAGGCCGACCGACTTGCGGCCGGAGATCGACGCGCCCTATGCCAGGCTGGCAGCCGACCGCCTAGGTACCGATCACGTTCCGGTGACGCTGCTTACCCAGCGACTGGTCGATGAATTGCCCGCTGCGCGCCGGGCACGCGACCTGCCGGGCCTGGGCCAGTTCGACACGTCCATGTACTTGCTGTTCGAGCAGATGCGTGGCCGATCGACCGTGGCGCTCTCCGCCGAGGCTGCCGATGAGTTGTTCGGCGGATACCCGTGGTACCACGACCCGGCCACGATCGCGAGGGACGGCTTTCCGTGGCTGGGCGACGCGCCCCGGCTGACCGACTGTCTCGCGCCGGATGTGCGGGCGCGCATTAGGCCGGGCGATGCCGAGCAGGATCGTTACCGGACGCTGCTGGCGCGAGTGCCCCGGTTACCGGGAGAGGACGCGCACAACGCGCGGATGCGCGAGGCGCTGTTCCTGAGCATGCAGCGGCCCTTGCTGTACCTGTTCGACCGCAAGGACCGGATGAGCATGGCGCACGGTCTGGAAGTCCGGGTGCCTTACTGCGACCACCGGCTGGTCGAGTACGTCTGGAACATTCCGTGGTCGATGAAGGTGGCCGACGGCCGGGAGAAGTCACCGCTGCGCCTGGCCGCCAGGGACCTCGTGCCGGAGCAGACGCTCGCCCGGCCCAAAAGCGCGTACCCGGGCACGCATGATCCAGCTTACGAGAAGGACATTATCTGCAGCGTGGAGAGACTGGTCGATGACCGGTCCTCGCCGCTGTACGGCGCGATTGACGCCCGACGGGTCGAGAACCTCCGGTACTGCGGCGAGAAGACCATGACCTGGCTGAACGCCGCGCACCTGTTGTTGCCGCTGCTTGAAATCGACATCTGGATGCGGGAGTACGGCGTCCAGCTGGCCTGAGCACCCCGAGCATCTGCAAGACCCGCCGGTAAGGAGGCTGCTGTGTACCGCATCAACAGAGGGAGTTCGCTATGGCCGGTGGACTGACCGTGACCGAACCGGTCCTGATCGAGAACGCCCTGCTGCGGTACGCCGACGAAGTGCGCGGTGCGCTCGACGTTCTCGGCGCGGAGTCCGCGCCAGGTGCGGAGTTTTCGCCGGGATTCGCGCTGCCGCCAGCCGACGAGCGACTGAGCAAGTTCTTCTCGGCTTCCGAGCTAGCCATAGTCGACCTCGGCACGTACCGGGGGCGGCGGCTGCGGATGCTCGATCTGATGCGCAACCCGCGAACCAAAACCACGAAGACCGGCCCGTCGCTAGTGATCGTGGCCCGTGCGGTCGAATTCATCCGGCGAACCGGCGAGCCCGTCCTGCTGGTATCGCCGTCCTCGGGTAACAAGGTCACGGCGTTGCGCGACGCCGTGCTCCGCGCCTACGAGACTGGCCTGGCCACCCCTGAACAACTCGGCATCGTGGTAGTCGTGCCTGGCACGTCCGCGCACAAGCTCTGGGACTCGCCGATGTCAGTGAATCAGGCCCTGCGATCACGTAACCCCGTGGTCACTTTCGACGGTGCGGACCGGGCGGACGTCAAGATGCTTGCCCAGTCGCTGGTTGACCAGCACGGTGCTTGGATCCGCGATAAGTACGGCGTCCATCTGTGGTACACGCTGGAAATCGGCAACTACATGGTGGCCGATGTAATCCGGGCCTGCGCTGAGGACGAGTTCCTGCCCAAGGCTGACGGCCGGCTGCACGTGCACGCGGTGTCCAGCGCCTATGGGCTGCTCGGCCATGACCTCGGCGCTCGCCGGCTGGCCTCGCTACGGGGCGGCAAGCCGACCGCGCACTACCTTCTGGTCCAGCACCTGGACACCGCCGACATGGTGCTCAGCCTGTACTTCGATTCGACCTCACGGGATCACCTGCCCGCCTACCGGCTGGACGAGGCCTCCGGGTTGTACCGGCAAGACGAGCACCTGCGATTCCCGGCCAGCACCTTCGACCCGGACGAAGTCCTTGACCCTACCTTCTACACCAGGCGGCCAGTTACCTCGGCCAAGATGAACGCCATCATCGCGCGGCAGGGCGGCGGCGGCATCGTGGTGTCACTGTATGAGGTGCTCCAGCGATATCCCATGCTGCGCGAACTGCTCGGCCCGTGCGGCGTCCGCCTGCCAGCCGATCCACGGGAACTACGGGAATGGTCGCTGGTGATGGCGTTCACCGGTCTGCTCAACGCTATCGACCGCAGGCTGGCGGACGAACAGGACATCCTTGTTCACGGCTCGGGCAGCTACCACACCGGCGACTTCGCTCCCATCCCGCCCGACCGGCGCACCGCTGTCACCGGTATCGATGACCTGCTTCGCGTCACCTGTCAGGCGGCCGGTGCTGGTGTGACGCCCGGCACGCTATGACCCGGCGTCTGCATCTGCCATCCGGCCCGCTGGTCGAGATGCATCTGGCCACGTTAGTGCTGGCCGTGGGAAGCGGTGCCTGGTTCACTTGCTGGGCGATTTTCTTTACCCGATCTGTCGGGCTGTCAGCCAACGAGTTCGGTGCCGGAGTTACCGGGGCCGGGGTGCTTGCGCTACTGCTCGGCAGCCCGCTTGGCTACCTGGCCGACCGGATCGGCACCAGGGAGGTGCTGGTCTGCCTCGGCCTGCTCCAGGGCGTGGCCACCCTCTGTTACCTGTTGGTCTCCGGGTTCTGGCTCTTCCTTGCGGTGTCCGCGGTCGCGGTGACAGCGCAGCGGGTCATGCCCGGCATCCGGGTCGCGGTGATCGCCGGCCTGACCACCGGGCCGGAGCGGCTGCGCGCGATCTCCACCAACCGGGTGATCCTGAACAGCGGGCTGACCGTCGGATCGGCGTTCGGCGCGCTGGTGCTGGCTCTCAACAACCGAGCCGCGTATGTGGCGCTGGTCGTGCTCTACAGCGCGGCCAACCTGGCTGCCGCCGCGCTGACGTTGCGCGTCGCCCACGTGCCCTCGCTGGCCGACCGCAAGGTCAAGCGCGGCATGCGGGTGCTACATGACCAGCCGTTCCTGGTCATCACCCTGCTCAGCGGGGTGCTCGCACTGAACTGGGGGTTGCTTGACACCGGGGTACCGCTGTGGATCAACGCGCACACCCGTGCTCCCCTCTGGACGATCGGGGTGATCGTCGCGGGCAACGCGGTGGCGGTCGCATGCTTCCAGAACAAGATGAGCCGGATGGCAGAGACGGTCGCGTCGGCGGCGCGGCTGGCGGCGTACTGCGGCGGAGCGCTCGCGGGGGCCTGCCTGCTGTTCACGCTCACCTACCACCGCGGCGGCCTGATCGTGATCGCTCTGCTGCTGCTGGCGGCCGCCGTGCACACCTTTGGCGAACTGCTGTACTTCGCGAGCGCGTGGGGGCTGTCGGTCGGGCTGACGTCCGGTGATGCGCACGGCGAGTACCAGAGCACCTTCGCCGTCGGACCAGCGACCGCGCTCAGCTTCGCGCCAGTGCTGATGACCACGCTGGTGGTCGGCTGGGGCGTGCCGGGCTGGCTGGTGCTGGCGCTGGTCTTCCTGGGCGGCTCGTTGCCGACGGTACCGGTCAGCCGCTGGGCGGTGCGGAGCCAGGAGAAGATGGAAGCCGTGGCATGAACGCTCACGTCAGGGTGCTGCGGGCGCGTTATGCCTGGCACCAGAGCGACCATCCGGTGGTGCTCGGCGTCCGCGCGATGATCAACTCCCGGCTGCTGCCATTCGTCTCGACTGCGTCGCAGGCCGGTCCTGACCTGCCAAGCCTCGGCTACGCCGGCGTGCCGCACGGCCTGGGCAAGGTGCTGCAAACGCTGGAGGCGCGCCGAGAGGCAGCCGGAGCGGTGACCACCGCGACCGAGCAGGTGAAAGTGCGCCGCGCCGACCTATTCGACGGCGCCCTGCCGGCGACGGACCTGGTCGCGGTCGGGTGCAGTCCCGCGCAGGCGAGCGCGCTGCCGTTGCGCAGCGCGCTTGTGCTGCCGTTCCGCATGCACTTCGTGGTCGACCTGTCTCGTGGCCAGGACGAGTGGCGCAGGGCGATCTCCCGGCGGGAGCGGCAGTGGTTCTCCGCACGCCGTAAGGAACGCGGATGGGCGCTGGAGATAGCCGCCGACGAGGATGCGTTCCGGTTCTTCTATCACCAGATGCACCTGCCTACGATGCGTTCCCGGCACGGCGAACGGACTAGGAGCGAACCTGAGGACAGCGCGCTTGAGTGCCTGTTCCGGTCGGGAGTGCTGGCCTTCGCCACGGCCAACGGGGAACGTCTGGCCGGCGCGCTCTGCCGCCGGTCGAAAGACGACGCGACCATCACCATCCGGTTGCTCGGCGTACTCAACGGGGCCAGCGAGATGTATGAGATCGGCGCGCTGAAGGCCGTGTACCATCTGCTGCTCGAATGGGCGGACGGTCACGGGTTCCGTCAGGTCGATCTTGGCGGCACCGAGGCGTGGCTGAGTCCGGGGCTATTCCAGTGGAAGCGACGGTTCGCGCCGAAAATTGTGCTCGCCCCGAATCACCTCGGCAGGTTGCGGGTCTGGTTTCACGCCCGGCGGGACACAGCGCCAGTCCGCGACTTCCTGGTGGCCAACCCGGTACTGGAGATCACAGGCGACCAGGAGTTCGGTGCCGTCTACTTCCACGACGATGACCGGCCCGCCCGGTTCGACCTGGCCTACGCCTGTCCGAACGTCCGCAAGCACCGTACGGTCCACCTCGATGATTTCCTGCCGGCAAGGAGCGCGTCTTGATCACGACCACGCCGGGCTCCGCCGTCCCGTGGCTGGCCGCACGAGCCGAGCCGCCTGAGATCGGTGCGCCGGTCGAGCGGATCGCCGAGATCATGTGCGACGAACTGCGCGAGCTGCCGTTCCCGCCGCATCCGATTGCGTTGCAGCCCTTTCTGCTGCCCAAGCCGGCCTACCGTGAGCTGCTCACCGCTGCTGCCGAGCTGCTCGCGCTGATCCGGCGCTCCGCGGAGCACAGCGGCACCAGCGCGGCAGCCCGGCTCGCGGCGCTGGCGCTCGATCCCGCTGATTGTCCTTACTGGACCGGCGACGAGGACTGGGAGCTGCGGCATTGCGCGGATCTCGCACGGCCAGACGTGGTCCTCAGTCAAGACGGGCCGAAATTCGTCGAATTCAACGTCAGCGGCGCGTTCGGCGGGATGCTGCATTTCCAGCTCTACCAGCGGGCCTGGCAGCGAATCAGGGAACAGGCCGGCCTTCCCACGTTCATCGCGGTTGACGCCTACGCCCGATTGGCCCAGCTGGTCGAGAACACCTGCCAGGAACTGGGCGAGCCACCCTCGGTGGTCCTGGTCGGCACGCCGCGCGAGTGGGGTCCGAACACGCCCTTGCGGCATTTCCGGCAGCTGGCTGACCTACTGCGCCAGCATGGCGTCGATGCCATCCACCTGGACTTCGAGGATCTGGTTGATGGCATTGACGGCACCGGCCGGGGCCGCTACCGGCTTGGCATCGCCCAGTTCGACGTGCATGACGCCGAGCAACTCGGTTATGACGTCAGCCCGGCGCGAAAGGCACAGGCTCACGGTTTCCGGCTCATCCCGTCTGCCAGTTCCTGGCTGCTGCACACCAAGCGGCAGCTTGCGCTACTGTCCGAAGGCCAGCCGTGGATGACCGCCGGGGATCGCGAGCTGGCTGCCCGTTACCTGCCGTGGAGCCGGATCGTCGGCGACCGCACGGTGCGCTGGCACGATGCCGAGCACCACCTTCCCGCGCTCCTGGTCAGTCAGCGTGAGCAGTTCGTGCTCAAGGGCTCCACCGGCTACTCCGGTGCGCAGGTGCACTTTGGCGGCCGCACCGACCACGCGGACTGGGCCGCGCTGGTTGAGCGCGCGGCTGCCACCGGCTATTACATCGCCCAGGAGGTGGTGAAGGCTGTACCGATGCCTGTCGACGTGCTGGAGGCCTCCGGCGAGACGCGGCGAGTGGCAGCCAATCCCGTGATCAGCCCGTTCGTCGTGGGCGGAGTTGGCGTCGGCTGCTTCGGACGGTTTGTGGCCGACAGCCGGCCCGGGGTGATCAGCGCGCTTTCCCAGGCCAGGCTGACCTGTCTGCTGGCCGAAGCATAAGAGGCTGAAAGGGAGGCGATCGGAATGAGGAAACAGCCGTTCGTGCTGCGCATGGCGGGCTTCCCGTTCGACTGGCTGACCGAGCTGGCGGACCCGGAGACCGCAATCGCGGCGGACGCGATTCTCAGCGCGGAGCGCGAACCGGAAACCGACCCGCGCCGGCTGGCCGAGGAGTTCCGCGGCCGCTACGACGCCGCGCTCACCGCTGAGCGACTGGCCGTGTGCGAACGTTTTGTGCGAGACGAGGAATTGCGCGATGCGCTGTTCGCCCTCAACCCTGGCTCAAGCGGCGTGATCGAGCACTGGCTCGACCGGATCTCACCCGATCCAGCCGACTGGCGGGTTAAGGACCGGACCAAGCTGGACCCGCTCACCTTGTATCTGCAGCGGGTATGCGCCAAGAACGACTCGACCGGCCACGCCGGCCCATTCACCGTGGGCGCCTTCGACCCCGAGATCGACGGGCTGCACTGGGCTGAGGTCCCGCTGCGCCACCACGTCTTCCTGTCCCGCTGGGCAGCTGAGGCGATCATTGACTGGTACACGCAGACGCGCCCGATCCCCGCCGTTGCCACCCCGCGCCGAACCCCAGGAGTTGCGATCGCCGGCCGGACGGTCGATCACTTATCCCTGGACCCCACCCAGCAAGGCGACATCAATCGTGTCGTCGGACCACGACGACAATCCGTCGTGCTGTCCGCTTCGGACGCCGCTGTCCTCGCGCAGTGCGACGGCACGCGCACGGTAGGCGAGATCAGCGCTGCTGTCGGCACCGAAGCCGGGCCGGGCGTGACCCGGCTGGTCGAGCTCGGCCTGGTCATCCCCGGACCGGAGGTTCCCTACGGGGTCAGCGACCCGATGCCGATCCTTGAGCAGCTCGCCGCGACCGAAGACTCACCAGAGCTGCGTGAACTCGTGTCCGGATGCGCGCAGTGCCTCCGTGCCCAGGCCATCGCTGACCGCGCCGGGCGCTGGGATGCGCTGCAACGGCTGGCGCAGTTGCTTGAACGCACTACGGGCACGGCGTCGAAACGCGGGCGGGGCGGCTTCTATCAGGACCGGGCGCTGGTCTACGAAGAAAGCGTGGGCCGGCTGAACCCGCTGGTGCTCGGCCGGACGATCACCGAACGGGTGCGCGAGGCTCTGCCGCTCATCACCGATACGTTCCTCTTCCTCCCCCGGCTGCGTCACAGGCTCGACCACGATGTACTGGCCGAGTGGTTCGCTGACCGCTTCCCCGCGGGCACGGCGTCCGTGAACGACTATCTACGTGGCTTCGCCGACGACGAGGCGAGCCTGACCCCGGCCTTAGACCGGGTCGAGCACGCCATGAACGCCTGGCATGACCGCCTGCGCGAAGCGGCTGGCGCGGCTGGCCCGGATGGCCCTGACGACGATCTGGGACGCCTACGGAAGTTCCTCGCCGAACATGGACCTCGGCTGCCGGCCGTGTGCAACATCGACCTCATGCTGGCCGCCGCTCCCGGTCAGGCAAGCTTGACTAACCCGAGTCGGCTGGTGGTCGGCGAGGTACATGCGGATGAGGAGCTGCTGACCCACGGCATGTTCGCGCCGTTCGTCGCTGCGGCGCACCCGGCCCTGGCCGAGGAAGTGCTCGCGGCCTATCAAGGGCTGCTCGGCGACGGGGAGATCCTTATGAACGCAACCGTGCGGTACGAAAATAAGACTTTCGCACGCGACCCGCTGCGCTGTCCGGATATTGAGGCCGCCGACCGCTCGCCGTTCGGCCCGAACCTGCGCCGCCAACTGGCCGACCTGGTCGTGTGCCAAAATCTGGGCGGTCTGCGCCTCGCCGAGCGAGCCACCGATCGGACCGTGCGGCTGATCACGGTGCCGCTGTCCTGGCTGGGGCTGCCGCACAACCCGCTGGAGATCTTCGGCTTTCCTAAACGTAGGACGGGCACCCTGTTCGAGGTCCGGCCCGGCGAAACCCTGCGCGAGGTTGCCATCGGGGACCTGGTGCTGTCCCGGCGAAGCTGGTCGGTCGAGGCCGGGCATCTTCGGGCGCGGGACGCCAGGGACGCGTTCCTCGCTGTGCGGCGACTGCGCGACCGGCTCGGCCTGTTCAGGCATGTCTTCGCGCGCACCGACGGCGAAGGCAAGCCGATCTACGTGGATCTGGACAGTCCGCTGCTGGTGCGCCAGCTAACCCGGCTGGCCGCGCAAGCGAACCTCATCCGGTTCACCGAGATGACGCCAGGGCCGACGGAGCTGTGGCTGCGCGCTGGCGGGCGAAGCTACACGAGCGAGTTGCGGTTCGCGGCCTTCGACGGCCGCCGATGAATGGGTGAGACATGACAAGGGACTACTCCCAGCCAATCCTGAGCGGTGAGGGCGACGATGACTACGCGCGCTACATGCGGACCGGCGCGCTACTGTCCTTGCAACGCCGGCCGGACGAGCAGGTGCATCGCGACGAGCTCCTGTTCCAGGTGGTGCACCAGTCCACCGAGCTGTGGCTGAAACTGGCTGCCGCCGAGGTGACCGAGGCCGAGGGGCAGCTCCGGGCGAACGAGCTCGACGCGGCGGCCGTGCTGCTGGCCAGGGCCTCGCTGGCGGTGGAGCTGATCACTGACCAACTGCGCATGCTACGCCACCTGTCGCCGTGGGATTTCCAGTTGATTCGCACGGTGCTGGGCAACGGGTCCGGTTTTGAGTCACCGGGCTGGCGCGGGGTGCGCGAGACATCGCAGCGCATCGGCGTGGCCTTTGAGAAGCTGCTGACCGAACGCACGGTAGATCTGGCCGAGCTGTACCGGTCGGGCCGGGATACCGCGCTCTTCAGGTTGGCCGAGGCGCTGGTCGACTGGGACGAGCAGGTGGCGGTCTGGCGCACCGTGCACTACAAGGTGGCGACCAGGATTATCGGGCACGAGGTGATCGGCACCAAGGGCACTCAGGTAGACACGCTGGCCAGGCTCATCGCGCACAAATTCTTCCCAGAGCTGTGGCAGGTACGCACCGAGCTGACGCGCACCGGCCCGATGGGCGATCGATGAACCAGCCGTCGAACGAGAGGAACTGACATGCAAGAACTGGACGATTGGCTGGCTGCGCTTGACACTCGCGAATTCCCGTACGAGGCGGTCATCAAGGAGTACCACAGGGTCGGCAAGCATTTCGTGCCTGATGAATTGCTCGACGCGCTGGGCCTGGCGAGGGAGAGCGTGCGCCTTCTGGCAACATTCTTAGACACGGTGCTGGATAAACGAGACGGCAGCTACGATTACCGGAGCTATCTCGCACTCGATCTGCTGCCACTGCCCGGTGCCGACGGCGGCAGCGCCGACCCGGAAGCCGCGCACCGCCAATGCGACCGGCTTCGCGTGCAATTAGTCGCGGACACCTTGCGGTTCGAGTTAGACGTCCTGGATGGCCGCACCCAGCGCTTCCCGCAGCAGAGGCCGGACAGTGCCACCTTGACCAAGCGGTTACGTCTCGGGCTGCGAGCTGTCGAGCCGATCAGCCGCCGGTTAGGCATTCACCTTGCCGACTACGAGAAGGATCCGTCCGGCCAGGTCCGTGCCCTGTGCGAACTCGTCGAGCGAGACCGGACGTCGGCCGAAAAGCGCGCGCTGAGCCTGAGCGACCTGCCGGTGTACGTCGTGCACGACGAGTACATGTTCATACGCGTGCTCCAGACTTTCGAGACCACGTTCGCATTCCTGACCGTTTGCCTCCGGGCGGCCATCGACGACATTGCCGCGGGCCGGATCGAGGTCGCAGTCGGCCGGCTCACCGACGCGCGGCAGGCTCTGCGCGAAGCCGCGCGATTTTTCTCGCTTCTGGCCACCATGCAGATCGAGTCGTTCCGCACGTTCCGGCTCTACACCGAAGGTGCCAGTGCGATCCAGTCGCGCAACTACAAGATCGTCGAATCGCTGTGCCGCACGCCCGATGTGCCCCGGCTGCATTCGCCGGCCTACCACTCGGTGCCCGAGGTGCAGGCGGACGTGCTGGCCGGGCAGGCCACGCTGGACAACGTGATGCGCGACGCCGTCACCGAGAACCGGATCGGCCCGGAACAGGTGAAAGATCTCCAGGACGCCATGCGCTCATTCGCGGCGACCTTGGTGCAGTGGCGTCAGACGCACTACAGCCTGGCTGTGCGCATGCTCGGCGATGCCACGGGCACCGGCTACACCGAGGGCACGCCCTATCTGGACGGGGTGCGGTCCATTCCGGTGTTCAGCGACTCAGTGCTAGACGAGAGCGAGGTGCGGGGAGCGTGACCGGGCTCGACGCTCCGGTCGGCATCGTCGGCGCCGGGCCCATCGGCCTGACGGCCGCCTTGCGGCTTGCCTCGCACGGCGTGCAGTGCGTGGTACTTGACGCCGATCCCGACCTCGTGAAGCAGGGGTCGAAGGCGTGCCTTATCCAGGGCGATGCCCTGGAGATCCTGGACAAGGTCGGGTGTGCCAAGACGATCGCGCACGAAGGAGTGCGCTGGCACATTGGCCACACTTACGTGCGCGGCAAGGAGATCCGCCGCTCGGAGTATCCCATTCCGATCGGGTACGGGCCGTTCGTGAACATCTCGCAGTACCGGATCGAACAGGTGCTGCTTGACCACGCGGTTGCCGAGCCGCTGATCGACATCCGCTGGTCGCACCGGGTCACGGGCCTGGCCCAGGACACCGGCGAGGTGACCGTCACCGCGCAGACGCCGTCGGGTAATCGGCAGCTGCGGTTCGGTTACCTGGTCGCCTGCGATGGGGTGCGCAGCACCTTGCGCGAGCTGGTCGGTGTGGAGTGGACAGGCTACAGTCACAAGGACCTGTTCCTGATCACCGATGTGAAGGCGAAGCTGCCCTTCACCAAGGAACGGCACTTCCACTACGACCCGCCGTTCAACCCGGGCCGGCAACTGGTGATCCATCCGCAGCCAGATGACATCTGGCGGATCGACTGGCAGCTGGCGCCGGGCGCTGACATTGAGGCTGAACGGAGAGACGGGCGCCTGGACCGGCGCATCCGGGACGTGATTGGCGCCGTGCCTTACGAGATCGACTGGCTGAGCACGTACAGGTTCCACCAGCGGGTGGTGGACAGGCTGCTGGTCGGGCGGGTGCTGTTGGCCGGAGATGCCGCGCACGCGCTGCCTCCGTATGGTTCGCGAGGTATGAACAGCGGCATCCAGGACGCCGATAACCTGGCCTGGAAACTCGCCTTGGTACTGAGCGGCGTGGCGATGCCCGAGCTGCTTGACACCTATCACCTGGAACGGCATGCGGCGGCCGAGGAGAACCTGCGGATCACCGAGGCCACCATTCGGTTCATGGTGCCGCCCGGCCCGGTGCGCCGGTGGCTCCGTAACTTCGTGCTCTCCGTGGCGGTGCCGGTGAAGGGGGCTCGCCGGCATGTGAACAGCGGCCGGATGGCCGAGCCGCATGTGTACGAGAACTCGCCCATCGTGCAGTCGCGTGAGCACAATCCGGTGCTTGGCTCGTTCGCGCCGGACAGCATGGTCCGCTCGGGTGCCAGCCTGATCCGGCTGCGCACCCTGTTCGGTTCAGGCTTCGTGGCGCTGCGCTTCGCGCCGGATCCCGCCGCCGCCACCGTGTTTCACGCCATGGCAGCGACCGTGCCGACCTCGGTCCCAGCCAGGTTCCTCAGCATCGTGCCGGCCGCCTCTTCGGACGAGCCGGCTGTCCTATGCGACGTCGACGGTTCGGTCCGCGCGGCCTTCCACGCTCAGAATGGAGACTGGTTCCTCATTAGGCCGGACGGACATGTGGCCTACACAGGAAACGGCGATGCCGCCGAAATCGCCGACGCGGTCACGCGCGCAGTCCGCGCAGTCGGGAAACCCGCTCGCCAGGGAGTCACACGATGAGCCAGCCACCCGAGTTCGCCTGGCAAAACGGCCGGATCGTGCCGTGGGATCAGTGTGTGCTGCATGCCAGATCGCAAGGCGCCTTCTGGGGCGCCAACGTATTCGAGGGGATTCGTGGCTACTGGAACGCCCGGGTCAGCCGACTCTACCTGTTCCGCACGGAGGTCCACCTCGCCCGGCTCGAGCGGTCCATGCGCTCGTTGCGCATGGTGATTCCGTTTTCCGCGAATGACCTCCAGGCCGCGATCAGCGACCTGATAAACGCCAACGGCTGGCGACAGGACGTTCACGTTTGTGTCGTCTCATATTTCGACCAGGGTCCGAACTTCGATCCGCTCGCCCCCACGGACGACACTGGCGTGCACATCACGGCCACACCGATGCTCCGATCTCGCGGTTACACCACCGGCGTGGCCGCGAGCATCTCGTCTTGGCGCAGAATCAGCGACGACTCGATGCCGCCGAGGATCAAAGCCGGCGCAAATTACCACAACAGCCGACTAGCGCACCACGAAGCCGTCCGCAACGGCTACGACACCACCTTGCTGCTCAACCAGCGTGGCACCGTGGCCGAGTCGCCAGGCGCGTGCGTGGTCATGGTGCGGGACGGCCGACTGGTCACCCCGCCAGGCACCAGCGGCGTGCTGGAAGGCATTACGGTCGCAACGATCGGTGACCTGGCCGTCGAGGATCTGGGCGTGACGCTGGAACGCCGCGAGATCGACCGCACCGAGTTGTACGTGGCTGACGAGATCTTCTTGTGCGGCACTATGGCCGAAGTGCTCCCGATTACCTCACTTGACCGGCTGCCGATCGGCTCCGGTCAGCCGGGTCCGCTGACCAGGCAGGTGCAGGAGCTTTATCAGCGCGCCGTGCTCGGCGAGTCGCGGCAGGAGCGGCAGTGGACCACCGAGGTGCGACTGTCGGTTCCGATGAGCAAGAGCTGATCGGAGACACGATGTCACTACTCACAGAGCTGGTAATGGCCCTGCGCAGCGCCGTTATAACGGTCATTGACCTCACCGCGCCGCTTTCGGAGAACACGCCGGTTATCGAGCTGCCCGCGGGGCTTGGCCAGGCGTGGCCGCTCAAGCGAGAACTCATCAGCCGGTTCGACAGCGCAGGCCCGCACACCTACTGGAACAACCTGCGGATATCCGAGCACACCGGAACCCATTTCGACGCGCCGGTGCACTGGCTGTCCGGCAAGAACCTTGACGACGTGTCCCAGGTGCCTGCCAGTCGGCTGATCGGCCCGGCCGCGGTTCTCGATTTCACCGCCGAAGTCACGGCCGACCCGGACTTCCTGCTGCAAGTCCACCATGTCCAGGAGTGGCAGGAGCGCAACGGCCCGCTGCCGACGGGCGGCTGGCTGCTGTACCGGACGGGGTGGGCGGACCGCCAGGGTGACCGGGCCGCGTTCCTCAATGACAGGCACACGCCCGGCATCGCGCCGCAGTGCGCGCGCTGGCTGGCCGAGGAGACAGCAGTGGTCGGCGTCGGCGTCGAGACGGTCGGCACGGACGCTGGGCTCGCGGACAGCTTCGCCGAGCAGCCGTTTCCCTGCCACTGGTATTTCCAGGGCGCCAACAAGTACGGCCTGACCCAGTTGCGCAACCTTGACCTGCTGCCGCCGCAGGGAACAGTGCTGATCGCCGCGCCGCTGCCGATTGTCGGCGGATCGGGCAGTCCCACGAGGGTCCTGGCCCTGGTCGAGCAAGGCTCCTAGACCGCAAGGATGGTCCACGATGGACACCCGAAGTTCCGATCGCGCGTTCGCTCTCTACCACCGGCACCTGGACGCGGAGGCGCCGGAACGATTCAGCCTTCTGGGCGATGAGTGGGAGCTTTTGGATGGGGTGTTCGCGCCTACCTTCACCCCGGTGACCGAACTGTTCACGAGCTGGCTGCCTTATCCAGCGGGCGGCAGTTTCCTGGAGGTGGGGTCGGGCGCCGGGGTGACCGCCGTGACCGCGGCGCGATCCGGCTGCGCCTCGGTGACCGCGCTGGACATTGGCAGCGCGGCGGTGGAGAACACTCGGCGTAACGCGATCCGGCATGGCGTCGCCGACCGAGTGCGGGTTCTGCGCAGTGACATGTTCGAGGCGCTCGGCCCCGACGAGCGGTTCGACCTGATCTACTGGAATTCCAACTTCGTGGAGATGAACGCGGAGTTCGTCAACAGCACCGACCTGCATCATGCCTTCTTCGACCCGGGCTACCAGGCTCACGGCCGGTACCTGCGCGAAGCGCCGGCTCACCTGACCGAGCACGGCCGGTTGCTGCTCGGTTTCGCCGATCTCGGCAATATGCCGAAGCTGACAGCGCTGTGCGCCGAAGCGGGCCTGATGATCGAGGTGTTCCGGGCTGAGCGGCGCCAGCTGGAGATCTCCGTCGAGTTCCTGCTCCTGGAGCTGCGCCGCTGAGCCGTTACGCGCTCGTGGGCACCAGCTCGCGCACGGCGGGAAGGATGTCGGCGGCCAGCAGCTCCGTGGTCTCGGCTCGGTCCGGGCCGCCGGGCACGAGGCTCAGCGCGGTGAAGCCGAGTCCAGCGAATCCGGCCAGCGTCTCGACGATCTTGCCGGCCGGTCCGGACACCACCCATGGCTCGTCCGGCGCGCTGCGGCTGGGATCGACTTCGAAGTGATAGGCGCAGGTGATCTCCTCCGGCGCCCGGCCGGCCGCGGCCGCCGAGGCAAGGATCTTGTCCCGCATCCCCGGCACCTGGCCCGGCGGCGCCGAGCCGAGCGACGGAATCCAGCCGTCCGCCAGCGCGCCGGTCACGGCCAGCGCGCGGTCGCCGAACGTGCCGAGCCAGATCGGGATGTGGTGCTCAGGCAGCGGAGCCACGGACGCCTCGTGAGTATGGTAGGCGCTGCCGTCGTAGGTGAACGTCGGCTCCGACCACAGTCCCCTGGCGATGCGGATGGCGTCGGCGAGCCCGTCCACCTTCTCCCGTGCGGTGGGCACTGGCAGGCCGAAGGCACGGAACTCCTCGTCCGAGTAACCGCCGCCCAGGCCCAGGATCAGCCGTCCGCCGGACAGCCGGTCAAAGGTCTCCGCCATTTTCGCTACCATCGCCGGCGGGCGGTAGGGCACACCGAGCACACGGGACGCCAGCTTGATCCGGGTGGTGGACGCGGCGATCCAGGACAGCACGGTCCACGCCTCGTAGGTACCGCCGCTGTCTGCCGGATGGTCGGAGATGGACAGGAAGTCGAAGCCGAGCTCCTCCGCGCGGCGACCGTAGGCCACCGGGTCGAAACCGGACTCGGGAGCGGCCGGGATGCCCAGCCCGAACAAGAGTGCCGACACGCCAAATCTCCTTGAGTGCTTATATGTAAACCCGAGACTACTTGTCCGCCAGCCGCACTCGGCCAATTCGTCTCAAGCAAAATAGCAAATTAGTCCTTGGGTCTTGCGGCGTGAGGCAGCTTCTCGAGCATGGTCCGCCAGCTCTCGTCCGCCAGCTCTCGTCCGCCAGCGCCGCAGGGCCGCAGGGCCGCTTCCACGGAGTTAATGTACCGAAGCAGTTACGTAACCGTTAAGGTACCCAAGCGTCCCCGCACGAGTCCCAGTCAGCGAACCGGATATGGACGCTCCCCAGCAGCTCACAACGAGTTAAGTAAGGCTGGTCACAGCGTAGCTATTCAGCAGGGGTGAGCGGCAGGCCGTTGAGCGCTGGGCTGGTGCGGATGGCGGAGGCGTGCCGGCTGATCGCGGAGTTGACCGCGCGGGCCGGGCTGCCGGGCGTCCGGGCGGAGCGGCTTTTCTGGCAGG
>DASTJM010000066.1:0-12251 GCA_035716545.1 Streptosporangiaceae bacterium
GCCTCGTGCGGTGAGCTCGCCGGCCAGGCTGGTGACCATCTGTTCTAGCTCGCGGTAGGTGATGGCCTGGTCGCCGCAGGCCAGGGCCGTCCCGGTGGCGGGCAGGGCAACGACCAGCGGCAGAACCCCAGGACCGGCGCCGCTGCTGGTGATGCTCACCTGTTCTCCTCCTCGACCTGTTCGGCGATAATGGAGCCGAGATCGACCTCCTCCATGAGTTCAGCGAACTTCTGCTCTACCTCCGCGCAGAACGCCTTGAGATCCGGCGCCCGAACCAGCGACGCCAGGGTCATATCGACGAAAAGGCGGTCCCGCAGGAGGAACAGCATGCGCACCGCGAGCAGGGAATTCCCGCCAGCTCCGAAGAAATCGTCAGCGAGGTCCACGACATCGACAGCCAGCGCCTGAGCCCAGATCGCCGCGATCTCTCGCTCCAGCGGCGTCTGCGGCGGACTGGGGTCAGCGCGGCGCGACGCCGGCGTCCGTTCCATCGCGAGCAGAGAGGTGGTATCGACCTTGCCGTTAGCGTTGATCGGCAGCTCGTCAAGCACCGTGATGACGCTGGGCACCATGTAGCGCGGGAGGACCGACTCGAGGTACGCCCGCAGGCTGGCGGAGTCTGACTGCCGCCCGGCGACGGCGGCATAGACGCGCAGTTCGCTGTCGCCATGCGGGCCTGGCGCGGCCAGCGCGATGGCACGCTGGACGTCGGGTGATCGCTCAAGCGAGGCTTCGATCTCGCCGAGTTCGATGCGATAACCGCGCACCTTGACCTGGGTGTCAGACCTGCCTAGGTACTCCACGTCGCCGTCGGCGAGCAGCCGGGCCAGGTCACCGGTGCGGTACAGGCGCGCCCCCCGCTCATTGCCGAACGGATCGGGGACGAAACGCTCCGCCGTCAGGCCAGGGCGGTACATGTAACCGCGGGCCAGCCCGGCACCGCCGACGTAGATCTCGGCCGGGATGCCGACGGCTGCCTGGTTCATGGCCGCGTCGAGCAGGTACATGCGCATATCAGGCATGGGCCCGCCGATCGGGCTATACCGCCGGTCGAGATCAGCCCGGGTCAGGCGGCGGGCTGTCACGTGCACTGTGGTCTCCGTGATCCCGTACATGTTCACCAAAGCCGGCCTGTCGCTGCCATAGCTGTCGAACCAGGGTGACAGCTCAGCGAGGTCAGGCGCCTCGCCGCCGAGTATCACCAGGCGCAGATCGGCTAATGAGGCAGCACTCTTGAGGGCAGCGTCAGCAAAGCCGCGGAAAGCTGCGGGCGTCTGGCTGAGAATCGTCACCCGGCGGGCGGCCACCAGTTCAAGGAACTTGACGGGAGAGCGAGCGGTCTCGGGTGAGACGATCACCAGGAGGCAGCCATGCAACAACGCGCCCCAGATCTCCCACACCGAAAAGTCGAACGCGGCGGAATGAAACATTGTCCACACGTCATGAGGGCCGAACTGGAATTGCGGCCGAGTCGAGGTGAACAAACGGACCGCGTTCACATGGGTGACCATGACGCCTTTGGGCGCTCCCGTGGAGCCCGAAGTGTAGATGACGTAGGCCAGGTTGGCGGGGCTGGTCCTGACCGGTACGTTGTCGTCGGCGAACTGTCCGATGGTGCTTTGATCGCGGCCCATCACGATGGTCCGCGGGTGATCTAGCCCCGCGCGTGCTTCACCGGTGATGAGTACCGCGGCGCGGGAGTCAGCCAGGATGGAGGCGATGCGGCTGACCGGGGTGCCGGGATCGATGGGAAGGTAGGCGCCACCTGCCTTCAACGTCGCAAGGAGCGCGGTGATTAACTCGGCACCCGGTTCGGCGACAATCGCGACCAGCGTGTCGGCGCTGACTCCCAGCGTGCGCAGCAGCCGCGCGAGTCGGTTCGCGCGACTGTTCAGCTGGTTGTAGGTAAGCGCGGTCTGATCAGCTACGATGGCGAAGGCGCCCGGCGAACGAGCTACTTGCTGTTCGAACAACCCGTGCAGTGTCCCGGATGTAACCGCGGGTAGTCCGGCAGGTCTCCGGTCTTCCCGCAGGACCAGGCGATCGCCGGCGGTCAGCAGATCCAGCCGGGAGAGCGGTAAGTCGGGCGAGGCGATCGCCTGCTCAAGCAGCCGCAGGTAATGGCTGGCAAAGCGCTCCGCGGTCGCAGGCCTGAACAGGGCGGTCGCGTATTCGGCCGCTCCGGCGAGTCCGCCGTCATCGTCCGGCGTAAGGCGCAGGGTAAGGTCGAACTTCGCTGAGGTCCTCAGCGCGGGGAGCGGCTCGACTTCGACGCCGGCGAGTGTCCAGGTGATTCGCGGCGTGCTCTGCCAGGCGAAAACATGCTGGACCAGCGGGTTGACTGACAGATCGCGCTGGGGGCTGAGGCGGTCAACCAGCAGTTCAAAAGGCATTTCCTGGTGTGCGTAGACCTGCAACATATTGTCGCGGACCCGCTCTAGGAGCCCTGCGGGGCTGAGATCCTGGCTCAGATCCGTTCGAGTCACCAGCATGTTGGTGAAGCAGCCGATGAGATCCTCGACCTCGGCACGGCTGCGACCTGCCGTCGGCGTGCCCACGGCGATGTCGTGCTGGCCGGTGTACCTGTGCAGCAAGGCGGCATAGATAGCGAGGTACGTCATGAAGGGGGTCGCCCTGTGCCGCCGCCCGAAACCGGCCGCGCCCCGGCGCAACGCCGGCGGGATGTAGAACCCGGCTACCCGGCCTCGCGTGTCGCGCAGGTGTCCGCGCCGATAGTCAGTGCGCAAGTGAAGCTGTTCGAGCCCGGATAGGCGCTCAAGCCAGAATGCGGTCAGCCGTTCGGCGGCGGGCCCGGTCAGTTGCTGCCGCTGCCACCGCGTGAAGTCGCAGTACGACATCGCCGGCTCTGGTGCGCAGATCGGCGTCGCGGTGGCAAACGCGCCGTATAGCTCACCTAGCTCGCTGGCCAGAAGCGAGCGGGACCATGCGTCGGTCGCGATGTGGTGGATCACGATGAGCAGGATGTGGTCATCGCCGGTCAAGCTCACCAACCTGATACGCAACGGCGCGGCAGCGGTAAGGTCGAACGGCTGGCTGGCCTCCCGTTCGGCCAGTTCCATAGCCGCTCGTTCGCGCTCACCGGCGCTCAGGCCGCCAAGGTCGTGAACCTCGAAGGGCAACGGGCTGGCATCGTCTACAACCTGGCACGGATCTGTCCCGACAACGACGTAACGGGTCCGCAATGGAGCGTGACGGGCAACGATGGCCTGAAAAGCGGCACGAAGCGCCGGTACGCTGACCGGTCCATGCAGCCGCAAGGCGATAGGGTCGAGGTATTCAAGGCGATCGCCGTCCAGCTGGTCCAGAAACCAAAGCCGGCGTTGGGCAAACGACAATGGTGCAATGGTAACGGCTCCGCTGGGCGCTTCGGCCCTCATCGCGCGGCTTCCAGATCACGACCGTCATATAACTTACCTGCTGGACATCCGATGACAGTCAAAATGCCTCTCAGAATTCAAGTCGAAAGGCGCCGAAACGGACTAGGCTCAAAAACCTGAAACCTCAAGTTGCAGCCTAAGCAAACCATGCCGGATCAGTCAAGACAGCAGCGGCACAGCCAGTCAAGCGGAGCACACGTACGAAAGTCCTAGCTCGAAAGTCCGTCTATCGATGAAAGCACGCCGCGGAGACGATAGGACTCTGCGCCCCGAAGCCATTAGCGGCCATATCCTAAGCGAGTACCTGGGAATCGTCATTCTGAGTGAGCTGGAGCCTTTCGCGCTGATGACGCCGTCTTTTGGCGGCCCGCTGGCCAACGCCGAGGTCGTCTAGCCGTGACCCAGCCATTGCTCAGCCAGCTGATCGGGTTATCACCGGAACAGCACCGCGCCGTGCTCGAGCGAGTGCGACAGCGCGCGACGGGCAGCACGGCTATCCCCAGACTGGACCGCTCGGCCGCTGCGGGCGAGCTGTTTCCCGGGTCGTTCGGGCAGGACCGGCTGTGGTTCTTATGGCGGCTGGCGCCAGCGAGCACGACGTACCACGTGTCGTGGTGCTATGAGGTGGCCGGCGGCCTGGAGGCAGGGCGGCTGGCCGCGGCGGTAGACGCGCTGGTGGTCAGGCACGAGGCGCTGCGGACGACGCTGCACGAGCAGGACGGGCAGATCGTGCAGCGGGTCGGCCCGCCCTGGCGGTGCGGCCTGACTGCGGCACCGGCCACGCGGGAGCAGGCCGTCGGCCTGGCCGCCGCGGCGGCGCGGGAGCTGTTCGACCTGTCCGCGGGCCCGTTGCTGCGTGCACGGGCCTGGGAGCTGGCGCCGGACCAGCACCTGGTGTCCTTCACCGCGCACCACGTCGTCATCGACGAATGGTCCCGGGATATCTTCGAGCGGGAACTGTGGGCGCTGTACGCCGCCGGCGGTGACACGGCCTCCTGCGAGCTGCCCGAACTAACAGTTCAGTATGCCGACTACGCGGCCTGGCACCGCGGCCTGGTCGCCGGGCAGGCCGACGCTGACCTGGCCTACTGGCGGCAGGCGCTCGACGGCGCTACTCCGGTCTGCCCCGTCCCTGATCACCCCGCCCCTGAGCACACCGAGTTCTCTGGCGAGACGGCCACTGCCACCGTGCCGGCCAGCGCGCTGGACTGGCTTGCCGCCGCCCGGTCTGACGCCGGCACCGACTTCGTGGCCTTTTTCGCCGTCTGGTGCCTGTTCCTGGCCCGCCACACCGGCCAGCGCGACCTCACGGTAGGCACCCTGGTCTCGGGCCGGTCCCACCGCGACACCGCCACCATGATCGGATTCTTCGTCAACACCCTGGCCCTGCGCGTCCGCATTGACCCCGCCACCGACCTCCCCGGGTACCTTCGCCAGGTCCAAGCCGTGGTCCTGGATGCCTTCGCCCACCAGGACATCCCCTTCGAGCATGTCGTCCGCGCCGTCGCCCCCCGCCGCGCCGCGGCACACAACCCCCTGTTCCGCGCCTTGTTCTCCTACGCGCCGACCGACTGGTCGAGCCGCACCACGGCAGACGGGCTGAAGCTGACTACCCTGCCGGTCGCCCGTGGCGGCAGTCACTTCGACCTGTCGCTCACCGCCGCCCGCACCCGCGATGGCCTGGCCCTGCGCCTGGAGTACAGCACCGACCTGTACGATCGCGCCACCATCGCCGGCTACCTGCACTCCCTCACCGACCTGCTCGCCGCCCTGGCCGACCGACCCGCCGCGCCTCTGCGCGCCTTCCTTGAGCCCACCCCGCGCGAAGCCGCGCTCCTGGCCGCCTGGAACCAGGCCGCCACCGCCCCGGCACCCGCCGCCCCCCTGCACGACCTCATCACCGCTCAGGCCCGCGCTACCCCCGACGCCCTGGCCATCGACGCCGATGACACCCGCCTCACCTACGCCCAGCTCGACCGCCGCAGCACCGCCCTGGCCCGCCGCCTGCGCCGGGCCGGCACCCGCGACGGCGACATCATCGGCATGCACCTGCCCCCGACCGCCGCCGCGATCACAGTGGTCCTCGCCGTCTGGAAAGCCGGCGCCGCCTTCCTCCCCCTCGATCCCGACCTTCCCCCGGCCCGCATTACTACCATGATCGCCGACGCCGCCCCTGTCCTTATCGTCACTGACACCCCCACCCTCTGCCCCCGCCTCGATTTCCTCCTCACCGCAGGTGACGACGAGAACGGGGACGGGAACCAGGACGGGGACAAAGACGTCAGCCTGCCAGCGGTCGGACCCGACCACCTGGCCTACCTGATGTACACCTCCGGGTCGACCGGGCAGCCAAAGGCGGTCATGATCCAGCACCGCGGCGTGACCAACCACGCCGCCGCCCAGATAATCCCGCAACTGCGCGCTGCCGCAGGCGAAGACAAGCTGAGAATGCTCACCGGGACGTCGGCGTTCATCTCCGACTTCTCTATCGTCCATCTGGCAACGCTGGCCGATGGGCACACGCTGGTGGTGCTGACCCGCGAGCAGCGGCAGGATCCCCGCTACCTGGTCGGCCTGGCGGCCGACCCTGCCCGTGCCGTCACCGCCATGAACTGCACAACCTCCCAGCTACAGCTTTACGCGGAATCCGGGTTGCTAGATTCGCCGCACCCGCCGCGGATGGTCGCCTTCGGCGGCGAGGCGTGCCCCCCCGACTTGTGGGCAACGCTGCGCGCCCACCCGGCCATCACCGCGATCAACGGCTATGGCCCCACCGAAGCCACCGTCGAAACCACCATCGCCTACGTCGCGGAGAGTCCGGTGCCGCTGATCGGCCGGCCGTGCGGCAACGCGCGGGTGCACCTGCTGGATGAGGAGCAGCGATCGGTCCCGCCCGGCGCCATCGGGGAACTCTGCATCGCCGGGCCCGGCGTCGGCCCCGGCTACCTGGGCCACCCCGCCCAGACCGCCGCCGCGTTCATCCCCGACCCGGCCGGCCCGCCCGGCAGCCGCCTGTACCGCACCGGCGACCTGGCCAGGTTCACCCCCGCGGGCCTGCTTGAGTACCACGGCCGCAACGATCACCAGCTCAAGATCCTGGGCCAGCGCATCGAGCCCGAGGAAGTCGAGACCGCGCTGCGAGCCCACCCCGCCGTCACCGCCGCCGCCGTCACCGCCCGCCACGCCGCCGCCGGCCTCCAGCTCACCGCCCACATCATCCCGGCCGCCGGCACCGACCCTGACCCCGCCGCTATCCACGCCTGGCTCGCCGAGCGGCTCCCCCCGCCGGCCGTCCCCGCCCGCTACGCCATCGCCACCGACCTGCCGCTCACCCCCGGCGGCAAGCTCGACCGCAAGGCACTCGCCCAGGCCACTGTCGCCACCGCCCGCTCCGTCAGCCCTCCCCCCACCACCCCCGCCGAACAGCAGATCGCCCAGATCTGGGCCGGCCTCCTCAGCACCGACCCCGCCAATCTGGGCATCCACGACGACTTCTTTGCCCTCGGTGGCCACTCCCTGCTCGCCGCCCGCCTCGCCCTGCGCATCAGCGCCGACCTGCGCGCCGACATCCCGCTGCACCAGGTCTTCGCCAACCCCACCATCGCCAGGCAAGCCGCCTGGATCGGCGAGCACGCTCCCGCTGCCGCGCCGATCCCCCGGCTGGACCGGGCCGGGGAGGAACTGGTCCCGGCGTCATTCGCCCAGGAACGGCTGTGGTTCTTGTGGCGGCTGGCCCCCGGCAGCCCGGCTTACCACGTGTCGTGGTGCTACCAGGCCGACGGGTTGGACGTGGCCGCGCTGGCCGCCGCCATCGACGCCATGATCGCCCGGCACGAGATCTTGCGCACCACCTTGCACGAGCACGACAACCAGATCGTCCAGCGGGTCAGCCCGCCCTGGCAATGCGCCCTGGCCGCCGCCGACGCCACTCCCGCCCAGGCCGCCGCCGCCAAGACCGCCACCGCCGACCTGTTCGACCTGTCCGCCGGGCCGTTGCTGCGGGTACGGGCCTGGCGCACCGGCCCTGCCGCCCACCTCCTCTTGTTCACCGCCCACCACGTGGTCATGGACGAATGGTCGCTGGATATCTTCGAGCGCGAGTTGTGGGCGCTGTACGCAGCCGGCGGTGATATGGCCTCCTGCGAGCTGCCCGAACTAACAGTCCAGTACGGCGACTACGCGACCTGGCACCGCAGCCTGGTCGCCGGGCAGGCAGACGCTGACCTGGCCTACTGGCGGCAGGCGCTCGACGGCGCCACCCCCGCCAGCCCTCCGCCCGACCGCACGGCCCCCGACCACACCAGCTTTGCCGGCGATTACGCCCAGGTCGTCGCCGACCCCGCCGTCGCGGACTGGCTCACCACCCAGCGCGCCGCCGCCACCACCGACTTCGTCGTCCTGCTCGCCGCCTGGTGCCTGTTCCTGATCCGCCACACCGGCCAGCGCGACCTCACCGTCGGGACGATGGTCTCGGGCCGGTCCCACCCCGACACCGCCGCCCTGATCGGATTCTTCGTTAACACCCTGGCCCTGCGCATCCGCATCGACACCGCTGCGGACTTCCCCGCCTTGGTCGCCCACGTCCGCCAGGTCACGCTCGACGCCTTCGCCCACCAGGACATCCCCTTCGAGCACGTTGTCCGCGCCATCGCCCCCCGCCGCTCGGGCGCGCGCAACCCCCTGTTCACCACCAGTTTCGCCTACGCCCCGGCCACCACCCTCACTGCCCGCAACCTGCCCGCCGGGCTGACCCTCAACCCGCTGCCCGCCGGCGTCGGCGGCAGCCATTTCGACCTGTCGCTCACCGCCGCCCGCACTCCCGAGGGCCTGGTCCTGCGCCTGGTATACAGCACCGACCTGTACGATCAGGCCACCATCGGCGGCTATCTGCACTCCCTCACCGACCTGCTCGCCGCACTCGCCGCCCGACCCGCCGCACCCCTGAACGCCTTCCTGGAGCCCACCCCGCGCGAAGCCGCGCTCCTGGCCGCCTGGAGTCAAGCGCACAGCGGGTTGGGATGAGCGCCCGGAGCTGGAAAAGGAGTTCCGGCGGCCCGTCCATCACCGAACCCGCCGCACTCGTCATCACTGGAAGGACGGACCCGATGTCACCTGATGTCCTTGGCCGGCTAGCTGACCTGCATCGCGAAGCGCTGGCGGGCCTGGCGCGCGATGAGCTCGGGCCAGGACCGTTCGCGGAGGGCGCGGACCAATGAGGCCGGCAGCGACGATCGGCGACCTGGTCTGCGCTCAGGGCGGGATTTTCCGAGACCGTGAGGCAATAATCCAGCATGATCAAACCGCCCTCACGTATGGAGAATTGGCGGAACGAGTAGATCTGTGGAGTTCCGCGCTTGGCCAGTACGCGCGGATCGGACTGTGCCTGCCAGCGGGCCCGGAGCTAGCAGTAGCTCTGTTAGCGGCATCCTCGCGCGCGGCGTGCGCCCCGCTCAGCCCGGCAAGCCCGGCAGCGCAACTTGCCCGTGATCACCGCGACCTAGGACTCGATCTGATCGTCACGACGGAACCACGGTGCGCGGAACTTCGGCAGCTCGGCGTTCCGGCAACTCCGTCGCCCGATTTGATCCCGGCGGCCCCGGACCGGCCGGGAGGCCGGCGGCAGGCGGACACTGGCGCGGGACCGGCTGAGCCAGATGACGTTGCGCTGCTGTTGCGGACGTCAGGCACGACGGGGCGCCCGAAGGTCGTACCGCTGACCCACGCCAATCTCTGCGCCGGAGCGGCTAATGTGCGGCGCACGCTCGGTCTCGGGCCGGACGACCGGTGCCTCAACGCCATGCCGCTGTGGCACGGGCACGGCTTTGTCGCCGGACTGCTGGCATCGCTCGCCGCCGGCGCGAGCGTCATCTGCGTGCCATCCGACGCTGCCAGGGACTTCCCCGGGCTCTTGCACCGGACCGGCGCAACCTGGTACACGGCCACTCCGGCGCTGCACAGAGCGATCCTGGACGCCGTTGCGGAGCGGCCGGCCCCGTCACACCGGCTTCGATTCGTTCGGTCGGCATCATCGCGCCTGCCACGGTCCCTGGCAGCGGAACTTGAGAATACTTTCGGCGTACCCGTGATCGAGGCGTACGGCATGACGGAGGCAGCGCACCAGATCACGTCCGACTCGCTGCCCCCTCGCCATCGTGGAAACGGCTCCGTTGGCGCGGCTGCCGGGGGGACTCGCGTCGCGATCCTCGGACCCGACGGCACGCGGCTGGCAGCCGGCGAACAGGGTGAAGTCGTCATTCAGGGAGGTGGGCTGTTCCAAGGTTATGAGAATGATCCGACGAACGGCTCGGCATTCATAGACGGCTGGTTCCGCACCGGCGACCTCGGGCGGCTTGATGACGACGGATACCTGTTCCTCACCGGACGGATCCGGGAAATGATCAATCGGGGCGGGGAGACCATCGCCCCGCGCGAGGTCGACGAGATGCTGCTTGAGCACCCGGACGTGACTGACGCGGTCGCGTTCGGCATACCGCACTCGCGGTTCGGTGAAGTGGTGGCAGCGGCCGTAGTGCCCCGCCTGGGCAGCACGGTAACCGAGGCTGACCTTCGGCAATTTGCCTGGGTCCGCCTTGACCCTGCCAAGGTGCCGGTCAAGATCGCGCTGGCCGCCGATCTGCCACGTGGCGCTACCGGCAAGCCAGACTACGCCGAGCTGCGGAAACTGGTGACCGCCAGGTCCGGGCCAGCCGAGATTGACGGCTACGCTGCCGGCATTGCCGGACAGCTTGCGGGGACCTGGGCGGAGTTACTTGGCATTCATCAGGTAAGCCTTACCGACTCGCTGTCCGAACTAGGAAGCGACTCGCTG
The DNA here is from genome assembly GCA_035716545.1 of Streptosporangiaceae bacterium. Lineage (GTDB taxonomy): Bacteria > Actinomycetota > Actinomycetes > Streptosporangiales > Streptosporangiaceae > Chersky-822. Next base: position 10,228 of record DASTJM010000066.1, read on the forward strand.
CGGTGTACCCGGATGGCGAATCACATAGCCGCCACGTTCGGCGTGCAGGTTAGGACGGACGAGCTACTGGTAGCTGACACTGTGGTCGAGCAGGCGGTACTGGTCCATGACTATCTGGACGCGGAGGGCACGCCGGACGCGCCGGGTCAAGACAGCTGACCGCAGCAGGTCAACGATGACCGCATGCCGGTGAGGATCCATTCCATCGCAGGCCCCCTGCATCAGGCTCGTTTCCTGAGGCTGCCGGCGTCGTGGCCGTTGATACGCCAGTGGCTGGTGAGGCCAAGACTCGCTCGTTCCGGATCTTCACGCCAGCAGGACCAAATTAACTGGAAACTTTCCTAATAATTATCTTGACGACCCTGGCTGTCCGGACATACAAAGTGACCACGCCACCGGTTCGCCGCTGGCGCGGGGGGCCAGATCGCTTCAGTTTTCTCTCGCCCTCTGGAGGGTCCATGCAGGTCGGAAGACGAGTACTGCGCGCAGCTCTCATCGCTGGCTCGGCGCTCGGGTTATCAACGGGCGGCTCAGTCCTGGTGCTGGCCTCCTGGCCCGCCGCGCAGGCATCAACCGCGTGCGCTGCGGCGTGGAGTTCCACCGCCGTCTACACCGCCGGCAATCAGGCCAGCGAGAACGGAATCAACTACACCGCTAACTGGTGGACTCAGGGCAACGACCCGGCCACCAATAACGGCGGAAGCGGCTCAGGACAGCCGTGGACATCCGATGGCGCCTGCACCGGCGGATCGGGCTCAGGATCGGGCACGGGCACCGGCACGGGTACGGGCACAGGGACCGGCTCGGTTACCGGCCTGCTCTTCAGCCCGTACAAGGACGTCACTATCAACATGAACTGGAACACCGACGAGATGCAGTCGGCCGTGGAGGGGTCTGACCTGCCGGTGGTCGGCTCAGGCAGCCTGGTGTCCAATTACGTTCCGGGGCTGCCAGCGATCACGCTGGCGTTCGCTACCGGAACGTGCGGCAGCGAGACCTGGGGTGGTGTTTCGGGCGCGGCCTGGGCTGCCGAGAACGTTCCGCAGCTCCAGAACGCCGGCCTGAATTACGTTATCTCGACCGGCGGTGCGGCCGGGACGTTCAGCTGCGCCTCGACGGCTGGCATGGAGTCATTCATCGCCCGCTACGCCAGCCCGCACCTGGTCGGCATCGACTTCGACATCGAAGGCGGCCAGACCCAGTCGGACATCCAGAATCTGGTCAGCGCGGCGGCCGGGGCGCAGTCGCAGTACCCGAATCTCCGGTTCTCGTTCACCATAGCCACGCTGGCGGCATCTGACGGCAGCTTCGGCGGAGTGAACTCCCTCGGCAACGAGGTCGTCGAGGCGGTACTGGGCTCCACCCTGAAGAATTACGTTATCAACCTGATGACCATGGACTACGGCAGCAGCGCTACCAGCAGCGTCTGCGTCGTTGTCTCCGGCAGCTGCGAAATGGCGCAGTCGGCGATCCAGGCGGTGAAGAATCTCGAGCACACCTACGCAATTCCGGCGAGCAAGATCGCGGCCACCCCGATGGCTGGCATGAACGACGCCGCTAGCGAGATCTTCACTCCCGCTGACGTGGACACGCTGACGACCTACGCGGCCGGCAACGGCCTGGCCGGGCTGCACCTCTGGTCACTGGACCGGGACACGCCCTGCTCCGCTACCTATGCGTCCCCTACCTGCAACTCGATCTCCAGCACGACACCTCTGGAGTACGCCAACAGGTTCCTGAGCGACCTCGGGAAGTAACGGGAATCCCCGTCCGGGCGCGCGGACCGCTCAGCACCAGGGGGGTGGAGAATCGCGCGTCGAGAAGGCGGGCGGCGTCCTCGGCGGAAAGCCTGGCGTCGCCTGGCAGCCTGGTGAGCACGGAGCAGGTCTCCGCCAGGGCATGGCCGCTCAGCGCGAGCTCTTGCCCGTCCCACCAGCGCACCACGTCCGCATGGTGCTGATGCGAGCGGACCAGGAGAGGAACAGCGACACTGGTATCGACCGCAACGGTCACTTGCGGCCCGC
>DASTJM010000067.1:0-9377 GCA_035716545.1 Streptosporangiaceae bacterium
ACCCAAGCGAAGCTCCTTGCCAGAACAGCCGATGTCGCAATCGCCGTTCTAGCGGGAGCTTCGCCACATACCAGGCAGCCACGCCGACCCCCCACCACCCGTAACCCACCCGTTACACCCCTTAAATTCCTGGCATTGTGCCAGAGCGACAGCAGGGTGCCCCACCTACCCAGCCCAGCCCGGCCGGCCCGGCGAAACCGCCGCACCCCCGCCGGCATCAGGACCGACCAAGGTTGCCGCGGCGGCTGTCGGCGATGAACCCCGCCGCCACCAGGCGCGACGCTTCGGTGTGAACCGTCTTGATGCTCACCCCGATCAGCGCGGCCGCCTCGGCCAGGCTGTACTCCCGGTCTGGGTGCAGGACCTGCGGGCCAGCCGCAAGCGGAGCGAACTCAGCATGTGAATTGAGCTACGGGTGCCAGGCTGGCAGTCACCGCCTCCCGAAGATCCGCCCTTCGGCTTCGCGCTGCCCCGCGAGGAAGAAAGCTTCGCCCGCCGGGTTGAACAGGTCACCAGGCTCGACCTCGGTCCCGAAGCAGAGATCGACCGGCGGACGAAAACCGCCTCCGACGGCTGCAGGCTGGATTACCTGGTCGCCTTCCGGCCTGGGGCGCCGCTGCGGTGCGTCGGGATCGCCGACGGGCCCGCCAGCACGGCGCTGGTCGCCGATCTGGAGGAAAAAGTGTTCGGGCCGCTGCGGCAGCACGGTGCCGTCGAGTTGCTCGTGGTGCATCACGGGCCTGACGATCCGGTGCTCAGGGTCGCAGCGCGGGAGTCCGGGGTGCGGATCAAGACCTGGACCGAGTACGACAACCTGCTCGAAGCCGGCGCCTACCGAACCTGGCTGCGCGGGGGCCTAGAGCCGATCCGCCTAGAACATGCGCATGTGGGTGAGTTGGCCCGCGTCCGCGAGCAGTTGCTTCGCGAGGAGGAACCCTCGCACCGTGAGACTCTCTTCGGGATAGTTAAGGAACTTGCTAGGGGAGACGAGAGTCTAGAGCCTGACTCGGGAGCGGTTGTGATAGCTGCTCATTGAGCGAACTGCCCGAGGAAGCTCGCGGAGACCGCACCGGCTCGTGTCGTCGCCTCATGAAATTCACTCCGCACCGTCGAACTCCGCTACGCCGAAGATGTCCCGCGGACTGAGGCAATGCCCGTGCCGCAGATTCATGCATGGTGCATGATTAGTGGTAGTCTCTGGGCATGAGCGAGCCTACAGACGCGGGTATCGTCCAAGTCCGCGATGTTGATCCGGCAACGCTCGCGGTTCTGCGGAGCCGGGCCAGATCATTGGGCCAGTCGCTGTCGGGTTACCTGCGCGACCTGATGGACGCCGACGCCACCGCCGAAACCAACGCCGAGGTCATCGCCCGGATCGCTCGTGACCGGGAACCGGTGGACCTGACCATGGACGATATCCTCGCAGCGCGCGACGAGGGACGGCGATGAGCCCTACCTACGTGGTCGACTGTTCCCTCGTGATCGACGTGCTGTCCGCGCGCGAGAGCGATGAGGTGCTGCGGCAGCGGCTCTCCGCGCCGCGCGCGCTGCATGCCCCGCATCATCTCGACGTGGAGGTCGCGTCCGCTGTCCGGGGGCTCGCAGCAAGGAAGAAGATCACCGACCGCCGCGGGGAGCAGATGCTCGCCGACTACTCCCGCCTGCGGATCACCCGCCATCCAGTCTGGCCGTACCACCCGCGGATGTGGGAACTGCGCCACAACCTGGGAGCCTACGACGCCGCCTACATCGCCCTCGCCGAGGCACTCGGCTGCGAACTGCTGTCCGGCGACCTCAAGCTGAAGAACGCACCCGGGCACCATGCGAAGGTGATCGTCTCGCGCTAGCGCTCCCAGACCGGCTGGACGGTCCGCCCAGGCGCAGTATCCGGTGCGCCCGCGCCCTCAACGTTGGCTAGCTGGTCGGTAACATCACGGACTGTTATGTCATGTCCGTTGTACTGCATGATTTTTCTCTTGAGAAAATGCTCAAGGGTCACATCGACCGGCCGGTATGCCAAAGGTGAGTTCGGGTCGAGTGCATCTTCAGCCGACCAGAATACCGGGTTACTTTGAAGGATCATGCTCTCAAGGGGAGAAACGTCGCTCATCCGGAAACGCAGCTTGAGCTGGTAGGACCGGTTGACCGCCTGCGCCCAGCTACACCCAGCCCGCCAACCTTGACCTGCCCGGCTGGACGTGCCAGGCCGGCTCCAGTGATCCGGGCGGGAACAAACTGGCCCGCGAGACCGTGAAGCCGCAAGTAATTGCGCACAGGAACCAGGGCTGACCAGACAGTGGCTTCCGTCGCTGACAGCTTCGCTCGTTGAGCTTGACTCGGCGTCTCATGTCAGCAGTTGTGGTGGTCCGCCGCCATGACATTCGCGGCGTGGCTCATGGCTACGTAGCTTCCGGCGGAGTCGTGGTAGTAGACCAGTTCGCCCCGCGAGATCCCACGACGGCTCCCGGCAACGGCTGCTATGCCAAGGACGATGTTGAACGTCTTGCCCGGCGCTAGCCGGAAACCGTGCACGGGCTGGCGGTTCTTCCACTCGGGCTGAGCGGGAGGGTTGCTGGGCGGCCAGTGCGCTACGCCAACGACCCTGTCCCCCGGCACCGCGTAGGAGCCGACCAGGCGTTCGTTGCGCGGATGCAGCAGCACGACCCGGTCGAGCACCACCGTGGTCTGGCCGAAGTTGGTGAACTGATCAAATCCGAACGCCTGAGCCCGACCGCCCGGCACGCACTGTGAGCCAAGCGAAATCTGATCGTGGATTCTCAGCGGGCCGTTCGTGGCTGGTCCGCGAGCGCCGCACCCGGCCAGCACCGCCGCCGCCACCACCACCGCTGACGGCAGCATCATGAAGCGCATTGCTCTTGACCGCATGCCCCCGCCCTCTCTTGAAGGCTCGCTCGCCACTTGGAAATCGTGCGGCTTGACATGGGACGGCCGGATCGCAAGCAGCCACCCCTAAAAACGCTACCGTCACGCGCATCCCATGTCAGGCCACACTCCGCGCTCGCCGAGGGGCTCGGCCGAGCGGTGGCGTCGGGTTCCAGGAGGCTGGTCACCAGCGACCAGTTCAGGCCCGATGCGGCCGGGCTGTGCTGGACGAGCTGGTAAGGCTTGCCATCAATCTGGGATGGCGGGGCGAGGACGTAGCCGCCGGCAGAGCGGAAGTCCAGGTGGTGCCGGGGCAGCCGTCCGCAGGCCAGGCGGCTTCCGGCGAAGTAGAAGTGCAGGCCGCCGTTCGGGGTCAGGACGACTGCGCTCGCGGCGTCGAGCAGGCCTGCGGCTTCGAGCTGGTGGCAGGCGCCGAAGCCATTTCCTGCCCGGCCGTGCTGGTCGACGTCGAGTACGTCGGGTCCGGGTGCTCCAGTGGCGATGGCGAGGTTGGCGTGCGGCTGGCGTTGCCACCACCGGACGATCTGGGGTTCGCAGGTGGTAGCGTCGCGGAAGCCGTGCCTGGTGGCGGGTTCCTTGCTGCCGGGCTGGCAGCGGAAGACGGGCCAGCCATGGCGGGCGTAGGCGATTGCCTGGTTCAGCAGCCGCTCGGGACAGGCGATCATCGGGAAGCCTTTCTTTCAGCATGAAGGGTCAACTGGCGACCGGGACGGATGGCATTCAGCTGTCCGGGCCTGAGCAGCGGATTGGGGCGCCGGCGGGTAAGCCAGCGGCCCGATCCGCTCAGGAGAATTGGTCAGGCTGTGCCGGGGTATTTAGTGCCGTCGGCGACCGCTTGCTCGATGCCGGAGAGCTGGTAGCCGAGGCTGGCCAGGAAGGCCAGGTAGGCGCCGGCGTCGGCGCGCGGGCAGGGGCTGTACCGGTCGGTGCGCCAGGTATTGCGGCCGTCGCCTTCGGTCATGGCCTGCTCGTAGGCGGTGACGACGGGCGCGAGCGCGAGCACCGTCAGCCGGGCGGCTGCCGCAGTGTCGCATTCGGCGTCGACCTGACCCGGGTCGCGGCCGGTGAGCTTGGCGAACAAGGGCTTGTGCCGGGCTGCGGCAAGGCCTGATCGCAGCGGATCGGGCATGGCAAGCAGTTGCCTGGCTAGGAACAGCTGCGCCTCGCGGGGTGCCGACTTGTCGGCCAGCAGGCTGTCGGTGAGCCAGCGGTGGCGGACGTCGGCGGCTGCCTGCCAGGACTTGTTCCCGGTGATGACCAGACGGCAGTCTGGGACTGGCGAGGGGTCCGGGCTGGCGTTCAGGCCAGCCGTTCCATCGCTGGTCTCGGTGGTGGTGGCAGTGGCGGGGCTGGTCCAGCGGCTGGCGTGGCCATGCTCGGCCGGGCTAGTGCAGTAGTGCCAGGGTTCAAGCAGGTCCCACGACTTCAACGTCGTGCCCCGGCCCGGGCACGCGGCGTGGGTCTCGGGGGTCAGGTCCGCGCCGTCGTGGGTCAGGCTGGTCAGCCAGGCCGCTCCCTCGGGCAGGTCGTCGGTGACCTGGATGCCCGCAGCCTGCAGGTCGGCGCGGAGCTCGGCATGCGCGGCGGCTTCGGCGCGATCCTGGCGTATGCGGGAGGCGACGTGCTCCAGGGGATAGCCGTTGGCCAGGGCCTGGAGTAGCCGGTCGGTTGCCGGTGCATCGCCGTCGAACTCGGCGAGCAGGGCTATCTGGTCTAAGGTCACGTCGCTGTTCGCTTCCGCCGCCCGGGCTCGCGTCTCGGCAGGCAGGCCGCCTGCGCTCAGGGCAGCCTTGATCTGGGTGGCGGTGCGGCCGGTGGCCTTGCGCAGCCTGGTGCGGCTGGCGCCAGCCTCGTGGGCGGCGAACAGGGCAGCCGCTTCCTCCAGCTGGCCGAAGTTCGAGCGGTAGCCGCCGGAGTTCGCCAAGAGCATGTCGAGGTACTGGCCCGCCTCGTCGGTGGCGCGGCTCGGGTCGATGTCGCACGGCACCTCGCCGAGCCCGGCCTTGATCGCGGCGGCGAGCCGACGATGGCCCTCGATGACCCGCCAGCTTGTTCCGTCGGGGCCGGTTGTGATGAGCAGCGGGATGCGGACGCCCTCGGCTGCGATCGAGGCGATGAATTCTTCCGTAAGGTTTAGGTCCTCGCGGACGTTGCCCGGGTGTCCGGTCAGGTCGGCAATGGGGATCAGGCAGCGAGTCGCCGGGACCATGAGTTCTGGGGCCTCTGCTTCCGTCTCGCCTGCGGTGCTGGTGTGTGCCGTGGCGCCGGTCTGTGCGCTGGCGTCTGCGGGCTCGGTGAGTTCGGTCGTTGCGTGCACGGGAGTGCTGTCCTTTCCGGCGACGACTTGTGGCTGCCCCGGGCGGCGATGCCTCCCGGGTGGTCACGCGGCATGCGCCGGCGCGGCAGGAGCCCGCACACCTACCGGCCCCGGGCGGGCAAGATGTTTCGCGGGGCGTTCTTGCCAGCAGGGCGGCAAAGCCGGCATCGTTGGGGCCGGGAAGATCTCTGCCCGGCCGGGGTGAGCGAAGCGAAAGGCCGGTTGCGGGAACCGACGCGGCGGCGCACGCTTGACCACCACCGGGAGGCTCGCCCAGACGGCTATCAGGACCTGCGGCCGAAAGGGCAGCTATGCGCACACCCCGCATAATCGGCATGCCGGTTGATTAAGCGAATGCGTCCGCACAGCGTAGCGTCCACGAACTTGCCAGATGGCGCGCACTTGATGACACATCGGACCAGCGGTCTCACGGCTCCGTCACTAGGAGTGTGCGGAGTCGTAGACCTATGAACCGGGGCTCGGGTGCAAGGTGGTGGACACGAGGTGGCGGAGAGGGGCTGTGCTCGGGCGCATGATGCCAGAGCAGACCGTGACGCTTATGTTGCCGGCAGGGATCTGCATATCCATCATTCGTCATCGCCGCCGTCAGTCCGCCCGCAACGAGTCGGCTGGAACGTTCCTGCGCGAAATCTCAGTTTCACAGGACGAGAGGAGGTGCTCGCCGCTATCCGTGGCGCGCTGGTATCCGGAAACCGGACGGTCGTGCAGGCGCTGCGGGGCATGGGCGGTGTCGGGAAGACGCACATCGCAATCGAATACGCTCACCGGTTTGGTGATGATTACAGCGCAGTGTGGTGGGTGAGCGCGGAGAACGCCGGCTCGATTGGCGAGCAGCTCGCTGCGCTCGGCGCAGACCTGGGATGCGTTGAAGCGGACGCGCAACTGGAGGCGGTGCGGCGGCAGGTGCTGGCAGCCCTGCGGGAGCGTGGTAGCTGGCTGTTAATTTTTGACAATGCGGATCGCGTCGAGGACATTGCCGGCTGGCTGCCAGGCGGCAACGGGCATGTGCTCATCACGTCCCGCGCGCATGGCTGGGACGAGATCGCCGTGCCGGTCGAGGTGGATGTGCTGAGCCGCGGCGAGTCCGTGGAACTCGTGCGGCGCCGGCTGCCGGGGCTTCCCGATGCCGACGCTGACCAGGTAGCTGCGGCTGTAGGCGACTTGCCGCTGGCGATAACCCAGGCGAGCGCGTTCATGGCCGGGACCGGCATGCAGGCAGGGGAGTACACGCGGCTGCTCACTGATCAAGCGGCGAAGGTCATGGCCGAGGGTCGCCCTGCGTCCTATCCGCGGTCGCTGGCAGCGGTAACCGAGCTGGGCCTCCGGAGTCTGCGGGATAGAGACCTTGCTGCTGCTGCAGTGGCAGTCATCTGCGCGTTTCTGGCACCTGAGCCAGTTCGTGCCGACTGGTTCGTCAGGGCAGCCCGATGCCTGCCCGAGACGCTCAGCGAACGCCTCACCGACCCGGTGGCATGGCGCCGGACCCTCGCCGCGCTGGGCGGCAGCGCATTTGCCCGCATCGACGGGGACAAGCTGGTGATGCACCGCCTGACGCAGCGGATCATCCGCGACCAGTTGCCTGGCGAGCTGGCTGCCGACGTCCTGGGACAGGCCCGCGGAGTTCTTATCGCCAGCCACCCAGGGGAAACCAGGATCCCTGCGAATTGGGGCCGATGGGCGGACCTCCTGCCCCATCTGCTCGCCCTGCAGCCTGCAGCCAGTAGCGATCCGGAGCTGCGGAGCCTGGCGGTAGATGCCACGTGGTACCTCTCGCGCCGGGGCGACTATCGCGGTGCTCATGCGCTGGCCAGCCAGTTGCACGAGACCTGGCAGGAGCACCTGGGCTCCCATGCCCCCCACGTGATGCTAGCTGCCGGGGGACTTGCCGAAGCCCTCCGCGGAATGGGCCGCTATCGGCAAGCCAGGGAACTAGACGAGGCTAACTTCTCCTGGTGCCGCCACGTTCTCGGCCCTGATCACCCCGAGACGCTTGCCTCCGCACACGACCTGGCAGTCGACCTCCAAAGGCTCGGAGATCTAGAGGGCAGCCGCAAGTTGCACGAGGACACCCTGGAACGGCGTCGCCGAACCCTGGGCGAGGATTGCCCCGAAACGCTGAGCTCAGCCGGTAACCTAGCTGTCACATTGCGTCAGCTAGGCCAGCTGGGCGCTGCCCGCAGCCTGCAGGAAGATACCCTGGCCCGGCGCCGACGCGTCCTCGGTGACGATCATCCCAGCACACTGGCCTCTGCCACCAACCTAGCCAACGACTTGTACGACCTCGGCGAAACAGAAGCAGCCAGCGAACTGGACCAGGACACGCTCACCCGCAAGCGCCGCATCCTGGGCGAAGATCACCCTGACACCCTGATCTCCGCTTACAACGCATCCACCGCGCTGCGCAAGCTAGGGAAGGCCCACGCGGCACGCGCGCTGATAACAGCGACCGGGAAACGGCTGCGCGGAGCCCTAGGGAAAGACCATCCGATCACGCAAAGCGTCGCCGAGTCCGCCGAAGCCCCACCGCCGCTATCGCGCCCCCCGATGTCGGACCTCGACTATAAGGATCCGTGGCTGTGACAATAAGACCTGGCCGCAGTCAGCACAGTACCCTGGTGAAAGGCCAGTACCTGAGAGCATTTGAAATGCCTGACAGGACAGTCAGGATCCCGTCACAGCGGACCTCACGCTCACACCCGCGACCCTGAGCACGCTGCGACGACCGGATCAGCCTGCTGTGCGATAGATCGTCATATCGCGCTGGGAGTAACTAACGTCACGGCCTGCGGAGATATTCGGACCATTGATGACGTTGTTAACGGAATGCGCGGAACCACCGCCGGACACGATGTTCTGCGCGATCCCGCCGTGATCAGCCAGCGCGTTTTGGGGACTGGTGGCCTCGGTCAGCTTCGCCTGAGCCAGGATCTCCCTGACCTCTGCCAGCATCTGAGCGTCGTTCTCCAGCGCATCGCGGATCATCGCGCGCAAGAGTCCCAGGTAATCCGGGTCAGCCAGGTTCACGGCAGCCCTCGAGAGAACGGGCGGCAACGGCTCACCGTCCTCCCTCTGCCCGAAGATGCGCTGCAGCAGCTTACGCCCGAACGCTACCGTCGCGTCGGCCGCGCTATCTTCGGCCCTCGACAGCAATGCCACGCCGTAAGCGCTTAGCGCTGCTGTAGCGCACGGCACTATCTCAGCCGCTACCTGCGCAATTTCGCTACCCACCCGAGCCGCCTCCTTACCGAGCGCGAAGCCCGTATCACAGTATGGCACCCTCGGACCTGTGTCTTCTGTCTTGCAGGGATCGGTAGGACACAGGACCGGAACGGCTCGCCTTGCTTTATTCAAAGCTCAAGTGCTCACCGGATCTGGATTAAGCTCATAACTTTCAAAGATCAGGCGGCCTGCGGAGTGATCGGCTTACCAGGCCGAGAATACGCGTTCCCGGATTGCTCGTTCCACCGGCGGACAGTCTCGCCCGGTGGTACCCGCTGGCCGGGCGGCTTCATCCATTTCAAGGACCTGCCGGGCTCCGTTCGCCGACTCGCGAGCAGATCCCTTCGTACCGGACGCTCCCAGTCCACGTGACGTTCTCTTCACATCCCGCGCCGACCTGGTCGTGGTGTTGTGGGATGGGCACAGCCTGGGTACGGGACGCCTGCTGGAATGGCTGGCCAGCGGATGGAAGGACCATATTGGGGGATTCATCAATCCTGCCGACAGCCTGACGCATGGCACCTGGCGACGCCGCGACGACTGATCTGCAGATCACTATCGACAAGTGTCCCGCGGTCAGCGACGCCGTCCGGAGAGGTAGTCATGAATTCCGGCGACGCTATGTCATGGACATGTCCATGACATAGCTCCTGTCGAGATCCGGAAGATCAAAGGCGCACGACGAGACGACACGCAGAGAGAGTCGATCTCGCGGACGCCTCAAGACCCGCTCCAGAGTGTCGGCGCTCGGCACGACCTCGTGATTCCTTCAGTCACTCACCGTGACCAACGTCATCTCAAACCGCGCGCCGTCGGCTCGTTCTGTAACGTGCGAAGCTGTAGCAGCGGGCCTTCCAACAGACAAAGAAATGCCGATCTGAATTTGATGGCGGAGCCGGCGATCAGCGGGATCCGG
>DASTJM010000068.1:0-29363 GCA_035716545.1 Streptosporangiaceae bacterium
TTGTGCCTCCTGCAAGCTTTTCCCGAAATCCGCTGCGCTTACAGGACAAGACTCACCCGCCACCCCGCCCGCCAGGCAGGGCCAGGCAACCCCGCAACACCAGGCCCAAAGTCCCGAAAAAACAGAGCACAAAGGACCCGCAAATGGTTCACAGGATCAAATGAACCGTGCCATCGATCAGCCCGGCCGCTGGAAGGCGCGACAAAGGTCCTGCCGATTCGTGACAAAGGTCCTGCCGATTCAAGACAAATTGCTCCTGCTCATGCGTGGCGGAACGGGAAGTCTAGGGTAGTGAGATAGAGCCAACCCAGATAAGCCTGAAAGGCACGCTGAAAGGAACGGAGATGTCTGATACCAGGAGCGGTGCAGCCGGACGGATCGTGGTCGGGGTGGACGGATCGCCAGCCGCCGATGAGGCACTGAGGTGGGCCGTCGCTCAGGCCACGCGAACGGGCGACACCGTGCAAGCCACGATTGCCTGGCAGTATCCGATTTCGGTCGGTGGCTACGGCTGGGCTCCCACGATCATGGATGACAATATCGACTTTGCTTCCATCGCCACGAAGACCGTTGCCGAAGCAGTCAACAGGGTGAGCGGGGCGGACAGTACGGTGACGATCGCGCAGCGGGTCGTCGAAGGCTACGCGCCGCAGATCCTGACTGAGGCTTCGGCCGGTGCCGACCTCCTCGTTGTCGGCAGCCGAGGACACGGAACCTTTGCTGACGCACTGCTTGGCTCAGTCAGCCAGCACTGCGCGCATCACGCGAAGTGTCCGGTCGTCATCGTGCGAGGCCACGCCGGATGACCTGCACGCGGGAGACAAGTCCCGCCGGCCTGCCAGTTCACGGAGCAGCCCTCTCGCACGCCAAGCGAGAGGGCTGCTCCGTTTGCCGACGCCGGGAGCGTCCTCGTCAGCGCCAGTCCCGCTGAGGGCCAGTTCCGGCCGAGGGCCAGTCCCGCCGAGGGCCGGGACCAGCCGACGGCCTACGACCAGCCGGCGACGTCGGAGATTGAACGCCGGGGTGCCGTCATCTTCACCTGCGGCCCGTAGCCGATGCGCATGATCATCTGCGGATACTCCAGGCCCAGGCGCGCGTCTTTCACCAGCCAGGCATCGGCGGTCTCGAGTGGTTGCGTCAGCGGGCAGAGCGATACTCCCCGGCACGTTGCGGTAAGCCACACTCTTTCGAGCGCCTGGCCCGCGGCGATCCAGCTGGCAGCGTTCTGCGCTCGCACCGACAGCACGACGAATTGCGGCCGATCTTCGAAATCCGCGTAACGGACCGCCTGGCGGCGGCCGGGGTCGAAATCACGTACCGGGTCGGACCCCACAGCGGACCTCGGGCCGAGTATTTCATTAGGTATGCCGTCGTCTTGCCGGCCCGCAGTCACCCAGCGGGCAAGCTCAGCCCGGTACGCTGGGTCAGCCCGCAGATCGCGTTCGGCATCTGAGGCCAGGCGCCGTACTCTCGCCGCCTCGTTCTCATCGAGGAATCGCAAGATCCCGGCCTCAGCCTTGGCCGCCGCCGCGAGTTCTGCCTTAATGGCTGGCGGCACGACGGCATCGGTAAATGGCTCTCGGTTGGATCGCCGCGCCGGGATGGCCCCGCTCAGTTCGCGCTCCCAGGCCGTGACGGCATGGCCCGCGGACATTTCCGCGCGAGCTATCAGCAGCGGCTGCGCCGGATCTGGGCTCAGCGTCAGCCGGGTGCGCAGACCATGGGCCGCGGCCGTCATCCGCAGATTGAGCAGGGCAGCGCCGCAGGCGATAAGCGCGCCGCGTCCTTGCGGATCGCTGACCGGGAGCGTCCTGGCCGGATCGAGGTAGAGCTCGATCGTCCAGGAATCGGCGAGCCGGAGCCGCCACGGTTGCGTGTTATGCATCGACGGCGCCGCGACAGCAGCGCGCAGCAGCTCATCGACCAGGAAGTTATCAGGATCGGCCGATCGATCCGATCGGCTATTCAGCGCATGCTCAGCCATGTCATCAACCTAGGTATTCAGCGGTTCTCACGGCAGGGCGCTTCGGCGCGGCGACAGGGGACCAAGGGCCCGGGCACTGGCGCTGCCGATCAGGCGGCTGGCGCTGAATTCCGGGACCAAAGTCCCGATGGCGCGGGTCCGAGCGCCCTACTGGACGGGCCCTGATCCCGGGGATATTTGAGTTAAATGCGAGGAGGAGAAATGCCCGGAATCGTGGTTGGCGTTGATGACTCGGCGCACGCGCACCGGGCCCTGGACTGGGCCGTGCGCGAGGCGGCTGCCAGGCAGATACCGCTGAAGGTCATGACGGTCATCCCGACGATGGCCAGTCCCTGGAGCGGGCATCCGCTGGCGGTGCCCGACGCCCATCAGGTAATTGCCCGTGCTCGTCAGGAGACAGACGAGGCGATAGCGACGTCCGTCAGCGGGTGCGCCGATTCACGGCCCCCGTCGATCACGCTTGAGGTCTTCACCGGATTTCCGTCAAAGGCGCTCATCGACGCCTCGCGGGACGCGGACCTGGTGGTCGTCGGCTCGCGAGGGTCCGGCGGATTCGCAACCTTGCTGCTCGGCTCGACGTCAACGCAGGTGTCGCATCACGCGTTCTGCCCCGTTGTGATCGTGCCCTCTGACAGGTAGCGCCTGCACCCGTGAGGGATTGCCCGATGATTGAACTAGCGGTTACCCGCCGGCCCGACGCGCCGGTGGGCAATCTTGGCTTGCCCGATAGGAGAAGATCGAGATGACCAGCGCCGATGAGAGCGGCAAGATCAAGGTGTTCTTGCTTGATGATCATGAAATCGTCAGGCGCGGCGTCCGCGACTTGCTCGAAGCGCACGACGACATCGCCGTGATCGGGGAAGCGGGCACCGCATCATCCGCCCTGGCAAGAATCCCGGCGCTCCGCCCCGACGTGGCAATACTCGACGTCCGCCTGCCCGACGGAGACGGCGTCAGCGTGTGCCGGGAGATCAGGTCCCAGATGCCGGAGGTGGCGTGCCTGATGCTGACCTCGTTTGGCGATGACGAAGCGCTGTTCGACGCGATCATGGCCGGCGCGTCGGGGTACGTGCTGAAGCAGATCCGCGCGCTGGACCTCGTGGGAGCCGTTCGCACGATCGCGTCAGGAGCTTCGCTGCTCGATCCGGTCGCGGCTAGCAAGGTGATGCAGCGGATGCGTGACCAGGCCGTCCGCCAGGACCCGCTGGCTGAGCTGACCGGGCAGGAGCGGCGGATACTCGAGCTGATCGGCGAGGGACTGACGAACAGGCAGATCGGCGAGCGCATGTACCTGGCCGAGAAGACGGTCAAGAACTACGTGTCCGCGCTGTTCTCCAAGCTCGGCATGGAGCGGCGAACCCAGGCAGCCGCGTACGCCGCCCGCATGCTAAGCGAAGACGGACCGGGCCGCCATCCGGGCTAACGCAGTTGACGCAGGTATGGATCGTGCGGGGCGCCCGGAACGATCTGGATGCGGGCGTCAGCGACGAGGCAGCCGTGCGGTCCGGCGATGACTGGGTTGAGGTCAAGAGCGGCCAGCTCCGGCAGGTCACCGGCCAGGCGCGAGACCCGCAGGAGGACGTCGGCCAGCGCGTCCTTGTCGGCGGGCGGCAGGCCGCGGTAGCCGTCGAGCAGGCGCGCGGCCTTGACGCCCCGGATCAGCTCGCGGGCATCGGTGTCGGTCAGCGGAGTGAGGCGGGCCGCGTGGTCGGCCAGGATCTCGGTCGTCGTTCCGCCAGCCCCGAAGACAACCAGCGGTCCGAACACAGGCTCCTGGGTGACTCCGATGAGGATCTCGGTGCCTCCGCGCAGCATGGGCTGAACCAGGACGCCAGACAAGGCATCGCCAAATTCGGCTGCCAGCTCACGGTAGGCGCCGGCGACCTCGTCCGGGCCGCGCAGGTCGAGTTTCACCGCGCCGGCCTCGGTCTTGTGCACCAGGCCGCCGGCTTCGGCCTTCAGCACGACCGCGCCACCCAGGCCAGTGGCCACGGTGAGGGCTTCTTGCTCGCTCTTCGTCAGAACCGTGGCGACCTGAGGGATCTGGTAACAGGCCAGCAGCTCGCTGACCATCGTGGCTGGCAGCCAGCCGCCAGCTTGGTTGCGCGACAGGAAGCGGGCGACAATCTGGCGGGCTTCATCGCTTCGCGCTCCCGGCAACTCGGGCACGGAGCCATGCGGCTTGGTCAGCCACGCGCCATAGCGCGCGGCGTGGCCAAGCGCGTGCGCAGCCGCTTCCGGGTAGGCATAGCAGGGAACAGCGTCAATCCTCTTGCTCCCCTGACTCCGGCCAGCGCGAGGAATGAGACGCACGCCCTCCGGTTGTTCGAGCGCCGCGGCACAGAGCGGCTTAGCGCCGACTTCCGCGCTAAGGACCGCCTGGGCCAAGTCGGCCATAGCAGTCGGGACAGTCAGGCTGAGCACCGCATCGACGGCCTCGTCGGCGGCAACGGCTTCCAGGCAGGCGCGGAAGCGATCTGCCACGACGGCGGCAGTCGTATCGACCGGGTTGGCGATAGTCGCGCCGGCAGGCAGGATCTCGGCCAGCCTCTGGAGCGTCGACGATGACAGCGATGCGAGTCGCAGCCCTGCGTCAGCGCACGCATCGGCTGCCAGGACACCGGCGCCGCCCGCGTTGGAGACCACAACTACCCGGTCCCCGGCCGGGACCGGCTGACATGCCAGCAGGGCAGCTACGTCAACCAACTCCCCCAGGCCGCCGGCCACGATGACGCCGGCCTGGGCGAACAGCGCCTGCCTGGTCACGAACGGGCTGGCGGCCGCCGCGGTATGCGACTGGGCGGCGCGCTGTCCGGCCGCCGACCGGCCGCCGACGACGGTGAGGATCGGCATCCGCTGGGCGACGCGACGCGCGGTCTGTGCGAACTTGCGCGGATTGCCGAACGACTCCAGGTACAAGATCGCCATCGCGGTCTGCCCATCCTGCTCCCACCACGTCAGCAAGTCATTGCTGGAGACGTCCCGCTTGTCGCCAACGGAGATAAAGGACGACACGCCGACGCCGAGCTCAGACAGATGCTCGGTGAGTGAGATCCCGATGCCGCCCGACTGGACAGCCAGTCCGGCGATGCCCGCTAGCGGCCGATCGCGCCCGAAGGTGGCATCAAGCCCGATATCCGGAACGGCGATGCCGAAGCAATTCGGGCCGACGAGCCGCATCCCGTGCCGACGGCACGTCTGCACCAGTTCGTTCCCGCTGTCGCCCAGCCCGGAGGTGAGCACCACGAGCGAGCGGACGCCTCGCATTCCGCACTGGCACGCGACGTCCGGAACCGCCGCGGCAGGCACCGCGATCACTGCCACATCGACGTGCTCGGGCAGGTCACCGGCCGAGCTGAGGCAGGACAAGCCGGCCAGCATGTCAGCGTGCGGGTTGACCGGATACACACGGCCAGCGAATCCGCTCGCGAGAATGTTATGCAGGACGCGCGAGCCCACCGCGCCCGCGCGTTTGCTGGCGCCGACGACCGCGATCGACTGGGGCATGAGCAAGTGACGCAGGCTCGCCACATCGGAACTGGCATCCCTGCGTGACACAGCGTCGAGGTAGTCAAGCAGCGCCGCATCACCGTCGCCGGCCGGCAGCGGCACGAAGAGTTCCATGATGCCGTCCTCCAGTTGCCGCCGCACCGGCAGTCCGGCGTCGGCGAAGACCCCGAGCATCGCCGCGTTGCCGGCCAGGACCTCGGCGGTGAAGGCGCGGACGTGGTGCTGCCGCGCGATCGAGACCAGATGATCGAGCAGCAACGTGGCGATTCCCCTGCCATGCATGGCATCATCGACCGCGAACGCGATCTCCGCGGTGTTGTCCTGCGCCAGTTCGTAACTGGCAACCCCGGCCAGATGCCCGTCGAACCAGGCGAGCAAGGCCACGTGGGAGGACCCTGGCGGCCGGCAGACCCTCCGTGCCTCATAGTCGGCATGGGCCGGGCTCATGCTGAAGAAGCGCAGGTAGATATTGTCTGGTGACATTGCCGCATGCATCGCGCGCACAGCGTCGGTGTCATGTGGAGTGGCTGGCCGGATCTGGATTGTGCTCCCGTCGGTGAGGAGCGCGTAGCTCATAGCAGCACGTCCGAGACCGCACGGCGGACGCTGGCCGACGGCTGTGCTGTGACACCGAATCTGAGCACCATCTGCGGGTAGCTGCCGTCGCAGAACTGCATCCTGAGGAAATCACGGAGCTGAGGCACCTCGAGGGGCTGGCTGTGCATGGCGGCGGACAGGCCGCCGACAGTCGCGCAAAGCAGGGTGCGCTGCAGTGCCTGCCCGGCGCTGACCCAGTCCTCCGGGCGGTCTGAACTGGTCGTCAGCAGCGCGACGACCCCCGCCGACCTCGGCAGCTGACCTTGGCCGGCGGGCGCGACCCCCCATCCGTGCCCTCTGGCGAAGTCACGTTGCGGGAAGTAAGGCTCTGTCCGGGTCAGCCGGCCGGGGTAGGCCGTCACCGGGACGCCGTCCCGCCGCTTGCTGTAGGGCGCGCCCGCCCACCTGGTCTGCTCACGAGCCATCGCTGAGTTGTGCCGGACGGTGAAATCGCCGGCCTCGACGATCGCGGCCACGGCGTCGCGCGCGAGCTGATCTCCGATAAAGCGCAGCTCGGCATTTTCGCGGCCAGCCTCATCTCGCAGAGATGAGAAGATGCCTCCGGGCATCTCCTCGGAGTCGAACCCGCCCCGATGCGTCCTGCGCCGGTAGATCGCGTCGAACAGGTCACGCTCGTAATCCGATGGCGGCTTCTCATCCGCCCAGTTGATCTTGGCAACCAGGGTGCCAAGATCAGGCTCGGGGAATACCCGGACATTGGGCACGATGCCACAAAAGCGCAAGGCGACCCGCGCGGTGAAGAGCGCGGCACCGCAACTGATCATCATCTCCCTGCCGTCGGGATCGGCGACCCGAAGCTGGCGCTCATCATCAGCATGCAGGCCGATCTCACGGTCAATGCCGTAGAACCACCAAGGTTGCGAGTTATGCACCGACGGCGCGTTGACCGCCGCGTCGACGACAAACCGCGCGATATCCTCCGGGGTACCCGCGATCTCCGGCACCACGCCGGCGTGCGGCTCAACCTGGCTCATGACACTCTCCTATCCAGCTGGGAACATGAGGCCAGCATGACTCGCGGCCGCCACGGCGCATCAGGGCTGAAAGGCCCGCGCGCAGGGACCAAAGGCCTCACCGCTGGCCGAGGCCAACGTCCGCGGCCCGGCGACGTGCCGTGCCCGCCCATGGGCCTGCCGGGTCGCCGCCCGAGGCTCAGGTCAGCCAGGGACGTCAGGTCTTTCATGCTGCCCGCCTCTCGCGTAGCAACCACCTGCGGATCTCGTCCGCGCCCCAGACGATGACAGGGAACGGCGCCACTACGGCGAGCTGCGCCGGGGTGAGCGCCGCGGTGCCGAATATGTCCTGGAAGGCCGGAACGTAGATGAGCGCGGCGGCGAAGGCGAGGGCGACCGCGATGCCGCCGAGCAGGAAGCGGTTAGCGAACACTCCGACCGAGCGCAGCGACGCGTTGCCGGTGCGCACGGCGAAGGCGGTGCCGATCTGGCACGCGACGATGCCCAGCCAGGCGACGGCGGTGGCCTGCCGGTAGCCATGGTTGAGCGGCGTGCCGGCGCCTGTCGGGCTGCCCGGATGCCAGCCGGAGTGGCTGAGAGTCAGGAAGAACCCGGTCATGACCAGGGCAGCGGAGATGACGCCGAGAAACCCCCAGGCCCTGGCCAGCATCCGCCAGCTGATGACGCCCTGGGTCCGTGGCCTGGGCGCCCGGTCCATCAGCCCGGGCTCGGCCGGCTCGCGGCTGAGCGCGAGCGCAGGCAGCGTGTCCGTTCCGAGATCGATGGCCAGGATCTGCATGACCGTCAGCGGCAGCGGCACCGCGCCCCCGGCCAGCGCGAACACCAGGAACGGGACGACCTCGGGTACCGCGTGGGCGAAAATGTAGCAGATGAACTTGCGGACGTTGTCGTAGACCCTCCGCCCGGACTCGACGGCCGCGGCGATCGTCGCGAAGTTGTCATCGGTGAGCACCATCGTCGCCGCCTCGCGCGCCACGTCGGTGCCCGAGCGGCCCATCGCGACCCCGATGTCGGCCCGCCGCAGCGCCGGGGCGTCATTGACGCCGTCACCTGTCATCGCGACGACCTGGCCCATGGAACGCAAGGCGTCCGCGATCCGCAGCTTGGCTTCGGGAGAGCTCCGGGCGAAGACCACCTCAGCGCCGGAGTCCAGCAGCCCGTCCAGTTCCTGCTCGCTCATCTTGCCGAGCTCAGCGCCGGTGACCACCGTTAGCGCGCCGCTCGCGGATCCGGCGCTGATTCCGGTGCCGGTGCCGATGCCGACCTTGCGGGCGATCGCGGCGGCGGTCAGTCCGTTATCGCCGGTGACGACGTGAATCCGGATGCCAGCCCGATGCACCTGAGCTACCGCTGCCGCGACCTCCGGCCGGGGCGGGTCGATCATGGCGGCCATGCCGATCAGGCACAGATCCCGCTCGGCGTCCTCGCGGCTGGCGGGCACCTGCGCGGGGTCTTCGAGGTCGCGCTGGGCGATGCCGAGCACACGCAGGCCCTGCCCGGCGTAGCCGTTCATGACCCGCTGCAGGTCATCGCGGTCAGACTGGGTGATCCGCACTATTTCCCTGCCCCGGCGCACGGCGGTCACCTTGGGCAGGAGCGCCTCCAGCGCGCCCTTCGTGTGCACCCGCGGGTGGCCGCCGACGTCATCGACAGTCGTCATGAGCTTGAGCCTCGGATCGAACTGGAAGAGCTGACGGCGGCCAGCTGCCCGGCCGGACAGGGCCGTTGCCTGGCCGCAGCTCTCGGCTAGCTCGAGCAGCGCGATCTCGGTCGGATCACCCGCCGGCGCACCCGACGGTCCGCGCAGCTCGGCGGTGTTGCACAAAGCGCCGATCTCAGCCAGGTCCCTGACTGCCGCGGGAACCGCCGCTGGGTCAAGCTCGCCGGGACCGGTCTCGCCGTCAGCGGTCCATACCATGGTCACTCGCATGCGGTTCTCGGTGAGCGTGCCGGTCTTGTCGGTACAGATGACGTTGGTGGCACCCAGGGTCTCGACCGCACTGAGCCGCTTTACCAGCGCCCCTCGCCTGGCCATCTCGCGGACGCCCACTGCCAGCGCGAGCGTGATCGTCGGCAGCAGTCCCTCAGGGACATTGGCGACAAGCAGCCCGATCGCGAAGCTCGCTGCCGCCGCCAGCGTCAGCCCGGCAGCCAGCCCGATCGGCAGGAAGGCAAGCCCGACCCCGATCGCCACGAACGCGATCAGCCTGGTAGCGCGCGTGACCTGGCGCTCAAGCGGGCTCTCATCCTGCCCGGTGCGCTGGCTCAGCGCCGCGATCCGGCCCAGCTCGGTATGCATCCCGGTCGCTGTCACGACGGCCTCCGCCTGGCCCGAGGTGCACGCCGTGCCGCTGAACACCAGGTCACGCGCCTCAAGCAGCGGCACGTCGAAGTCATTGAAGTCCGCCGACCGGGTGACCTGCTCGGACTCACCGGTCAGTGTCGAAGCATCCAGCTCGACGGTGCCGGCGATGAGCCTGGCGTCCGCGCACACCTTGTCGCCCTCGGCTAGCAGCAAGACATCACCAGCCACAAGGTCACGGGCCGCAACCTCTGCGCGCCGCCCGTCACGCCGCACCGCCGCGCGCTCGGGAAGGAACGCCGCGAGCGCCTCGACCGCCCTTTCGGCCTGCAACTCCTGAGCGAACGCGAAACCAGCGTTCAGGAAAACCACCGCCGCCACCGCGACCGCCAGCCGGGGCGTGCCACTCACCCACGCCAGCACCGCCGCCGCCGCGAGCAGCAGCGCCAGCGGCTGAGTGAACTGACCGGCCAGCTCATGCGGCCACCGCCGGCCAGCGCGCCTGGTCAGCTCATTGGGACCGGACGCTTCCAGCCGCCGCGCGGCCTCACGCCCCGACAGGCCCTCGGCCGATGTCCGCAGATCACGGTAAATCAGGGCGACCGGCTCAAGCGGATTAGTGCCATCAGCCGCGCCGGCGAGCTGCCGGCCGTGCTCTGGCGAAGCCGCCACCGTCACCGCCGAAGTCGCCGCGGATGTCCTGGTCATTACCGTCCCCACGCGCCACCACCACAACTTGCGAGCCGCGGCCGGCCTTCTGGAACTGTCACCCGGTCACTGGAGACGCTAATGTCGTTGTGACCGCCGCCGTAGGGCACAAGGTCCGTCGCTCAAGTGGCGAACAGTCCGGCGGTGCTATCCGCTAGCGGGGGGAGAACTGCCGTTGCCTGAGAAGCCGGTGCTTGAGCACCTGGACGAATCCGAATGCCTGCGGCTTATCGCGCCTGGCGGAATCGGCCGGATCGCGTACACGGGCCGGTATGACCTGACCATCCTGCCCGTGAACTACGTCCTGCACGACGGCGCCATCTACTTCCGCACCGCGGAAGAAAGCACCGCGGTGCAGGACCTGCGCACCGGCATCCGGAACGCCGAGTACAGGATCGCCTTCCAAGTCGACGAGTTCGACCGGGCGACACACGAGGGCTGGAGCGTTCTCGTGCAGGGTCCGGCGCATCACCTGGACGCCGACACAGAGCAGGCTGATGCTCAGGCATTCGGCCTGGAGGCGTGGCCTGGCGGCCGCCGGGACCACTTTATCCAGATCAACCCCATGCGAATCTCCGGGCGCCGCATCCGCCGACAGGCCTGACCGCGAGCGTCGCGCACCGTCCTGCCTGCGCGGGTCCGGGCCGAAGGTCCCGCGCGGAGCCTGCGTTTACCCCATGGCACGTACTGGCTGCCGGCCATCGGCCAGGTGCCCCAGTACGGGGTCAGATCGTTGTCGTCGCTGGACTGGATCGGGTAGATCCGTTTGTTGATGGCGGTGATCGTGGTCCAGGGCGAGGCGTAGGACGCTGATGGCGTTGCCGTCAGGGCCAGATCCGTCGCCCCTGGGGGCAGCGGCAATGGTTTTTGCACGTGCATCCATTGCTCCGCGCTGGCCGACGGGGCGGTCCCGCTGCCGGCCGAGTAACTGACCGTCACGATCAGGCCGTCACTGCCGTTGTCGTCGGCTGGCGGAGTCACCGAGTAGGTCACCGTCTTGGTGTCACCGGGGTCAATGGACGCGAAGCTGACCGGGCTCGTGGCTTGCACGGTCCAGCCAGCCGGCCCGCTCGCCGCGAACCTGAATTCAGGTCGCCGTCCGGTGCGGCGCCATCAACAGTCACCTTGACGACGCGGGCGCCGCGCTGGGTGCGGGTGCTGATGTCCACCCGGTAGGTGACCCGGTTGCCGCTGCTGACGTCGCAGCAAGAAGTCAGGTTCCTTACGGAGATCTCCTGGCCAGGGGTGATCCACGCGTCGGGAACGCCACGGCCGATATACAGGACGGGGTGGTACGAAGGCGTCCCGTCCGCTGCCACGGAGCTGGTCAGACCTTGCGCGGCGAGGGACTGCAGCAGCGTCTGGGTCTGGCCGGCCATCGGCCAGGCGTACGGGATCGCGCCGAACTCAGGCGCCGCGTGGCTGCCTGCCCAGGGGGTGTTCGGGTCGGGCGGCGAGCCGTTCGCCTCCCACCAGGCGTTCGGGCCTCCGGTGGTGGTCGCGATCTGCCATGCGTAGCTGGTAATCGGCAGGTCGCGGTAGGAGTTCCCGTACAGCGCGGCGGCCGAATAGCCGGTGTTCAAGGCCACGCTGTAGCCGGTGTAGGCACCGAAGGACGGGAACGGCACGCTGCCAGCCAGCCTGGCGAAGCCCAGCTGGTACAGGTTGCCGGTCTGAGCCGGGTCGCCGAGTATGCCATTGAGCTGGCCGCCCTGCAGGAGGATGTTCCAGGCATTCTCGCCCCACAGCACCTGGGAAGCCCAGTTGGCGTCGTTCGGGCTGCCGCACCGGTCGGCCGTGACCGGCACGTTGACCTCGCACGGCAGGAAGTCGAAACCGTTTGCCTTCTCGTTGGCCGCCAGCCCCGCATTGGTCGCGTTGAGCAGGCTCGTGTATTCGCCCTGCGCCCACTGCGCCTCGGTCGTCTCGCCGATCCGTCCGGCGATGTAGGCGTAGGCGGCGAGGCCGGCGAGCGCGGTCTCGTCGTCAAACAGCCAGGTCCCGCCGGAGTCGTTATCAAATGACCGTTTCAGGTAGCCCGCCGAGTTCAGCTGGGCCAGCAGATCGGTGTGCATCATGGTGTACAGGCTTGGCCCCCACTGACTTGGCTGGGTCGCGTCGTCGTGGAAGTACTGCTTGACAAAGCCGGCGTCATTGGTCGCCTCCAGGTACTGAGCCCAGGCGAGCGGGGTCCGCCATACCCCGTCCCAGTACCAGTTGGCACCAACTTCGTTGAAGGCCGGCTGCTCGGAGATCCGCCCGGTGAGCAGCAGGTTCTCGGCACTGGCAAGCTGCGCGCGGAAACCAGGGCAAAGGTGCTCGCCGCAGCTGATCAGCTCAGTTTCCGGCCGAGTCCCTTGGCGCGCGGCCTCCTGACCGGGCGCAGTTACATCGTGGGGCTGATCACCTCCGAGAGCTTCGGCAGGTTCACCATCCCGGTCATGCTCGGCGCTGAGGACGCGCTCGTTCCCGGGCAGATGTCGGTAGTGCTGTGCGACAGCAGAGGCGACCCGATCCGCGAGGACCACTACGTCAGGGCACTGCTCTCACGCAAGGTCGATGGCGTCATCGTGACAGGAAAGCGCACCGACCCTCGTCCGCCGCTAGCTACCGACCTGCCCGTGCCTGTCGTCTACGTGATGACGCAGTCGGAAAACCCGGCCGACTTGTCGCTGATCCCCGATGACCGGCAAGGCGGGGAACTCGCCGCGAGGCACCTGGTGGCCACCGGGCGGACGCGGATCGCTCATATCACCGGCCCCGAGCGCTTTCTATCAGCGCGGCTGCGCGCGGCCGGAGCGCGCCAAGTACTGGCCGAGGCGGGCCTGCCGTTGGCGGCCGGTGATACTTTGCATGGCGAGTGAAGCGAGGCCTGGGGTCGTCATGCCGCTCACTTGGCCCTGCGCAGCGATCGCGGCATAGACGCGATTTTCTGCGGCAGCGATCAGATCGCCCGCGGAGCGGCCGATGCGCTCCGCGAACTGGGCCGCCGGATACCCGATGACGTCGCGCTGGTGGGCTATGACAACTGGGACGTTTTCGCCGCCACCGGGCGTCCTCCGCTGACCACAATCGACATGTGCCTGAATGAGCTGGGCCGGCATGCCGCCCGCCGGCTCCTGGCGAGCATCGACGGCCAGGCGTTCCGCGGGGTCGAGCAGCTACCTTGCCGGCTGGTGATCCGTGATTCATCTGGCGCTTCGCAGCCCTAGGCTTGCCACCCCTTGGTTGCCTACCTGCCTAGCAACCGGCGTGAGCCAACTCTCATCGCGCCGGCTCGCCGCCGAACCACGCGCAGAGCTGGCGGGCGTGATACGAGGTTCTCGAGCAGGCTTCACGGTCTTCGGCATCGATGGCGGTCAGGGCAGCGGCGCACAGCCGGCTCGCCATCACGTGGCACAGGCTGGCCAGGCCGGCTGTGACCTCCGCGGTTGTCCGCCCGCGGGACTGGCATCTGGCGATCGCCGCCGATCGGGACGAGTCCGGCAGGGACGGAGCCGCGACCAGGGCAAGCCTGCAGGTTGACGCTGTTTCCCCGGCTATCACGAACGTCACGAAATCCGAGCTAGCCGGATCCTGGTGGTACTCGATGACCGGCAGCATCGTCACGAATCCCGCGTACGCGGCGGCCAGCACCTCGCCCAGGCTGGCAGCCGCGCTCATCTTCTCCCGCGCCAGATCAAGCTGGTTCATTGGGAGAGGTCTCCTTCCACGCGATGGGTTGGTGACTGCCTTTGTATGACCCCCGAAGGGACATGAATGTGACCAGCCGCATGACCATCTCCGTGACATGGCGGGTGTCACGCGCGCGGGTGCCAGGGCGGCCCTCGGCAGCAGGTTCAGCCCGCGGCGGTCAGGGCGTGATGTCCACTACCTGCGGATCGTGGTCGCTGGTCTGGTCGGCGAACTCGGCGTTGATGTGCACAACCTGGTAGGTGAGGTTGGTGATGCCACCGCTGACCAGGATGTGATCAAGTACCTCAGACACGCCGTCAAAGTCGTAGGTGTACTGCTGACTGGCAGGCAGCGTCGTGATCAGGTCGGTCAGCGTCGGCGTGCCGGTCCCGTCTGACGTTCCGGTCCCGAGCACCGATAGTGCGGGGCTGAACTGGTAATCGTTGAGGTCACCGACCACCACGACCTCGGCCTTCTTGTCGATCGCCAGGATCTGGCTGATGAAGTCGTGTTCGGCCAGTGCCTGGCCTGCCCGCTGGATCGCTGAGCTCTGGGCCGGGAACTGGAACCTCCCGTCCTGGCTCTGGTCGCCGAGCTTGGCGTCGAAGTGGCTGGCGATGACGAACACGTCCTGGCCGTTGAACTCGAACTCACCCACGAGTGGCTTGCGGCTAGATGTCCATACCGGGCTGGTCGGGTCGATCCTGCCCGGCGACAGGGTCAGCGCGGGCTCCCCGTGCTTCTTGACGACCTGAGTACCGGTCGCAGAGCGGTCGGCAGTCGAGTCGCCGGCGTCGACGAATGACACCACGCTCGGGTCGAACAGGAAGACGACCCTGATGTTGCCGCCTGGCTGGCCGCCGTCCTGGTCGTTGACCGGGTCGACCTCGCGCGAATCGTAAGACGGGCCGCCAGCCGCGACAACGGCGGCGGTCAACTTGCTGATCGTCTGATCGGCCGCGACGATGCCGTCATCGGTGGCGCCATCGTTGTCCTGCACCTCCTCGACCGCGATGATGTCGGGCGATGCCAGATTGGTCACTATGCCGTCGGCCAGTGCCGTGAACTTGCTGTCCGGGTCGGAGGGCGCCAGGTTCTCGACATTGTAGGTCGCGATCGAAAGCTGATTCCTGGCCGGTCCGGCGGCGACCACCGGGGCCAGGTTGCCGCGCTGAACGGTGCCGAGGGTAGTAGCGGCGATGAAGTAGCCGCCGAATTGCGAGTAGTCGATCGGGCCGATGGTCGCGCCGGCGAAGACATCACCGACGTTGACCTCCGGGTTGCTTCCGTCAGCGGCCACGACCTCGAGCCGGCCTGACGGGGTAGCGTTCTCAGCCGTCAGCAGCGTCCCTCCCCGGTAGCTCACGTCCTGGTCTGGCTTCGTGGTGATGTACTCCTCGCCGAAGGAGTCAGAGGGCCCGACGACGCGCGCGTCGTCGACCTCGACCCGCATGCCCTCGATCGACTCGTAGAAGTCAAGCGCCGAGCGAGTCGGGTCGATGGCAGTGGACTCGATGTTCTGGCCGCCCAGGTCCGGGGCGTAGGAGGCGGGGACGGTATCCGGACCGAGCACGACTGGGGCAGGCAGCGGGTTGCCGCTGGAGAGCGTGATCACGCTGGTCTGGTCGATCTCGGTAATCGACAGGTTGGAGGTCGTAGCGGCGGTGTCCCCGCTCGACAGCGGGTAGAAGTCCTGGACCTTGCCCGACACCAGCACAGAGTCGCCAGAAGCGACGGTCGGCGCGCTTGCGGTGAAAACAAAGATGCCCTCGCTGGTCGCAGGGTTGCTGTCCGGGCCGGGATCCTGGATCCAGTAGCCCTTGCTCGAGCCCGTCGCGCGAACGCCCGTCACGATGCCCGGGACGTTGGTGACCGTCTTGCCGTTCTGCGGCGACAGGAAACCCGTGCCCTGGATGTCGTGGATGGCCAGCGGCCCCGGCGTGGCGCCACCGCCGCCGCCGCCTGAGCCTGCCGTAGGTGCGCCCCGGGGTCGGACTGGCGGCCGTGAAGTCGGTCCCGTTCTGGTCCGTGTCCGTCGTGGTGATGCGCTGAGCCGAGGTCGTGTTGCTCAGCCCAGGAGCGTCAGCGCTGCCCTCGTGGATGAGCGCGGTGCCGTAGCCGACCAGGTCGACAACGTCAGGATCGGCGGCGCAGTCTGCGGCCGTCTTGCAGGTCAGCGCGGTCGAGTTGTCGACTAGCGCGACCGTGCCCGACGCGGCCGACATGTTGATCGAGCCGGCGGCCTGCGTCGCCGGAAGGCCGGTGGTGCCGCCCGCGCCCGCCGCCTCGCCCACCAGGTACAGGCCGCCGCCTGCCAGCGAGCCAGTCAGCGGAGTGACCTGCCAGGTGGTTGTGGCGCCCGGGCTCGCCGAGATGTACTGCACTGACCAGCCGTCGAGCGTGACCGCACCGCTGCCGGCGTTAGCTAGCTCGATGAAGTCGCTGGTCAGCGTGGCGCCGCTGTTGCCGCCGCCGCCGTAAACCTCGTTGACGACGGCACCCGATGAAGCCGCCTCGGCGGGCGGGGCCAGGGCGGCGGCGCCGCTGATGCAGGTCACGGCGGCCAGCGTGGCCGCGGGGAGAGCGGTAGTGAGACGAGGCCGGAACTTGCGCACGCTTGCTCCTTCAGAACATCGGACAGCTCCAGCAATGGCTGTACAGCTCAGTGCGGGACTATTGTCAGCAAAACAAAAGGCACCAAGATGAACAAGACTTTGCGGCTGATGATGTGTCAACCCGCCTCTCAGCCCGCTGGCGAGAATGGCCCAGGTAGCCGAGGTCGCCTCCGGCCAGGTGACCACGTCGTTAGCCGCTGCTAGTCCAAGTGCAAATACTGCCCCAAGCGGCCACGCACGCTTTGGACGTAACGGTGTACATCCGTCGCCGAGGGAATAGTAGGTACGGAGCACCCTGGATGAACGCGTTCGTGCCGTAATATTCGGCCACGCCGAAGTCGGCGTCGAAATCGTCGGTGATGGTGTACCGGGGGACCATCTCCCAGCCCATTCGTGCCTTCAGCCTGGCGACTTCCGGCTGCGGGGCGCGCGACGCGAAGGCGAGGGTCGTGCCGCGGGCATTCAGGCGGGCCACATGGGCGCGGGACCGGTACCGTACCCGTCTGCGCTCACCTGGCTCGGCTATCACCAAACCGGTTTCGGCCAGCAGCGGCAGACGCATCCGGTTGACCTGCGGCAAGCTGGGTAGGCCAAGCCGCATGCCTAGACCTCCAGTGAGGAGTTAGCCATGCTCACGCTCACCGACAGTGCTGTCTCGGCGATCCGAACGCTGACGTCGCAGCAAGAGCCAGCGTCCGAGGCGGGCCTTCGCATCATGGCCCAGGGCGAGGAATCAACGTCCTTCCAGCTCGCCCTCACCGAGGGTCCCATCGCCGGTGATCAGGTGGTCGAAGAGGGCGGAGCCCGCGTCTTCGTCGACCCGGCCGCGGCGGCGGTGCTCGATGACAAGGCGCTCGACGCGCAGATGAACCAGCAAGGCGACCTCGCCTTCAGCATCTTCGACCAGCCCGCATAGCCCGCGGGCAGGCGGCGCCCCGCTAACGTCGCGGAGCGCCGCCGTGGACTGGCTTCTAGCCGCCGAAGCTGGATTCGAGTACGCCCTCACCGCCGGTCAGGGCAGGCAGTTGCGCCTGCAGCGCGCGCACCCGCGCTGAGGGCAGCATTGCCGTGACCACTGCCAGGTCGCCGTGCAACGCTGGCGCCCGCACTTCGGCTCCGAGACCAGCAAGGACCAAGAGCACGGCGTCCATCCGGGTGTCAGGCACCTCGATCCGCAGGCTGGTCATCGGCTCGCAGACGACAGTGCCGGCCTGGCTGAGCGCGCGGGCGAGAACGCGCGGCGTCAGCTTGCGGGTTGGCCAGGTTCGAGGCACCAATCGGGAACGACACTACGGCCGGCGCCAGGATCCCCAAGCTCAGCGTTCTCCGCGACACGCGCCGTACCCTTCGAACAGGTCATAGATGACATCTCGACGGACATGACCGCCGCGGTGAGCCACGACTTATTTAGCGTCGCTCTATGGTCTGGATCGCGGAGAACTCCACCCACGGCCGGCCGCCGAAACCCCCACGAACTACCGCCGGGTGGCTAAGAGGATGCGCGGCTGCGCGGGCGATACCGGGCGATGCCCGGGAGGTCATTGGTGCGCGCTGCCGTCAAGCCCGGGGTGGCGCTGGCTCATTTGCCAGGGCACCGGTCGACACCGGCTTCCGCGCCGCCTTAGGCGAGCCACGACCGCCCGGTGCGAGGCTCACCGGGCGGTCGTTTGCGGCCGGTCACCGGCTGGCGGCCGACCGGCTGCGGAACAGGAGATCTTCGCCGGCGAACGCCTGGGCGAGCCGGGCCAAAGTCAGCGCGGCCAGCAGCAAGCCGAAGTCACGCAGCGCCACGTCGTAGTAGCCTCCGATGCTGACCAGGTTGACGATGATCCCGAGTAGCCAGGCAGCGACCAGGTAGCCGCCGAATCGCGGCTTGACCAGGACGGAGAGCCCGGCGACGATCTCGATGACCCCGACCGCGTACATGGCCTGGTGAGCGGTCCCTGGGACGATGTTGTTGACCCAGGGCGCGAGGTACTTGTCCCAGTTGGTCAGCAGGTCGGCGAACTTGTCAGCGCCGAAGATGATCGGCGCCACGGTGAACCCGATGCGGAGCAGCCAGAACGCCTGGTAAGTCGGGTCTGACCTGAGCCGGTCCTGCCTGGACGCGGTCCCGGTGACCGGTACAGCTGGCGCGCTTACGCTCATTGCCCTTGCCATCCCTTCTAACGGATACTTTCATTAACGTTAGAACGGCCCGCGTTCTAATGTCAACGTATTTGCGCGTTAGAACCAGGGGGATGTGCCGGGACCACGCTGCCGCCGGATCGGGCACCGGGACCGGCACCACGCATCCTTCCAAGATCAATTTCAGCTAGGCGGCAGTGCACGCAGAAACCGAAAGCTCCCCTGATCGATGACCTGTGCCCGTGCCAGGTGGGGTTGTCCTACCAGGCTCGTGCCAGGAGTCCCAGGAGAGCTGCCAGAGTTGCCGAATCCCAGATTTGGCCGGTCTTGATCCGTTCGAGCACCTCGGCGGGCGCGACCCACTCTCGCACGCAGCCGTCCGGCGCCACGCCTTCGGCTGGTTCTGGCTCCCGGCCGACGAAGAGCAGCCGCTCGCCGTCAACCGAGTGCGGCGCTGGCTGCAGTGACTGCACAAGCGTGAGCTGAGCGGCTCGGTAACCGGCGAGCTCGGCCAGTTCGCGAAGGGCCGTAACGCGCGGATCTTCGCCGGCGTCGACGATCCCGCCGGGCAGTTCCCAGCTCAGGCGGCCCTGGATCAGACGCGGCCGACGCAGCAGGAGCACCCGGTCGTCGGCGTCCACCAGCGCGACCGAGGCGGTACGGAGCAGGCGGACTGTGTCCCACCAGATCCGGTCGCCGTCCGGCAGATCGATGCCGAGCTGAGTCAGCTGGAGCTCGGCGCCGGCGTAGATGACGCGTTCGGCAGCGACGATCAGTTGGCTCGGTTTCTCAGCAGCGATGTCGCTCACGGCTACGACGTTAGCTGCACGCGGCGCCATTGGGGGATAGAGCAGTTTCGAACAATTAACGAGAGCCCTGGTCCGGATTGGCCTTCCTGACCAGCCGGCGCAGCGCCCGGTCCGCGTCCGTGCCGAAGGGGTTGTCCTTCACCAGGTAAGTCCACGTGGCGCTGGGCCGCTTGAGCCCGGCGGCGCTGGCGTCGATGCCCTCGCTGGTAATTTCCGCCGTCGCGAAGGTCCCCGCGGCATCCTGCTCGATCCTTTCCAGCATGCCCTTGAACAGCTTGACCGCTTCCGCGTGGAACTCGGCCAGCGGGTCAAGCGCCATGATGAACGGGTTGGGACCATGCCCGAGCGCGCGCAAGTGGATGCCCTCGCGGATGTTGGCAAGCACGGCCAGATGACCGGCCCAGGCCCGGTCAAGGTGGCACAGGACGATGTCACGGGCCGCTTGCTCCAGTACGTCGAGGTCGACCTCCGCAGCGAGTTCGTCATAGCGTTCCTGATTGTGCCTGGCAAGCGCGGTGAGCGCCGCGCCGGTCGCGAGCACGCGCTCGCGATGCTCGAGC
This sequence comes from Streptosporangiaceae bacterium, assembly GCA_035716545.1. Lineage (GTDB taxonomy): Bacteria > Actinomycetota > Actinomycetes > Streptosporangiales > Streptosporangiaceae > Chersky-822. The sequence continues at coordinate 19,883 of DASTJM010000068.1, forward strand.
AGGACGCGGCGTTGCTCCTCGATCAGCTTGTTATAGCGCCAGGTGTTGCGGTGAATCTCGGTGTTCGCGCCCTCGGCCACCCGCTGGGCATGACCCACGGTCCACCGGGCCTTGGCGTCACCGACCAGGCCATCGGCCGCTACCTCGCGCGGCACCTCGGCGTCGGGCGCGTGGGCCGTGATCAGCTCATCTTCCATGCTGACGAAAAAGACCGACGACCCGGGATCGCCCTGGCGACCGGCCCGGCCGCGCAGCTGATTGTCGAGCCGCGGACTCCAGTAGCGGCCGGTTCCGATTACGCGGAGCCCGCCGAGACCGGCTGTGGCGCCGTCGTCGCCTTCCCGGCCGCCAAGACGGATATCTGTGCCACGCCCGGCCATCTGCGTGGAAACCGTGATCGCGCCGCGGCTGCCCGCCTCCGCGATGATCGCCGCTTCTTCACTGTCGTTCTTGGCGTTCAGTACCGTGCATCGCAGGCCTTGCCCGGCAAGCCGGCTCGCGAGTCGTTCTGACTCGGCGACATCGAGCGTGCCGATGAGAACGGGCCTGCCCGTGTCGTGAGCGTCGACGACCTCGACGGCTACCGCGGCTTCCTTCTCGGCCACCGTGGCATAGATCCGGTCTGGCTCGTCGTCGCGAACGCAGGGCCGGTTGGGCGCGATCACCGCGACCTCGAGGCCGTAGAACTCGCGTAGTTCCGCACCCACCGGCACCGCCGTCGCGGTCATCCCGCAGATCCGCGGGTAACGCCTGACCAGCGACTCGACGGTGATGCTGTCCAGGACTTCGCCGCTCGCGCTCGCCGGGATGGCCTCTTTCGCCTCCACGGCCGCCTGCAGGCCGTCTGGCCAGCGCTGCAGCAAGGCGATCCGACCTCGTGAGGTGTTAATCAGCTGGATACGACCGTCCCTGACGATGTAGTCGATATCCCGGTGCAGCAGCGCGTGCGCATGCAGGGCAACGTTGAGCCTGGTCAGCGTGTCGAGTTCGGCAGCGCCATACAGATCGATGTCGCCGAGCGCATGCTCGGCGGCCCTGGTGCCCGCGTCGGTCAGGTGGACGCTGCGCCCGTCGAAGTCGACCTGATAATGCAGGCCAGGGCGCAGTCCCGCGACCAGCCCGGCCATCTGCCGCCCAGCGTCGCCGGCCTCCGCTGCCCCGGCGAGTACGATCGGGACCCTCGCCTCGTCGATCAGCACCGAATCGGCCTCATCGATGAGCACGACGTCGGGGTCAGGCATGACGCGGTCCCCGGCTTGTGTCCGCAACCGGTCTTTGAGCAGATCGAAGCCGATCTCGCTGACCGGTGCGTACGTCACCTGCGCGGCATAAGCTTCGCGGCGCTCTTGCCTGGTACTGGCCTGGCCCACGTGGCCGGCCGTGATGCCGAGCAGGTCGTAAACCGGGCGCATCCACTCCGCGTCCCTGCGGGCGAGATAGTCGTTGACCGACATCACGTGCACCCGGCGCCCGCTCGCCGCGTATGCCGCGGCGGCCAGCGCGCCGCTGAGCGTCTTGCCCTCACCTGTGGCCAGCTCGGCGACACAGCCTGAGAGCATGGCCAGGGTGCCCAGCAGCTGGGCGTCGTAGGGGCGTTCGCCCAGCGCCCTGCTGGCCGCCTCGCGCAGCGCCGCTCCGCGCTCGGCCTGATCTTTCTGATCTTTCGCGCTCGCCAGCAGTCCGGCGAGCTCAGCGTCGGTCAGGCTGGTCATGGCTTCCTCGCGTGCCGCGATCGCGGGCAGCAGGCGCTGGAAGCGGGACAGGTCGGCGGTGCCTGGCTTCTGCAGGAACCGGCGGACGCGCTCGCCGATGGAAGTCATCGCTCAGGTCCCCGCGGCAGGCCGGCCGGCATCCGTATGCTCAAACGCATCCTCGCGCCGCCTCGTTCCCCTGGCCCGCAGACAACATCAATGCGCGGATTGACACCCATTTACCAACATCAATTCACGCAGCCATGCGGGGGGCGCTGCCGGGCCCTGGCGCGCGCCGCGCGTCAAGATCCAACATATCACCCTCCGTCGAGTGCCCCTGTGTCCGTTATTTACAGCTTGTTTTGCCCTTGTTAGAGTGCACGGAGGTAGTCCCTTTTGACCGACGCTGCGGAGACACGGTGCCGGACCATGCCCCAGAAATTTCCGTGTACAGCAGCATCGATGAGGTCGATCAGGACCAGTGGTCAGCTGTCATAAGGGCCGCTACCGCGCCGGCTTTTTATGACTACGCTTTCGTCCGGGCGTATGAACGTGTTCCGCTTCAGCACACCGAGTCCTTCATCTATCTCATCTTCGGCGATCCCCCGGTGGCGGTGCTGCCCGCCTACGTGCAGGGCACCGATGATCCGGCCGGTTACATCTCCGGGCTGGGGCTGCCTGACCGCAGGCCAGGTGACCGGATTCTGATGACCCATGTCACGCATTGCTACGACACTCTCATTCCAGCCCGGCCGGAGTGCCTGACTCAGGAACTCGCCGACCAGGTATGTGCCGCGCTCGCGGACGTGGCGAGGCAGTCGAGGGTGAAATGGTTCGCTTTCCTGAACGTCGACGGAACGGGAACGACGGCAAGTCGGCTGACGGCGGCCGGGCTTATGAAGTTCGCGATGAATACCCGCTTCAGCAAGGACGTAACCGCCTATCCGAGCGCCGAGGACTACGTCGCCGATATCCCGAGCAGCAAGGCCAGGCGCAAGTTCCGTACCAGCTTGCATCAGGCCAGCCGGGCAGGCATGACCGTGTCAGCGCTAGATCCCGTCCGCGAAGCGGCCGGCGCGGTGGACCTGTGCCGGCGCACGACCGCACGGCACGGCACGGCCGGCTACTACCCCGACCACTTCGGTGAGTTCATAGCGCTGGCCGGCGAGCTGGTCAACATCACCGAGGTCAGGATCGGCGGGAGGCTGGCATCGGCCGCGATCAGCCTCTGCGACGCGACGCGATTCCACCTGTGGGCCGGCGGGATCGACTACGAGTTCACGCGGGGGATCGACAGTTCCTTTCCCCTGATGCTGCGCCCCGCGATCGAGGAAACGATTCGCACTCGCCGGACGACACTCGAGGCAGGTCGCAGCAACGCGAGGGCAAAGCTCAGGTTTCGCCTCGAGCCGATCCCGCTATTCGCGTTCGTCTGCCGCGCCTAGCCGCTCCCAGAACGGCGAAGGCGGCGGGCCGATGAGCGGGTCACTGCCCGTTCGCAGCCGGTCGACTAGCTGTATGGCCGTCACGATGCGATCCCACCTGGGCAGTTCAGTGGCGTTTTCCAGTTCGGCGACGATGCCGAGCGCGCGGTCCGGAGCAGTATGGCCAGCCCGGATCGCCGCCAGCGCGGCCGGCGAAAGTCCCATCGGGTCGCCGGCCAGCCTGGCGCGGAGCCTGCTCAGGGCAGCCGTCGCGTCCAGGTCATGCGCCGCGACCTTGTCATAGCGCGATGTCATCAAGGCCCTGGCCGCGCGGGCGGCGGCGGCGAACCGGGCGTCCGGCCACTGCCTGGCCGCGAGCAGCGTCGCGAAGATCTCACGCTGCAGTCGCCATTCGCACAGCACGGCCAGCTCGCGGACGACATCGGCAGGCTCATCAGGGGCGTGCACGAAGGCGATCAGCAGCGCCGGGCGGCCGAGCAGGTCGCGGAGACTGTTCCCGCCGCCAGGATCGGCCGATGAGCCCTTGCTCCGTGCGAGCAGCCGAGCGGCGCTCGGCTGGCCGTCAGTGAGGCGGTGATCAAGCCCGACCAGGAAGACTTCGTCTTCGGCCAGCATCATCTCGTGCGCCCTGATGTGGGCGATCGGGATGGCGTTGAACTGATACCGCCACACGCACCGCACTTCGTGCCTGCCCATCCGCAACGGCCAGGTGCCCGCGATCCGGAACCCGCACCCGCTCAGGAAATCCAGGATCGGCGCGACCCGGCGACCGACGATGGCCTCCGGCTTCACCAGCATGAAGGTCAGATGTCGCAGTTCGCTTTCCGCCGGGCTGCCGCGGTCGGCGGCGACGGCCTCGAGCGTGGCCAGTCCCTCCCAGAAATAGGAGTCATCGTTGTAGTACTCGAGCTTGCGCGGGTCCTGCGACAGCCAGCTGCCGGCCAGTTCGGCTTGGGTCACGTCTTGTCCCTCCCGTGCGCACCGCGCGGTCAGCCCGCGGACCAGATCGCCATGGGCACGAGTACCTCGTCCGCGGTCATCGAGCCGTGCTCGTACTGAGTGGTGGCATCGGGCGCGGGGAAGTCCCCGCCCCGGGCGAGCAGCACGATTTCACCCAGCCGCCGTTGCCCGGTCGAGCCGTCCTTGGCAAGGTCCCAGCTGGCGAGTTGCTCGTGGCCGATCACCACGGCATCGCTCAGCTGCGCCGCGAGCCGAGCCGCCAGCCGGTCCTCGTGCGGTGGTTGCGGGTAGAGCCAGCGTGTACGGCCGGCACCGCCGGCCGGCAGCCGGCACCAGCGTTCGCTTGTCGCCTCGTCCCAGGCAGCGAGGGTGTCCTGGCTCGGTCTGTTGGGTGTCAGCCCGTGGTCGCTGAAGATCAGCACGGAGGTGCCGTCAGCTCGCAGCCGGCCGGCGAGGCGGTCGAGTTCGGCCGCCGCCGCGCGCAACTCCGCGTCGAAGCCATGCCTGTGGTGATGGGTATCCAGATCCAGGTAGGCCCACGTCAGGCCGCGCGGAGTCGCTGCTACGGCCGAGGTGAGCTGGTCGGTAAAAGCGGCCAGCATGGTCAGCGGGTTGTCGTGCGGCGGCATCGCCGGCACCACGCGCCCGGCACCGTGCAGCAGCCTGCCCCGCACGTCGCGGTGCAGGCAGTCGAGCTCGTTGGGCAGCACAGTCGATGACACGCCGCGCCCGGCGAGGGCATCGAAGACCGTTTCCAGGCAAGGCGCGCTGGTCGGCCGCGCCGAGGTAGCCGGCCCTGACCTGGCCGGCGCCAGGGGAGCTATGAGCTGGCCGTCGTGGCAGTTCACAGCGTGAATGCCGTCCTCGTACAGGTACTGCACGCCGATGAAGCCATGGCTGTCGGTGCGCTGGCCGGTGACCGAGGTAAGCAGGCAGGCGATCGTCGTAGTCGGGAACTCGCTGGTCAGCGGCACGAGTGAATCCGGATTGAGCGCGGCCGCCGCCCGCGCGTAGCCGAGGCCGTCGACGGCGATCACGGCGAGCCCGCGCCCCGGGCCGAGCCGGACCGGCCCGGTGCCTTCGTAGCAGGTCGTGATCGCGGCGGCGATGGAGCTCAGGTTGTGCTCGGGATGCCGCCGGTACAGGCCGGCGACGGGCAGTTCGGCCTCGGCGAGCAGGGTGGTCGCGGTAACCGCGGGTCCGGCGTTGGTCATGACGGCTCCCCGCTCTCGCGGGCCCAGCCGGCCTGGCAGAGGATGTCGATGAAGGACTCGGCGAAGCTGACGGGCATCGGCAATTCACTGCTGAGCGCGGCCCACCAGGCGACTTCGTCCCGGTCGCGCCGGCCGTCCACACCGCGCATCAGCGCGGTCGCCCTGGCGTAGGTGCCACCCCGGTCAGCGCCGTACCGGTCATTGAGCCATTCCCTGCCCGCCGGCGGGGCCGCGCCGGTGAGCGCTCGCAGGTTTACCGGGCCCGGCCAGCAACGTTCGAGTGCCCGGCCGCGCACCTCACGAACCTCGCAGCGCTCGGCCGGTGCCTCCAGGACGGCCGCGGTCGCCCCGACCAGGCCGTCGATCCATCCGGCCGCCGAATCGAGCCAGCCGGGGCCGGCGCCGATAGCGGCGAGTGACCGCACCGCGCTCGCGGCCACGGCACCCCGATGCCGCAGCAGCCGCCCGGCGCTCGCGCCGTCCCTGGGGTCAAGGACCGGGCAGTCACCGGCCTGGCTCGCCGCGGCTGCCCGCGTCGGCGCGCACCCGGGCAAGCTGCTGAGTACGTGGCTGGCGGCCCAGCTAGTGACGGCATCACGGACGTCGGCAGCTAGTTCACCATCGATGCCGTTGCCCAGGGCGGCGGCGAGCGTTCCGGCGATCACCGCGGTGCGGGTCAGCTCGGCCGGGTCTACGAGTTCCAGCGTGTCCGCCGAGCTGTGGTTAGCGCGATCCGGCCAGTGACCGAGCGCGATCGCCTGGGATCGCACCGGCCTATCGGCCGCGAGCATGTGGTCGGAGGCGCCCACGAACGGTGTCGTGCGGAAGGTCCACGGCTCGCACGGGACAGCACCGCTGTAGGAACGCGACGCCGGCGGGAGCAGCGACGCGCAACGCTGCGCCAGCGCCGGCAGGAACGAGGGGATGTCGTCGGGGCCGCGCTCGATCACCAGCGGTCCTCCGCACCTGCCGACATCCTCGCCCGCCATGTCGACGCTGACCGCGAACGCTGGCCTCGGCGCGCGGCCGGTGCCGACGTAGTCGTGCAGGTACGCCGCCAGCCCGACGAATTCAGGCCCCCACAAGAATCGCACGCCGAGCCCGCCAGGCCCGGCGCCAGCCCGGCCGGTCGTCCGCCGAGCGCGCGGGCGCGCCAGCACTCTGGCCGCGCCAAGCAGCGCCACGACGCCGGACGCGTTGTCGTTGGCGCTCGGCCTCGGGTGGCACAGGTGCGCGCTGAGCAGCACCTCTTCCTGACCAGCCTCGCTGCCTGAGCCGGCTCCGGGCAGCACGCCGGTCACGACAGGCATCGCGTGGTCCGCCGGGGCGACTTCGACTTCGACCCTGGCGGGTACCCCTCTGTCCGCTGCCGCGAGCAGCGCGGTCAGCTCGGCGGCGGTCACGCTGAAGGCGGCAAGAGTGCTCCCGGCCAGCAGCTCAAGGCGGCCGACCTGGTCAGGCGTGCGATGCCGGACCGAGCCGAGCGGGTCAGCCGCCACCGCCGCGGCGCCAGCCGCCGCTACCTGCCCGGCCAGCACCGGAAAGCTCACCGGCTCGTCGGCCAGCACCAGCGCCCCGCACGGGTCGGCGGCCCCGCGCCGGACGTCGGACCAGCGGACCAGCGCCAGCGGCTGCCTGCCAGCGGTGATCGGGGCAGAGTAGGCTGCCAGCCGGTATGGCTGCTCCGGGTACCTGAGCAGGGTGCTGCCACTGATCGCGAGAGTGGCGCGCACCGGAGTCCAGGACTGCGGCGCGTGGTAGGTCCACCACCGCTGGGCGCCATCAGCCGGGAACGACAGCACCTGGACGTCAGCCAGCCCTGCGGCCTGCGCACGGTCGGCGACGTAGTCCGCCGCGGCCGCGATGCCGGCCGATGCCTGGAATCTGTCGTGCCTGCAGACAGCCTCGACATCGGTCATGGCAAGTTCGGTGTCGAAAGCTTCATGGATGGCGGCGGCGAGCGCGGCGAGCCGCATCAGCCCGCCATCTCGTCGCCCCTGTGGCCCCCGTCGGCGGCGCGCGCCAAGGCGGCCATCACCGCGCCGGCGCGTTCCGCCGACAGCGGTACCGACATGCGGAGCAGGCCAGGCCCCGCGGCGGCCGAGGCCGGGCACAGCACCGGCACGGCTTTGGCGACGAGCCGGCAGCTGGCGAGCGTAGCCTCGGTAGCCGGGTCGCGCCGCAAGACGATCCACGGAACGCGCGGATCGGTCGGCAGCACGCCGATCCCGGTGGCACGCACCGCGCACTCCAGGGCCGGCTTCATCACGGCGATCCTCTCCCTCAGCGGGCCGAGCTGGTCCGCTCCGGAAAGTAGCTGGAGCGCGACGTCGAGCGCCAGCGCCGAGCAGGCCAGCGGGGCGAGCACGGACCGTACGGCAACGGCCAGCCCGGGCGAGCAGATCGCGAAGCCGATGCGCAGCCCGCCGCAGCAAAACCCTTTGGATACGCCGCGTACCACAATCAGGCGTTCCAGAGACTGGGTCAGCGGAGCGGCACTGTCGCCGGGGGGCAGGTAGCACGCGTAGCTCTCGTCGACGACCAGCACGCCTCCGACGCCGGCCGTGCTTGCGGCCAGCTCACCGATCATCGGCAGCGTCCACCTCTCCCCCGTGGTGGTGGGCCGGTCGAGCACCGTGACGGCGGGCCTGAACTCGGCGACCGCCGCGATCGCGGTCACCGGATCAGGCAGCGGCGCGACGGCGACCCTGATCCCGGCGGCCGCCGCGGCCTCGGCGAGCTGGGGATGACCGTCCGGAGCGGTGAGTACCGTGCCGCCATCCGCCAGCCCGGCCAGGTCGTGCAGGAGTCCCGTGACGCCCGCGCCCACGCTGACGCGGTCCGCGCTGAGCGCCGATCCGAAGCCGAGCTGGGCCGAGAGCACGGGCGCGGCCCGGTGGCCGCCGTAAGGATCAGTGAGGTCGTACCTGCGGGCGAGGTCTGGCAGCGCGCTTGGCTCGGCGGCGACCTTCGCCCACGCGGCAGCGACGGCCGGGGCGGCGAAGTCGGCCTCGTCGGGCGCCCATCGCAGATCGATCTCGGCCGGGCCTGGACTGCCCTGGTGGCCGGCCAGCGCGGATTCGACCCGGCTCGCCGGCCTGGCCAGGAACTGCACGTACCTAGCGCCGATCGTGACCGGGCGGCCGGCGCGGAAGTCAGCATCGACGCCGAGCACCTCAAAGCCGGCACGCGCGAGCAACCCGCCGACCTCGGCCGGGCTGTACATGCGGATGTCATCGGACAGCACCGCCAGCGAGCCATCTGCGCGCCGCACCCGCACCTGGCCGGCGCTCCGGCCGGTGACCGGGTCGTACTGCCGGTGGAAGGCGAACGTGGCCTGCCCGATCGTAGCTTGCGCCCTCGGCTGGTACATCTTGGTGATCGCGAGAATGCTCGAGTGGTCAAGCACGAGCAATCCGTCCTCGGGCAGCAACTCCCGCACGGCGCGCAGCATCCGCAACTGGTCGGCGTCGGTACCCCAGCCGAATGCCTGCACGCAGATCGCCGCGTCGACCTGGCCCACCCCCCAGTCAGCGGTGGTGAGCAGGTCAGCGCGGCAAAACCGGACCCGCGCTCCGGCCTCCGCGGCCTCTGCCGAAGCCCTGGCCAGCGTCTGCTCGACGACGTCTACGCCGGTAACATCGAACCCGAGCCGCGCCAGCCCGATGGCATGCCGTCCCGTGCCGCAGCCGAGGTCGAGCACCCGGCGACCCGGCGCGTGCTCAGCGAGCACGCGGGCAAGGTAGCTTACTTCCGTCCTGGTCCGCTCGGGGGTGTACTCGGCGTCGGCGTAGGTCCAGAAGTCCTCGGTGAAATAATCCTCATACCAGGGCACCTTGGTCAGCTCACAGCAGCATAAGAGCGCGGCTGTCCGGGAGCGGCCGCCAGGCCCCGGTGGCGCCAAGCTTGGTACGGAAGAACACCGAAGCCACCCCTGGTCTCCTATTCTCATGCGTTTCAAGGCGACTCTCCCTCGTCGCGAAGCGACGAGGGAGATCTTTGCTGCACGGGGCCGGATGCGAGGCGCTAGCGCTGCCGCACCCCGGCCCCGGCGTTACTTCTTGCGGTTAATAATCTGGGGGCGGCGCAGAGCCGCGCGGCGACGGTCCATGAATCCTCCTTTCATGGTAGCTGGGGCTCGCCGGACCAGCGGCGCGTCACCGCCGGCCCG
>DASTJM010000069.1:0-13188 GCA_035716545.1 Streptosporangiaceae bacterium
GCCCGCGTGGTGTGCGGCCAGGCACCCCGCCCTGGCGCTTTATTTCAGCTCGCCAGCGTGATCGTCGCCGAAGTGGCGCCAGCTGTCGCGGTGACAGTATGGGTGGCGGAGTTATAACTGCCGCCGGTGACGGCGTTGACACCTGTGGACAGGAAGATCGGGAGCTGAATCAGGACGAGCCCGCCTGGCGGAGTTCCCGTGATGGTGACCGTGACGAAGCGGGTGGCCCCGGCTTCGTGACCGCGATGGAGACACCGTAGGTGGTGCGAGCGCCTGTGCTCACGTTGAAGGCCGAAGTCAGGTTGCTCACCGCAGTTGTCTGGCCCGCCACGATCCATTCGTCCGGGACGCCGCGGCCGACATACAACGGCTCGGTGAAGGCGTACGGGCCTGTGCCTGGCGCCGACAACCCGGTGGCCACGATCGACTGCAGCAGGCCAAGCTGCCGGGACGCCGCCAGCGCCGGGAGGAACGCGAGCGAAAGCAGGACTGAGAGGGCAATGCGGGCGGGCCAGGCGAGCCTTCGCCTGAGGCAAGGCGCGTTCTGGCCGCAGCTTTCGTGATCGATAACATCCGGTTTTCCTTTGTGCTGCTCGGCTTGTTAGCGCTGACAATCAACGTCGGCCCGCAGACTGTCAGGAGCCAGAAGCGGGACAAATCGTCTCACAACGGTGACTGAGACTATCGCTAAGGCTCTGACCTGGGCAGATGAGTCGGAAAAAGCTTTTTCCCAGATGAGATCTGACACTCAGCTCCTCCGCACGAGTCCTTGCAGTTGCGCAGGTCAGGGCCGACAGTTGACAAACTACCGACGTGGTAGCGCCCCGACTCTGGCGACCACTAACGGCGCAGTCTAGGGCAAAGGTTTGCCGCACCTGGGCGACAGCTTGCCCCGCAGGCTCGCGCTCGCGCTCGCGCACGCAAAAGGGCGGCGAGAGCCTGAGCTTTCGCCGCCCTTACGCTGATCTGGGTTACGCAGGCACTACCGGCGGAACCTGAACCTCAGCAGGTCGAATGGCCGCAGGTAAGGCGCTGGCCGGAAAGTCGTGAACGCCGCTGCGACCGGCACTACCTGATTGCCGCTCGCGAAGATGTTGAAATTGGTACCCAGGCTGGTAGCGGTAGCGTTCATGCTGGCCGGACGCAGCGCGTGGTCGTTCCAGCGACCGGTGCGCATCCGATGCAGCAGCGACTTGACGGCAGCGACCGTCTCCGCCGGAGTGAAGGCGCAGTGGCCGGCCCGGTTCACGAAGACCTGACGAAGCAGGAACGCGCGTCCGGCCCGGTGCACCACGCTGGAGTAGGCCTGCTCGTTCTCGTTGACTACCAGGCCGTCGCCCACGGTGTGCATGCTCAGTACCGGGATGTTGATCCGGCCGGTGAAGCTGATGTTCTTCGCCAGGTATCTGACCGACGCCGGATTGGCCTTGACCTGAGCAGCTCGCCGCAGAGTCCGCAGGTCAGTCTTGAGGTTCAGGCCGGCGGCCTTGTAGAGCGCCTTGACTTCCCTGGTGTCGACCGATTTGGCCAGCTGCTGCGCGTAGTTGACGCCAGCGGTCCACGAGGGATTGCCGCCGGCGAGCTGCTCAAGCTGGGCACGGAACGCGAAGATGAACGGGAAGTCCACCTGGGAGTCCCACTTGAACTGGTTGGCTTCCTGGTCGGCGAAGTCGTCCCTGGCCGGCTCGGGAGTAAGCGGCGTGAACCAGCCTGGCGTATCACCGAGGGCAGCGGCGAGCGCGATCCGCGCCTTGCCGGCCGGGGTGGCCTGCGCGGCGGCGAGTGCGGTTTCAGCCGCGGTCAGGTTGCCGACCGGGTTCGCGATGTTCACGACGGCGACCGACGGATCAACGAGTTGCTGGAACGCGAAGGCCGCGGTCAGCGCGGTGTTCCAGGTGGCCACCCCGCCGGCGAGCACGCCGCACATGGGCAGCGCCGCGCTGAAGACGCGCGGATACCTCTGGATCAGGCCAGCGGTGATGATGCCGCCGAGCGAATGGCCCCAGGCGATCGTGTGCCTCGGCTTGCCGACCATATGATCGAATACGCCGAGAGTCGCACGCTGGTCAGGGAGCGCATCGGCGAGCGCCCACCCGGTAATGGCGTACGACGAGCCAGCCAGCGCGAAGCCGTGGGTCAGCAGCCAGCCGCCGGTCACCGGATCGCCGACGTCTGTCGCCGGATTGGCTGAGCCAGGGACGACATAGCCGTGGCTGTAGAGGAACAGGTTCTTGTTCCAGTGAGGCGGGACTTCGATCAGGTAGGTCGCGCCGTCGGCGAGCGAGCCGCAGAACATGGTGTCGCCGGTCACGATCGGGCTCGGGCAGTTCGCTGCCGGGGTGGCCGCGGCGGCCGGCACGGCGACCGCTCCGGCCACCAGCAAGGCCGGGGCAAGCGCCGCGGTCAATCTTCGGGTGAGGTTACGCACTGGTCATCTCCTAGCGGTGGGGTCGCACCACTTCGTTCACCTTTGCAGGACTATAGCCCGGCACCACCCGGCACCCACCTCAGCATGGTGCGCGAATCGGCACCAGCATGCGGGACCCGCCCTAAACCGCGCCGTCAGGAACTTCAGAGGCCGCTTGCCGGAGCCGGTCTGGCGTCCGGGAGAGTTCTGGCGGCCCGGTACGCGGATTGGCGCGCGGGTGCGCGGGGTGCGGGGCGCGGGTGCGCGGGGTGCGGGGCGCGCGTGTGCGCGGGCGCGCGTGTGCGCGGGGCGCGCGTGTGCGCGGGGCGCGCGGGTGCGCGGGGCGCGCGGGCTCGGGGCACGCGGGGTTTTCCGGGTTCTGGGCCGAGATTTCGAGAGCGGAGAGGCGTTGCTGGCGTAACCGGGAGGGTTGCAGGCGTAACCGGGAGGGTTGCCGGGTCCCCGGTGGAGTGTTTTCAGATGTGGGAGCTCTTTCGTCGTGGGGCACGAAAATCCTCCCGGACCCGGAAATCCTCCACCAGGACCACCGACAACCCTCCCGGACCCGGAAACCCTCCACCAGGACCACCGACAACCCTCCCGGACCCGGAAACCCTCCACCAGGACCACCGACAACCCTCCCGGACCCGGAAACCCTCCACCAGGACCACGGACAACGCTCCCGGGCGCGAAAACGCCTCCCGCGATGCGGGGGTCAGAGGCGTTTGGCTTCGACGATGCGGCGGAGGAACCGGCGGGTGCGCTCGTCCTTCGGATCAGTGAAAAGGTCGCCGGGCGGTGCCTCCTCGATGATCCGGCCCTCTTCCAGGAAGCAGACCCGATTGGCGATGTCCTTGGCAAACCCCATCTCGTGCGTGGCGATCAGCATGGTCATGCCGCCGGCCGCCAGCTCGCCGATGACATCGAGTACCTCGGCTACCAATTCCGGGTCGAGTGCGCTGGTGACCTCGTCAAGCAGCATGATCTGCGGCTGCATGGCCAGCGCCCTGACGATCGCGACGCGCTGCTGCTGGCCGCCTGACAGGCGGTCAGGGTAGTCGTTCTGCTTATCAGCCAGGCCGAACCGGTCCAGCAGCGCCTGCGCTTCGCCGATGGCCGCGGCTTGCGGCATCTTGAGCACCTTGGTCGGCGCCAGCGTCACGTTGCGCAGCACCGTCATGTGCGGGAACAGGTTGAACGACTGGAACACGATCCCGATCTGCCGCCTGACCAGGTTCTGGTCGACCTCCGGCCCGGTGATGTCGTGGCCGAGCAGGACGATGCGCCCGGCTTGGATCGGCTCGAGCAGATTGACGCACCGCAGCAGCGTGGACTTACCCGACCCGGAAGCGCCGATCAGGCAGATGACCTCGTGGGAGACCACGGACAGGTTGATCCCGTTCAGTACCTTGTCAGGCCCGAATGCCTTGTGCAGGTTCTCGATCCGCAGCGCGTCGGTCATGTCGTCACCCCCGCGAGCCTGCGGCTGCGGTCCCGCTCGATCAGCCGGTCGGTGAACCGCGCCAGCGGGATCGTCAAGATCAGGAACAAGATCGCCGCCACCGTGAAGCTGGAGTAGTTGAAGACCAGCGAGGAGTAGATGTTGGCCGCCTGATTCGCCTCGATCACGCCGAGCACGCCAACGAGCGCGGTGTCCTTCTGCAAGCTGATGAAGTCGTTCAGCAGCGGCGGGATGATGTTGCGAATCGCCTGAGGCAAGATCACGTAGCGCAGCGCCGTGCCCTGTGAGAGCCCGAGCGACCGGGCTGCGGCGACCTGGCTCTTGTGCACTGAATTGAGCCCGGCCCGGTAGACCTCGGAGACATAGGCCGAGTACGAGAGCACCAGGGCGGTTACGCCATAGACGACGTCAGGCTGGTGCGAAAGCACCGGCAGATTCAGGCCGGGGACGCCGAGCCCGAGCGCGAGTACCACGAGCAACAGCGGGACGCCGCGAAAGAAATCAACGTAGATAGTGGCGAGCACCCTGACCGGGAACAGGGCCGGGTGGACTGACTGCCGGATCAGCGCGATGAGCAGCGCGAAAGGCAAGATCAGCGCCTCGGCGGCTATAAACATCCTGATGTTCAGCCAGATCGCGGCACCGACCGAGTAGTAGCCCTTCTTCGGATCGCCGATAAAGGACTGCCACACGTCCTGCGGGTAGAAGAAGGCGTGCGCGACCGTTCTCGCGCCTGGGGCAAGGAGGAAGATCAGCGCGATGAGCGCCAGCACGGCGACCGTGCTGGCGCCCGAGATGATCGGGCCACGCCTGCCGCCGCCAGTGAACAGCCGAGGGCCGCGACCGGTCGCGAAGCTGCTGACCGGACTGCCGGGGACACTCGGGGCGTCGGGGTTCATGCGGCCTCACCGCCCCGCTCCAGGCTAGGGCTTGATCGTCGGGAAGTGCAGGTAGATGCCGAGCCACTTGTGCTGCAGGGCGGTCAGCGCACCGTTGGCCCGCAGCGTGGACAGGGCCTTGTTCAGGCAGGCCACCAGCGGGTTGCCCTTGGCCAGCACGAGTCCGTAGTGCTCGCCGACAGTCGGGAACTGCGCGACCAGCACCGCGTGCTTGAGCTGCGACGACGCCATGAACTGCGCGGTCGGCGTGTCGGTGATCAGCGCGTCAATCCGGCCGGCCTTCAGCGCCGACGCGGCAAGCGCCAGGGAGTTGAACACCTTGGGCTGCTTCGACGGCTGGATCTGGGCGTTGATGTAGCTGAGACCGGTGGTGCCTATCTGATCGCCGTACTGGTAGGTCTTCAGCTGAGCCGGGCTGTGCCTAGTGGCGATCGGCGTGCCCTTGAGGGCGACGATGGCCTGCTGGACAGGGTAGTAGCTGTCGGAGAACGTCACGGCCTGAGCGCGCTGGGCGGTGAACGAGACCTCGTTGATGTCGAAGTCGAACGACTTGGGACCGGGGGCGTAGGAACTGTTGAATGGCTCGTGCACCCAGGTCACCTGGGATTTGCTGAACCCGAGCTGCGTCGCTATCGCATAGGCGACCGCGCTTTCGTAACCCTTGCCGTTGCCCGGCGTGTTGTTCACGAACCAGGGCGTGAAGGCCGGGTTGTCGGTCGCGACCGTCAGTACGCCCGGTGTGAAGAGCATGTTCTGAATCGAGGACCGAGTGCAGCTGGCTGCCGCCGCGCTCGAGCTCTTGCCCGGCCCGCTAGGCGCGCTCGAACTTGGCGAGCTACCGCACGCTGCCAGGCCTGCTGCCGTCGCGACGGCAGCCGCCACTACCGTAAAGCTCCGCATAGCACCCACAGTGTTAGTCAACCTCACTCACCTCCGGGCGCATTTGCGGGGCGCCGCCTTCCCTCTTCACTCGCCGCTGGCGCTCTTCGCTCGTCAGTCCGGGCGGCACCGCACCCTTCGACCCGCAGAGGCCTGGCCCCGAGTAAGGGAGGTTAGTGTACCGCTGCCGGATCAGATTCCGTCGTCGGGCTGGCTGTCACCCCGGACGTAGATCCAGGTCCCGGTTGTCGGGCTGATGCGAACCAGCCTGTGCAGGGACTTCGAGATGTCCATCGGTATCCGGATGCAACCGTGTGAGGCCGCGTTAAGCGGCACGCCGTCCGGGCTGAACGTGGATGTCGGGTTCGGCATCCCGTGAATGGCGAACGACCTGCCGATGAAGAACACCGGGTTGTACATGAAGCCGCCGAAGCTAGAGTCCGGCACCGCGCCGGCGAGATATTCCCGCGCGCGGTACTGGCCGTCGGGGGTAGACCAGCCGCACCTGTCAGGGCGGCACTTAGCCGCGGAGGATATGTGGCTGATCAGCGCGATCTTCTTGCCGTGGTAGACGACAAGCACGCCGATGTTCTTGTTGACCTCGATCCGGGTCCAGTGCGCCTTCTTGATGAGGATCTTGGGCAGTTTCGGGTGCAGGAGCTGGCGCTGCATGAACGGGGTGACGACGTTGTGGTTCTTCGGGATCGCCTTGCCTGACTGGACTTCCTTGAAGGCCCAGACCGCCTCCATGGTGTCCCAGCCAAACCGCCCGTCGGCCTTGCCCGCCCAGTAATGCAGTACGTTCAGCCGCCGCTGCAGTGCCTTAACCGCGCTGCCCCGCATCCCGAACCTGATCGGCTTGCTAGTTGGCTTGTACTTGGCGGCAGGCTGAGCGGTGCTGGCCTGCCTGATCCCGGCCGTGCTTGCGCTCGCGCCAGGCGCCAGGCTCAGCGCGGCCGCGCCGACCGCCGCCGCGCTGCCCAGGCCAATCAGCAAACGCCACGCCCCGTTCCCCATCACGTGCCTCATCGTGTCGCTCCGTTCCGTGCGCGCTTACCGCGCTCATGCCCCATTGCCTTCTGCCGACGCACGCAGAGCCAGAACGTCCGCCAGGCAACTATTCCAGTCTGTAGACGCCTATCGCCAGCCCCCAGTTGTGGCGTTATCAAATCTCAAGTTAACTAACCACTCCCCGGCTTGCGCACGGCATGCGCGCCGTTTGCCGCTCACATCGCATCGCTTGACCAACCGCAGGGCATCAGCATGCGGTGGCAGACCAGCTTCCAGACAGCGAGGCGGTACGCGCAACCCTCGACCTGCTCGCCGCGGAGCTTGGCCTCCGGCTGCGCCGGCGCAAGGACGGCCAGGTCGTGCTGATCGGGCCCGATGACACCGCGCTCGCGCCCTGGCGCGAGAATTACCCGTATTCCCGCAGGATGCGAAGGAAGCCATACGCCCGCGCCAAGCGAATGCTCCAGATCGAGCTGCTCAAGCTGCAACGCTCGGTCAAGGAATCAGGCGCCCGGGTCCTCATCATCTTCGAAGGCCGCGACGCGGCCGGAAAAGGCGGCGCGATCAGGCGCATCGTGGAGAACATGAACCCGCGCGGGCTCAAGGTCGTGGCGCTCGAGAAACCCGCCGAGCACGAGCGGGGTGATAACTACCTCCGCAGGTACCTCCCTCATTTGCCGGCCCCGGGCGAGATCGCGATGTTCGACCGGTCCTGGTATAGCCGGGCGGGAGTCGAGCATGTGATGGGCTTTTGCCAGCCTGATGAGTACGAGCGCTTTCTCGCCGAGGTGCCCGGCTTCGAGCACGGCTTGATCGCGGACGGCATTACGGTGATCAAGCTATGGTTCTCCATTACTAGGGTTGAACAACTCGCACGATTCATCGACCGGCATGCCGACCCGCTCAAGGCATGGAAGCTCAGCGCCATCGACCTGGCCTCGCTCGACAAATGGGATGAGTACACCAGGGCCAGGAAAGCGATGTTCCGGCAAACCGATACCCAGCACGCTCCCTGGACCGTGGTCAAGGGAAACGATAAGAAACGAGCCCGGCTGGAAGCCATTCGTTCAATATTGTCGCTTTTTGACTACACCGGCAAAGACCCGGAGATCGCTCGCCAGCCAGACCCGCTCATCGCCTGGCCTGCCAGGGCACTTCCCGAGTTCGCGCTGGACGACGATGACGGAGCGCCGGACCGCGAGCTGGGCAAGCGCCGCCTGGCGGCAGCCGGCTAGCTGTCCGCCCCGGCCAGCCGCGACCGAAGCGCGGCGACCTGGTAGAGCGCGATGCCGGCCGCGACCGAGGCGTTCAGCGACTCGGCTCCGCTGATCGGGATCTTCACGAGCGCGTCGCACTGCTGGGCGACCAGCCTGGACAGCCCTTTCCCCTCCGAGCCGATCACGAGCACGAGCGGGCTGTCCGCCAGCGCCAGCGCGCCGACTTCATCGTCGGCGCCGGCGTCGAGCCCGGCGACGAACAAGCCGGCCCTGGCGTAGTTAGCGAGGGCCGACGTGAGATTGGGTACCTGGGCGACAGGGACTCTTGCCAGCGCCCCGGCCGACGCCTTCCAGGCTCCGGCCGTCACTCCGGCCGAGCGCCGTGCGGGGACCAGCACCCCGTCACCGCCGAAAGCAGCCACCGAGCGTGCGATCGCGCCGAGGTTGCGCGGATCGGTGACCCCGTCGAGCGCGACGATCAGCGGCGCCGTTCGCCGCCCGGTTCGCCGCGGTGTGATCAGGTCGTCTGGGTGGGCATACGAGTAGCGCTTGATGCGCAGCGCCAGGCCCTGGTGAATGGCGCCGCCGGAAATCCGGTCCAGTTCCGCGCGACCGGCCTCGGCGACCGGAATGCCGCTGTCGGCAGCCAGCTTGATCGCTTCGTTGATGCGCTCGTCCGCGTCCAGCCTCGGGCCGACATGCAGCACCGTCGCAGGGACGGCCGCCTGCAGCGCCTCGAGCACCGCATTGCGGCCCGCGACTATCTCGGCCGCGGTGCCCGAGCCACGGGCCGTTCCTGTCCTCGGCGCGGTGGCGCTGCCAGCCGCCGCTGATCGCGAGCGCCGGCTGCTGGCGCCGGAGGCCGATCTAGGTACCGGCGCGGCCGCCGCGGCCGCCCGGCGCTGGGCCGGGTGACCCGTGCGCAATTCGGCGGGCGGCGTCGGGCCCCTGCCCTCCAGTTTGCGCCGGCCGTAGCCGCCCGTTCCAGGGCGCGGTCTGCCGGACTTGGTCACGCCGCCGCGGGCCGGCTTCATCGATTTGCCCGCGCCCCCGCTCTTGCCGCTCATCGCGCCAGCTCCCATCGAGGTCCTGCCTGGGTATCGTCGATTACCACGCCGGCGACGGGAAGCCTGTCCTGAATCCTGAGCGCCATGCCACCAGGCTAAGGGAGTGCGTTCAGTCCACGTACACGACCACCCTGTGCGGGACAAGGCGCACGATGACCCGCTGCTCGCCTGGCCGGTCGCCGAAGGGCTGGCCGGTGTACTTCAGCGAAAGCTCGTTGACCAGCACGGCGTCATGATCGTCGGTCATCGTCGCCGTACCTCGGATCTCCGCATAGCGGTAGCCATCGCCGGTAGGCGAGACCAGGGCGCTAGCCCGGCCATCGCGCAGCAGGTTCGAATACTTGCGACGGCCTTTGATCGTCGAGAACAGAAGGTCGTCGCCATCGAGCTTGGCCCAGACGATGCTCAGCTGCGGCCGGCCGTCCGGGTCGACGGTGGCCACGGTCACGAAGTTAGGCGCGTCGAACAACTCGCGTGCCGCGACGGGCAGTCGCACCTGATCCGGGACTTGGCTCATCGGGCACTCCTTGACAGACAGTAAGTTCGATCCGCACCGCTCGGCCAAGATACCGATGGTGCCGGTGCATCCGCCACCGTCGCGGCGTAGCTAGGACCCGGCGGAGCCCGCTCGCCTGGCTGCTCTCGCGGCCGCGGCCCAGTGCCAGGCGTATTCAGGATCTTCAGCCCCGCTTGCCTGCGGAGCGAGCAGCAGCGGGCGGAAGGTGTCGACCATGACGGCGGTCTCGTCCGTCGCCCACGTACCCTCCGTCCGCCGCGCGATGATGGCCTCAGCCGCACCGGGCGTCGGCCCGTGCGTGAACCCCGACGGATGCAGCGTCACCGACCCGATGCCAACACCTGACCCCGCGCGGGCCGAATAGTCGCCGGCGACGTAAAACAGCAGCTCATCCGAATCGACATTATGGTGGTTATACGGAATAGGCACTGAGTGCGGATCGAAGTCTAGTGGCCGCGGACAGAACGAGCAGATCACGAAGTTGGGCCCGTCGAAGGTCTGATGCACGGGCGGCGGCGCGTGGGTGCGCTTCACGATCGGCTCGAAGTCGGCGATGTTAAATGAATACGGGTAAAGGCACCCGTCCCAGCCGACCACGTCGAATGGGTGATAGGCGTAGGTGAGCCTGCTGAGCCCGCTTCGGTTGCGCACGATCACAGGCACGTCCTCGCCCTCGGCCAGCAGGGGTCCGGCCGCGGCATGCAGGTCGCGTTCGCAGTAGGGGGCATGCTCGAGGAACTGCCCGGCCTGCGACAGGTAGCGCTTGGGCGGCCTGATGTGCCCGCGCGCCTCGATCACCAGCGCTCGCACCGCGGTGCCAGGCGCCGGAAGCCAGCGGTGAGTGGTACCGCGCGGCACGATCACGTAGTCGCCGGCGACCGCGTTGATGACGCCGTAGACGGACTCGAACACCGCGGACCCCGCCTGGAGGTAGACGGCCTCGTCGCCGACCGAGTTCCGGTACAGCTCAGAGCCGGAACTCGCGGCGGCGTAGGACACGACGAGATCATCGTTGCCAGCCAGCTGCCGCCTGCCGAGCACCAGGTCACCGCCGCCGGGCAACTGCCTGGTCAGGTAATGCCTGGGCAGCAGCGGATGATTGGGCACGAGATTGGCCTGAGCGGGTACTTCGGAGATCGCCTCGCTCTTCACGATCGCGGTCGGCGGATTGACGTGGTACAGCAGCGACGAATCGGAAGAGAATCCTTCTTCGCCCATCAGCTCTTCGGCATACAAGCCGCCATCGGGACGGTTGAAGCGGATATGACGCTTTCTGGGAATCTCGCCTGTCACCCGGTAGTACGGCATATCGTCTCCCTTGACGTCATGATCGCCGACATGCGCGCCCAGCCGCAGGTCGCTGACCAGCCGTTGCACTGCGCGACCCGCCAGCTGGGACGTGCCTACGTGACCGGTGACGCGACGCCGGGCGGCCCGGCGCGATACTTGCCCCTCTTCCCGACTATAAGACCGCCGACTAAGCAGGCAGGAGTGCCGTGGCTATGAGAAAGGACCAGAACGCGGCTGGCCACGTCTGGCAGCCCGGTGATCAAGCTGCCGCTACTGCAGGTAGCGGCTACGCGGAGGTGCAGCAGCTTTCCTACGGCCACGGGGAGAACGGGCGGGTGCTCAGGCTGCTCGCGCTCGCCGCGGTCGTTGCCGGTCTCATCACGCTGACGGCGGGCGCGTGCGTGCTTTCGTACTCAAGCGTGCACATCTTCGCGCTGAACGCCGGGGTAGCTGACGGGCTGGCCAGGATCTACCCGGTCATTTGCGATGCGATGCTGGTGATCTCAGGCTGCTCTGTCCTCGCGCTGCGCGGAGCGGGTCTGGTCAGCAGGATCTATGCCTGGCTGTGCTTCATCTTGCTGCTCGCCGTCGTCGCCGCGAGCGGCGTCGTGCACGGGGCCAGGCTCCACGTACCCGATCGCGCGACCGAGATCATCGCCGCGGTCTTCCCCTGGGCACTGGTCCTCGTGGCCTTCGGGCTGCTGCTCGCGTTGCTGCGTTACGCCAAGCGCAGGCGGCAGAACCACCTTGCTCAACCTCCGCGGGGCGGCCAGCCTCCGGGTCCCGCAGCCGTGGCTCATCCGGAGCCTGAGCGCGAGCGCGAGCCGGAGCCGAAACCTGGACCGGAACGCGAGCCGGAACCTGGGCCGGAGCGCGAATACGAGCTCTCGTCGGATGAGGGCGAAGCCATGGCCGCGCCGTCCGATTGCGAAGCTGAGCACTACGAATCGCAGGAAACGCCGCCCGCATCACCCCAGCGCACGGTGGCCCGCCCGGCTGAGATGCAGCTACGGGCCAGCACTCAGCGACGGTCAACGCCGCCGCAACCGACCCCCGTCCCACCGCACCCCGGCAACAGTTACACCGGCGGCAGAAACACCGGCGATACGGTACCGCGCGGCAACCTGAGTCCGGCTCCGACCGCTCTTGGTGCTGACACCCCGGCTACGATTCCCCCACCCGCGACCCCCGCACACACGACCCCGGCACACACGACCCCGGCACACAGGGCGCCCGGCTACGCACAGCCGACTGGTGCGGCCAGCCCGACCAGCACCACCGACACCACCGACACCACCGACACCACCGACAAGGAGATCCAGCCATGACCATCGACCGCCTCCGGGCCCACTGGGGCTTCACCCGCATGCCCTTTTCCAAAGACCTCGCCCCCTCCATGCTCCACACCCATCGCTCCCACGCCGAAGCAGCTGCCCGGATCACATGGTGCATCGACGAGGCGGTGATGGGGGTCGTCACCGGTGAAGTGGGAGCGGGCAAGACCGTGGCCATCCGGGCCGCCCTCTCTGGCATCGACGCCAGCCGCCACAGCATCATCTATCTCGGCAACCCGACAGTTGGAGCGAGGGGTCTGTACGCGGCCATCGTCTCGGCACTGGGCGGGATCCCGCGGTTCCACCGGGCCTCGCTCATCCCCCAGGCCCAAGACGCGCTCGCCACCGACGACCACGAACGCGGCCGCCGGGTCGTCCTTGTCCTCGACGAGGCCCACCTACTCGACGCCGAACAACTCGAAGGGCTCAGGCTGCTCACCAACGCCGAAATGGACTCGCACGCACCGTTCGCCTGCCTGCTGGTGGGACAGCCGACATTGCGCCGCCGGATCCGCCTCGGTGCCTTCGCCGCCCTCGACCAGCGCGTCGCGCTGCGCTACGCGATGACCGGCATGGAGCAGAGCGAGACGGCCGACTACGTGGCCCACCATCTCAAGATCGCCGGACGATCCGACTCCTTGTTCTCCGACGACGCGCTGGCCCTCATCGGCCAGGTCTCCCGGGGACTGCCACGCGCCGTCAACAACCTGGCCATCCAGTCTCTGGTGGCCGCGTTCGCCGAATCCAAGGCCATCGTCGACGAGTCGTCGGCACGGGCCGCCGTCACCGAGGTGACCGCCGAGTAGCTGCAGTCAGAGCGGACAACAGCCAGCCGATCACGTCGTCGCGAATGGCCTCGATGGCGACAGCATGTTCACGATCTCGTGCTCACGGAACGTGTCGCCTTCATGGTCATCGAGCGTGGCGGGCGACACACGGGAGCATCTGACGATCGAAAAGAGTAACACTGTGCTGTGACGTCATCTCCGACGACACGATTCATCGCCACGTGACTAAGTGTCCCGGCGTATCTGGAAGCCCCTTGTTCCCTACGGCGAGAGGTAATCCCCGTTCAGGTTGTCAGGGTCCCAGGGAACGACTTCAC
>DASTJM010000070.1:0-59662 GCA_035716545.1 Streptosporangiaceae bacterium
ACCCTGTGGACCGCCTGCCTGCTCGCCGTCCGCAACCAGCGCATCCCGGACTCCTGCCAGGCCCGGCAGCAAGACGACGCGCGCCGCGCCGCCGCTGGCCTGCCCCCGCGCACCCGCAAACGACGCCGCACCACCCTCGCCGCCCTCGCCGCCGCGCCCCCGCAACCAGCACCAGCAGCCCCGCGCCACGGCAACCCAGCCGGCTCCCAGACCAGGCAACAGCCACCCCAGGCTGCCCCGTGCGCCGAAACCGCGCACCAGCGGCAACCTCAGGACCCGCCAGCCACCACCGTGATCGCCATGACACCATCGGACAAGAATGTCAGACCCAAATGTGAACATGGAGCCTGGCGAAGTGTGAATACCTCCGGGTGCGCCGCCAGGGACTTGAACCCCGAACCCGCGGATTAAGAGTCCGCTGCTCTGCCAATTGAGCTAGCGGCGCCGAAGTCGGCCCCAGCCTCAGCGACCGGAACCTCGAAGATCGTACCAGTGCTCTGCCCCACTGCGCGAACCGGACGTCGAGTCCGGTTCGCCGGAAACGCGCAATCACGCGGCTCACTTTGAGTCCCGGCTACTTTGAATCATGTCATCATCAGCCGTGGGCCTCGACATGCTGGAAGAAGAAGCTGAAGTAACGCACGAGATCGGTGAGGCACTCGCTATCACCGACGGCGCTCGCTCGCGAGCATGGGCTTACAGCGGCATCGACCGACTCAGACTTCGCGAAGCTCACGGACGTTCCCTGGATAGACCCGTGTGCCAGTTAGCGAGCGGCAGGCTGGCCCATCGATGACCCAAAGGTGGCGCCCCAGCGCCATCCATGTCCCACAGGTGGGCCTCGGGGTCGCCGACCAGCGCCATCGATGTCCCTGAGGTGGGCCTCGCGGTCAGGTGGGGCTCAGGATGAGCTGGCCGCGTAATCAGCCGCCCAGGAACCGGCCCACGACAGCAGCCGCCCGCGACGGCTGGCCGGTGCGGGCCTCAGCGGCATCGGCCCAGGTCATGGCCCGCAGGCCCGCGTTGATTCCGAGCCAGCGCAACGGCTCGGGCTCCCACGGCCGCGACCGGTGGCCCACCCAGGGCAACTGCGTCAGCACAGTGTCGCGGCCCAGCACCAGGTCACAAAGCGTCCGCCCGGCCAGGTTGGTCGTCGACAGCCCGTCACCCACGTACCCGCCGGCCCATCCCAGGCCCGTCGAAGAGTCCAGCCCGACCGAGGCACACCAGTCCCTCGCGATCCCTAGCGGCCCGCCCCACGCATGCGTCACAGCGACATCAGCCAGCGCGGGGAACAGTTCCGCAAGTGCCGACCGCAGCGCCGCGAACACCGCTGGTACCCGGTCGAACGACGGCCGCACCGCCGAGCCGAAGTGGTAAGGCGCGCCCCGTCCGCCGAAGACGAGCCGGCCGTCGGCGGTCCGCTGTCCGTAGATGATCAGGTGCCGCAGGTCGGCGAACGTCGGCCTGGTGTCCAGGCCGATCTGCTTCCACGTTGGCTCGGCCAGCGGCGCGGTCGCGATCACCAGGGAGTACACAGGCACGAGAGAACGCTCAGACCCGGGCAGCCCGGGGGTGTACCCTTCGGTTGCCCTGATCACGTGCCGGGCGCGGACAGTTCCCGTGGCGGTGCTCAGCTTGCCAGGCTCGATCCGCTCCACGGCCGTCTGCTCGTAGATCGTGACGCCCCGCTCGGCCAGGAGGCGTGCCAGCCCGCGCACCAGCCTCGCCGGGTGGATCGCCGCGCAGTGCGGCGTGTACACGCCGCCGAGGACGCCCGAAGCGGCGCCAAGATCGCAAGCCTCGGAGGCGGACAGCAGCTTGATATCGCCGGCGTCGAACCCGTACAGCCTGGCCTCGTCGACTGCCTCCCTGGCGCGCAGCAGTTGCGCTGGCGAGCGGGCGAACGTCACGGTGCCGCCCTTGGCCCAGTGGCAGTCGATGCCTTCTGAGATGGTGACGGAGCCGACCTCGTTCACCGTGTGCTGCATCGCCCGGTACATCGCGATCGCCTGCTCGCGGCCCGCCATCCGGTCGAGTTTGGTCAGCGAAGCGGGGAAGAGCGCCGAGCACCAGCCGCCGTTGCGCCCCGAGGCGCCGTAGCCGGCGATCTCGCGCTCGCACACCGCAATGGACAGCGCGGGGTCAGCCTGACGGAGGTAGTAGGCCGTCCACAGCCCGGTAAGCCCGGCTCCGACGATGGCGACGTCGACATCGATGTCATGGGTCAGGCCAGGACGCGGTTCGAGCGTGCCAGGGACCGTGTCGTGCCAGAACGACAACTGGCGATAGCGGTCGTCGGGGCTGGGAGCGCTCATCTGTCTACCGTCCCGCGTGTGCGGCTGGTCCGGCCCGCCGGCCATCCTGGTGTCATGCCCCGAGACCCTCATCCCGCTCTGGTATCGGCACCAGCGCCAAGGAATTCGTTCAAGATATATGAGATTTGCGTGGTATGCCTGGGGAACATCTGCCGTTCTCCGATGGCAGAGCTGCTGATCAGGGCGGAACTCGCAAGTTCCGGGCTGGACAGCCGGGTCAGCGTCCAGAGCGCCGGGACGGGGGACTGGCACCTGGGCGAGTGCATGGATCGCGGCGCGCAGGCCGAGCTGCGGCGGCGCGGTTACGACGGCAGCTCGCACCGTGCCAGGCAGATCGGCCCCGACTGGCTCGGCCAGTTTGACCTGCTGCTAGCCATGGACGCCAGCAACCTGCGCGATCTGCGTCAGATGGCGGCCGGGCGGCCAGGGCTCGATGACCGGATCAGGCTGCTGCGATCGTTCGATCCCGAGGCGCCGGCCGGGGCCGAGGTGCCCGACCCGTACGGCGGGGGGCCTGAGGAGTTCGCCTGCGCCTTCGACCTGATCGAGGCGGCGGCGCGCGGGCTGGCGGTAGCGGTGGCCGGGGCGCTCGGCGGCTCACCCGGTGCCTGATGACCTGGCCGCGATTGCCGCCGAACTCGAACGCGGGACCGGCGCGGTCGTGCGCGAGCTTCGCGGTGTGGGCGGCGGGCATGGCGCGCGGCATTACCGGGCCGCACTCGCCGACGGCCGTGAACTCTTCATCAAATCAGCCGCCGACCCTACCGCCGGCTCGACCGCCAGCGCGGCCCTGGAGGCCGAGGCTCACGGGCTGGCCTGGCTCGGCGAGGCCGGTGCCGTCGCCTGCCCCGAGATTATTTTCAGTATGAAAGGTTTGCTGGCGCTGGCCTATCTTCCGCAGGCCGGCGCCGGACCGGCGGAAGCGGACCGGTTCGGACGCGAGTTGGCAAGACTGCACGCGGCCGGAGCGGACGCCTTCGGCGCGCCGTGGCCCGGGTTTATCGCCAGCCTGGCGCTGCCCAACGATGAGGCGAGCACGTGGCCGTCGTGGTACGCGCGGACGAGGCTGCTGCCGTACGGCCGGCTGGCCAGGGACGCCGGTACGTTCGCCAGCGCCGACGTCGCGCTGATCGAGTCGGTGGCCGACCGGGTGGATGAGCTGGCGGGGCCGGGGGAGCCGGCCAGCCGGATTCATGGTGACTGCTGGTCAGGGAACGTGCTGTGGTCAGGCGGGCGGGGCTGGCTGATCGACCCGGCGGCGCACGGCGGGCATCGTGAGAGCGATCTGGCCATGCTGGCGTTGTTCGGCGCGCCGTACCTTGAGCGGATTCTGGCCGCCTACGACGAGACCGCGCCGCTGGCGGATGGCTGGCGGGCGCGGGTGCCGCTGCACCAGCTGCATCCGCTGCTCGTGCACGTCTGCCTGTTCGGCGGAGGCTACCGCGATGCCGCCCTGGCAGCGGCGCGCGCGGCGCTTAGCGCCCGAGGTTAGGCGGCACCGAGGTTAGGCGGCACCGAGGTCAGGCGGCACTGCGGTTAGGCGGCACCGAGGTCAGGCGGCACTGCGGTCAGGCGGCACCGAGGTCAGGCGGCACCGCGGTCAGGATGTACCGGCGTCGGAGGGTGACAGGCGGGCTTCAGGCGCGAGCGGCAGCGCGAAGCCGAACGTTGCCCCGCCGCCCGGCCTGGAGTCGACCCAGACCTTGCCGTCGTGGGCCTTGACCATTGAGGCGACAATCGCGAGCCCGAGACCGGTGCCGCCCGCCGCCCGGCTCCGCGACCGGTCGGTCCGGTAAAACCGCTCGAAGACATGTTCCTTCTGGTCGTCGGTCAGGCCTGGCCCCTGGTCGGTTACCTCGAGGATGACCGCGGGCTCCCCGGGATCGGCCGGCGCCCGGTCGTTGCCGAGCTTGCCGACGCGGATCGTGATGTCCACCGGCGTGCCGCCAGGAGTGTGCATCATCGCGTTGGTCATCAGGTTGCCGACCACCTGGCGCAGGCCGACCTCGTCTCCGAGTACCAGCGCGGCGTCGGGGGAACCGACGGTCAGGCTGATCGCCCGGTCGGGGGCGATGACCCGGGCATCGTGCATCGCGTCGGCGGCGATGGCGAGCACGTCCACGGTGCGGAACTCAAGCGGCCGCTGCTGGTCGAGCCGCGCGAGCAGCAGCAAGTCATCGACGAGCACGCCCATGCGCTTGGCTTCCTGCTCGACGCGCGTGATCAGGTGGTCCAGGTCGCCTCTGCTCAGGCCGCCTACCAGCTGCTCGTCGGCGAAGGCTGCTGTCGAGCCGTTGCCGCCCGCGCCCCGCGTCGCGGCGGCGGTCGCCCCGCCCAGGACGCCGCCCTTGATCCCGCCGCGCTGCCGGTAGTACTCGGCGTATCCCCTGATCGCGGTCAGCGGGGTGCGGAGCTCGTGGCTGGCGTCGGCGACGAACCGCCGCATCCGGTCCTCCGACCTGCTGGCGCTGAGCGCGGAGTAGCGTGCCGCCTCTTCGGACCGCCTGGCCGCCTCCTCTGACGCGGTCCGCGCCCGGAACGAGCTTTCGATGTGGGCCAGCATGGTGTTGAGCGACCTGCCCAGCCTGCCCACCTCGGTGCGCGGGTCGTTCTCGGGGACGCGGCGGCCGAGATCGCCCGCCGCGATCGCCTCGGCTGTCTGCTCGATGTCGTTCAGCGGCCGCATGCTCGATCGGATCACGGTGATGCCCAAGATCGTGAGCACGATGAGCAGCACGCCGCTGATGATCAGGTCGATGATCGTCAGCTCGTTGATCGTCTTGTAGATGCTCGTGACGTCGTAGCCGAGGATGATGGTGCCGTTGACGGGATTTTCCCCCGGCACGACGGTCAGCGAGATGGCCGCGCTGACCACCCGCCACCTGGTGTCTCCCGACATCGCGCGCACGGTGACGGGAGTATCGATGCCCAGGTTGAGCCAGCTCGCGCCCTGCCGGGCGTCGGGTCCTGGCACCGGGTGAGTCGGCTGGCCGTTGTGCAGCCCGGCGTACTCGATCGCGACCATCTGGGCCTTGCCCGACGCCGGCAGCCACTCGACCGAGAAGTTGTTGTTCGACGGGGTCTGCTCGCCTTGCGCCAGGTAGCCGGCGACGAGCGTCGGGATGTCGTTGTGGTGCGCCGCGTGGATCAGCTTTTCGTCGGCCTGGCCGAGCAGGTAACCGCGCAGGACGAAGATGCCGGCGATGCTGATGACGGTCAGGGCGACCGTGACCAGCGCCAGCATGGCCGCGATCAGCTTGATTCGCAGCGGCGTCCGGCTCGGCAGCCCCCTGAGCCGCTGCCGCAGTGTCGCCCCTGTCGCTGGATGAGTCACGCCGCGGTCCTTGCGCTAGGCCGCCGGCAGCCGCATGACGTAGCCGACGCCGCGCAGGGTGTGCAGCAGGTGCGGCTCAGTCGTATCGATCTTGCGTCGCAGGACCGACACGTACGACTCGACGATGCCGGTGTCGCCGCGGAAGTCGTAGTCCCACACGTGATCGAGGATCTGCATCTTGGACAGCACGCGCCCGGCGTTGCGCATGAAGTACCTGAGCAGCTTGAACTCGGTGGGTGACAGCTGCACCTGGGTGCCGTTGCGCCACACCTCGTGACTGTCCTCATCGAGTTCGAGGTCCGCGAAGGCGAGTCTGGGCGAAGGCTCGACGCTGCCGCCTCTCGTGCGCCGCAGCACCGCCTCGATCCTGGCGATGACCTCTTCGAGGCTGAACGGCTTGGTCACGTAGTCGTCGCCGCCCAGCGTCAGGCCGCGCACCTTGTCCTCGGTCGAATCGCGCGCGGTCAGGAAGAGGACCGGAGTCCTGGTGCCGCCGCCGCGCAGCCGGTGCAGCACCTCGAAGCCGTCCATGTCCGGCAGCATCACGTCGAGCACGATCAGGTCAGGCCGGTGCCGCTGAGCGGCCTGGACGGCGTCCGTGCCCGCCGCGGCGGTGACGACGTCGAACCCGGCGTAGCGCAGGCTGGCCGCGAGCAGCTCGAGAATGTTCGGCTCGTCCTCGACGACCAGCAGCTTGGCCGTCGTCTGCGCACGCTCAGTAGCGGCAGTACTCATCCAGCTATTATCGAACGCCTGCCTGAGTGTTACCTGAAGCACGGCTGAAACAGCGCTGAGGCACCCCCAGGGGTATTCCGGATCCTGGCCAGCGTTATCCGGCCAGCTTGGAGCCGGAGATGACGTCCTTCGGGATCGGCTTGCCCTCATTGAGCGCGGTGGTGAGTTCCCTGAGCTTGGTGCTGTCGATCAGGAGCGAGTCACCTGACGAGGTTACGTAATTGGAGTTCGCGATCGGAACCGTCGTGGTGATCGGGTGCTTGAGCGCGAACGCGGCCTGCACGAGCTGGTAAAGCCCGGTGCCGTTGTCGACCGTGAGCGACCCGGTGAGGTTGCTGGCAGCCGGTATGCCCTCGAACGGGTTCAGTACCACTCCGGTGCTGGTCAGCTTGCGCAGCAGCGCGCTGAGGAAGAGGCGCTGGTTCTGGATGCGCTGCAGGTCCTGGGTGGCGTAGGCGTGCCTGCTGCGGACGAACCCGAGGGCCTCGTCGCCGTTCAGCACCTGGCAGCCCGCATGCAGGTGCAGCCCGGCGCTCGGATCGGTCAGCGGTTGCTTAAGGCACATCCTGACCCCGCCGACCGCATCGACCACCCGGACAAAGCCGCCGAATCCGATGCCCATGTAGTGATCGATCCGCAGGCCCGTGAGGTTCTGGACGGTCTCCGCCAGCAACCCGGGGCCGCCCAGCGCGTAGGCGGCGTTGACCTTGTTCTGCCCGAAGCCCGGAATGGGGACGTAGGAGTCGCGCGGAATGCTGATCAGTACCGGATGTCCGCCGCCGGACGGAATGTGCAGCACCATGATGGTGTCCGAGCGCTGCCCGCCGATGTCGAAGCCGGTGGACAGCTTCCTGATCTGCTTATCGGTCAGGCCCTGGCGGCTGTCGGAGCCGGTGATGAGCCAGTTGGTGCCTTGGCCCTGAAGCGGCCTGCCCGAGTAGTTCACCAGGACGTTCTTCTTGACCAGGTTGGAGTCCAAAGAGAAGTACATGGCGACGGTGCCGATGATGGCCAGCGACACGATCACGGCAAGGGCGAGCGCGATCGGCCGCGGCCGGAGCCAGCGCCGCAACCCGGTCCTTGGCGGGGTCCAGCCAGGCCCGCCTGGTCCGCCGGGTCCGCCTGGCCTGCCGGGTCCGGCAGGTCCGCCGGGTAGCGTGGTGCGGCGCGGGCGAGCGGTGCGGATAGCTGGCTGCTCAGGCCAGGCGCTTTGCCCGCCCGGTCCGCGGGAGCCACCCGGCCCGGCCGGCCCGCCAGGCCTGCCGGGGCTGCCGGGTGCGCCGGGTCCGCCGGGTCCGCTCGAGCCGCGGGTGCCGCTCCTGACTGTCTGGCCGGCACCGCGCGCGGCGCCAGGCTGGGTCAGGTCGCCTGATCCCGCTCGACCTGACATATTCATGGTGGCGTCGCCGTCGCCGCCGCCGGCGGCGCGCGGCGTCCCGCCCGCGCCTTCACGGAACCACTCGTCTGGCCAGTCGGTCATGAGTGCTGCCTCACCCTCGCGTCACAGTGATCTCATCGTCTCTACAACATGACGCCCTGGCAGCCAAATCGGCTGGCCCGTCATGACCTAAATCTTGTCCGCCGCCCCTCCACCATATGGTCAGAACGTCCCTGCCTGACGATCCCAGGTCGGCCGGCCTGACTGGATCTACGCCGGCTTCGATCAGAGCGGCCTCCACATCAGCGGCCCGCTCGGGCGGCAGGCACAGCCTGCGCCTGGTCACGTCGACGAGTTCGGCCATGCTGGGATAGTCGGGGCCGCCGGGGCGGCGCCAGGTCTGCGAGCGGCATTCGATACCCGACGCCGCCAGGATGGCCAGAATGTCGGCGCCTGTCGGGCCCTGTGGCCTGACCAGGCCATGGAACTTCAGCCAGAGATCATTCAGCGAGACAAGAGGATGGGTAACCGTCGTCTCGACTACGACAAGCCGGCGGGCGTGCGCGGTGAGCGCGGCGACGAACGGACCGATGTCAGCCACGTTGTACAGCACGTGGTGGCAGGTGACCACGTCGGCGACGGGCACCTCGCCGCTGATGTCCGGCCACGTGCCGTGCACCCGCCGCAGCGTGAGCCCGCGAGCGGCGGCCCGCTCGGCCAGCAGGTCAAGCATCGGCTCGCTCGCGTCGACCGCTGTCAGCTCGGTTGTCCTTGGTGCCAGCGGCAAGCTCGCGGCGCCCGCCCCTGAGCCGATGTCGAGCACGGTGCCCGGAGGATCGAGCGCGGCCCAGGCCCGGTCAAAGGAGACGCCGGCTGGCTGCGAGCTCAGGTGATCAGCCCGCCGGGCGAAGACCTGAGTCGGCAGCACCCAGGGCGACTGGGTCACGGCGGCCGTGATGTGATCGGGGATCGCCCAGGCGGTCAGGTCATCGCGCCAGCGGCGGGTGAGCTCGGCGAGCCGCCTGGCGGAGT
The DNA here is from genome assembly GCA_035716545.1 of Streptosporangiaceae bacterium. Classification (GTDB taxonomy): domain Bacteria; phylum Actinomycetota; class Actinomycetes; order Streptosporangiales; family Streptosporangiaceae; genus Chersky-822. The sequence goes on from DASTJM010000070.1 coordinate 8,798, forward strand.
CCTCATCTGGTGTCAATCTCAGTACCTCACCGACCGCGTTGTTTCAGTGGCTGGGCAGCTTCACGACCGTGACGAAGAAGTCGTCGATCTGGCGCACCACGCCGAGGAAGCGCTCGAAGTCCACCGGCTTGGTGACGTAGGCGTTCGCGTGCAGATCATAGCTGCGCAGGACGTCTTCCTCGGCATCGGACGTGGTGAGCACGACGACCGGAATGCGCTGGAGATCAGCGTCCGACTTGATCTTCGCGAGTACCTCGTGGCCGTCCATCCTGGGCAGGTTGAGATCGAGCAAGATGAGGTCGGGGCGCGGCACGTCGGCATAGCCTTCCTCGCGTCGCAGGAACGCGAGCGCGTTGACGCCGTCGCTGACGACGCTGAGCTGATTGCGGACCTTGTTCTCGGCGAACGCCTCCCTGGTGATCAGCACGTCACCTGGGTCGTCTTCGACCAGCAGCACGTTGATCATGAGCCCAGCCTCGTCAGCGGTAACCTCGTCAGGCGCCATCGGTCAAGCCCTGCCGAGTTGCGGTCGCCGGCAGTGTCCACTTGATCGTGGTGCCGGTCATGCCCGGAGGCCGGTCGTCTATCCAGATCTTGCCTCCATGGAAATCTACGATCTTCCTGCATAGCGCGAGGCCGATGCCGGTGCCAGGGTAGGCGTCGCGAGGGTGGAGGCGCTGGAAGATGACGAAAACCCGCTCCCGGTAAGCGGGCTCGATGCCGATGCCATTGTCCTGGCAGGTGAACTCCCACATGCCGTTCGTCGGCTCGGCCTTGATCGTGATGACCGGCGGCGCGTCGACGCGCCGGAACTTGATGGAGTTGCCGAGCAGGTTAGCGAACAACTGGATCAGCAAGGTGCGGTCGCCGGTAATCGTCGGCAGCGGGTCCACTGTGATCCTGGCGTCGCTGTTCTCGATCGCCGCCTCCAGCTCGCCGACCGCCTGGCCGGTGACTTCGTTGAGGTCAACCGGCCGGAAGTGCGCTCCTGGCTGCCCGACCCTGGAGAAGGCCAGCAGGTCATTGATGAGTCCCTGCATGCGCTTGGCGCCGTCCACCGCGTACGCGATGTACTGCTTGGCGCGCTCATCGAGCTGGTCGGCGTATCTGGCCTCAAGCATCTGGCAGAAGCTCGCTACCTTGCGAAGTGGTTCCTGCAGGTCATGTGAGGCGACGTAGGCGAACTGCTCAAGTTCGCGGTTGGAGCGCTGCAGCTCCGATGCCTTGAACGAGACGTCGTCCAGGCTGAAAATCAGCTGCTGACGCATCGCCTCTACGTCGGCGGCTACCGCCATGATCTCACGGGGGCCGGTGATGGCCACCTGATGGTTCAGGTCGCCGGAGGCAACGGTCTGGGTCTCCTCCCTGATCGCGTCGAGCGGCCTCCTGATCCAGGCACCCAGCCCGAGCCAGCTCGCGACCGCGGTCAGGACGAGAAGCGCGCCGAGCGCGATTGCCTCGGCGATCGTCGCTGTCGTCGCCGTGTGCAGGCGGCTGAGCGCGGCTGCCCGCTCCGAGTTAGCCTCGTCGTCGAAGTGGTTGACTGCGGTGCGCAGCGCATCGAAGTCCCGCTTGCCCGCGTCCTCGACGCTGGGCGAGACCTGCTGGCCACGCTGCACGGCGCTGACCGACGGCTGCGCGTATTCGCGACGCCAGCGGTTCGCCTCATCGAGCACGTCGGTCAGGTGAGCCCGCAGTCGCGGGTAGCGGTCCACGAGCTGGTGCAGTCTCGCCGCGTCGCCGGCAGCCGCGCGGGCGCCTTGCGCATAAGGCCGGAGGAAGGACTGCTGCTTGGTGAGCGCGTACCCGCGGACGCCAGTCTCCTCGTTGACCAGCGCGCTATACAGGTAGCTGCTGTACCTGACCGCGGGATCCAGGCGGTCGACTTGCAAGTTCACGGCGCCGATCATGTTGGTCAGGCTCATGCCGAAGGCTATGCCGCCGAGCACGAAAACGACGCCGCCCACCGCGAACGCGTAGCTGAGCCTGCGCTTAAGTGACCAGGTGCGCGGGCTTTCCCTGGGTCGCGCTCTGGCCGCCCTGGCCCGGGCGCCAGCTGGGCTGTCGGCATTCGCCGACGTGGCCCGGGCGGGTTCGGCCCGGGCGGGGTCAGCCTTCGCCGTGTCAGCCTGAGCCGGGTCAGCCTGAGCCGGGTCAGCCTGGGCCGGGTCGGCTTGGCCGGGTTCGGCTTGGGCCGGGTTCGCCTGGCTTGGGGGCGCGTCGGTCACGGGCGCCGTCCGACCACCAGCACGGCGATGTCGTCGGCAAGTGCCTGACCGTTGAGCCGCTCTACTTGCTTGACCAGGGTGTCGGGCAGCGACTCGGGATATCCAGGCAGATCGAGGTTGCCGGCCGACTCGGCGATCAGCTCCACCAGCCCGTCGCAGCCGAGAATGTCGTGACCAGGTTCCCCGCCCGGTTTGCCGCGGCCCTCGATGAGGCCGTCGGTGTAGAGCATGAGCGACCACTTCGGCCCGAGGTCGACCCCGATCGGTTCCCAGTCGACGTCGAAGATGCCGAGTGGCGGACCCGGGCGCCCGTCGGTCAGCAGCCGCGGGCTAGCGGCGAGCACGACAGGCGGCGGATGCCCCGCCAGCCTGACGGTGCCGGTGCCCGTGGCGGTTTCCAGGCTGAGCATGGCGACAGTCGCGAATACTTCCTTCCTGTGCCGTTCACGCTCAAGCACTTCCTGCAGGCAAGGCAGCGTCTGGTCTGGTCTGCGGCCGGACAGCACGAGTGTGCGCCAGGCGACTCGCAGACATACCCCGAGGGCGGCCTCGTCAGGTCCGTGACCGGCCACGTCGCCGATCAGGGCGTGCAGCGTGCCGTCGTTCAGCTCGATCAGGTCGTAGAAGTCACCGCCAAGCAGGGCCTGATCGCGGCCAGGCCGATAGCTCAGCGCGTGGTACAGACCGGGGTCGTTCAAGATCGGCACAGGCAGCAGCCCGCGCTCCAGCCGCGCGTACTCAGCCTGGCGGATCGCGGCTTCATGCAACTGCCTGGCCGACTCGTCGGCGCGCTTTCGCTCGATCGCGTACCTGATGCACCGCCCGAGCATGGTGCCGTCAACCTGGCCTTTGACCAGATAGTCCTGGGCCCCGGCGGTGACCGCGCCGACGCCGAGCGACTCGTCGTTGGCGCCGGTGAGAACGAGCACCGCGGCATCTGGCGCCAGTTCGAGCACCCGCCGCAAGCCGTCGAATCCCTCGGAGTCCGGCAAGCCAAGATCAAGGAGCACGCACGAGGGCGCCCTGGTCAGCTCGGGCAGCGCGGCGCCGATGCTCTGCTGCCAGGTCAGCGAGATCCGCAGGCCCGTATCGTGCAAGAGCTCCCTGGTCAGTACCGAGTCGGCCTCGTCATCCTCGATCAGGAGCACAGAGACAACCGGCGCGGTGGTCTCGCCCGGGGTTCCAATGCGGAACATGCTCTTATTTCCTCGCACGCTCTGACAGGTCAGCCCAACGACCCGGAGCATACTCGCGGTGGACGAGATAGCGGTCAGTTCCCAGGGCAACGGAGCACGCCTCAGTTCTGAGACCAATCCTGCCACCGTGCGCGCGCCCACGCTCAATGCTCGATGTATTCCTCGATCGTCTCGGTCGGCGGGTCAATCGGGGGCTCCGTCGTGGACTCGGCTGAGGACGCGGTCGCGGACTCATCACAAGGCCGCCTGCTCTCCGCGACCCCCGACGCTGGACCCCCGCTGGCTGGCGCGGTTCCGCCAGTACTTTGGGCAGGTGAGGGGGGCCGGGGAAGTTGCCTGACAGGCCGGCCGCCTCGCGAGCCGGGGGGCGAGCGCCGCACGATGATCTTGCGCCGCAGCCAGTCCTGGCCGCGCGGCGTCATCGCGAGGCCGAACCCGCCAGTCAGTATGAGTATCCAGCCCACGGTGTTCAGGTTGAGGAAGCCCGGGCTCGCGGTAACGGCGAACGCGAGGATCGCGCCGATGGCGATAACGGTCAGGGCGGTGGCTGTTTTCATGACAATGCATCCTCTTCGTATGCTCGTCAGCCGCGATCTTGCCCGCCTTCACGTGCGAGCAGTTCGCTGAGGGGAACCCGGGCGCCGTCCTCCCTGGCCAGGTCTGCCGTGAATGCCTCGAAGGATTCCGTGCCGCCCGCGACCGTCATCTTGAGCTGGCCAGCGCAGGTAGCCCTGCGTTGAGAGCCAATCCCGAGCCACAGGCCGGTTGCGCCGCGGATAAGCAAGATCAGGCCGGCGATCTGGAGGTTCAGGAAGGAGGGATGGCCGCCGATCGCGAAGAGCAAGACGCAGCCGCAGGCCATCCACGCGCATGCCTGGACAGGGGTCACCAGCATCACCAGTCAGTTCTGTTCGCGGGCAGACTCGCCGCCGGCCATTTCGGCGACAGGCGGATCTGCTCCTGGTTCGCGTCTGGCGAGACACTGCCCACAGAGCTGTCGTTAAACCCGTCATTGGATTTTGGGCCTATCGGTCAGCACCTACCGCACCGGTCATCCGCGCCGGGCGCGCGTTCTGCGGATCAGCGGGATGCCAAACCAGATGCCGCCGAACATGATTGCCAAGAGCACGCCGATCACGATCGCGGGAATGCCCGACTGCACAAAACTGGTGACCAGGAGCACAGCCACGACGACCGCCAGGCCGACTGCCACAAGGCCGGCCAGCGCCATCGTGTTGGCCGCGCGCACCAGCGGTTCCTTCAGCCGCTGGCGAAAGACCAGCCGGTGGTAGGCGACCGGCGCGACGAGCAGCGCCGTCGCGATCGCGGCGAGCAGGAGATCGGCTAGGTACAAATGACGCTGTGCCTCGCTAAGCTTGGTGAAGCGCTTGGTGAACGGCAGCGACAGCAAAAACCCGAAGAGCACCTGCACGCCAAGACCAGCCACCCGCAGCTCCTGCAGCAATTCCATCAGGTTGCGGTCATCGCGCTGTGCCGCGGACTCATCTCTGCCGGTGCACTCAGGTGGATCACTCGACGAGCCCATAGTGCACGTGTGCCCCGGCGCTGCGGCGCTATCCCTGCGGGGCGTATCCGTGCGGGGCGTATCCGTGCGGGGCGTGGCCGCTGGCCAGTATTCCCGTGTCGTAGTCGGCGCTGGCCCGCGGTGTGAAAGTCGCGGCGGTGCGGGCGCCGTTCGGGGCGGGGAATCTGGCCGGACAGCATGGTGGTACTCGTTGCTGCTGTCAGCGGCAGTTCTCACCATCGATCCGCGCATCCATGTGCCTAAGCAGGGCCGACCACTTGGCCCAGTAACCACCTGCGTCCCATTCGCATCGCTGGCAACTCATCTGGCGGCTGCGTCACGGCCCAGGATGGCGCCATCGCGTTGCGGCCCGGCGTCACTTGCTCAAGCCACCGGGCCAGCGATGCGCCGCGGGCAAGCACCGCGTGGTCGCGAAGCCAGCCAAACCCGCCGTGTCTACCCTGTAGCGTCCGGATGCCGTCGGGCATCGAGCCGAGGCCGGCGTCGCAACGCTGAACGCGATGACCACTGATACCATAGCAATAAGTATGAATGGTATAAATGCGATAGTGGCAAGGTTTACCGCTCTCGCAAGTGGCCCGCTCGGCGTGCCCGCCGCGCCTGCCATGCTCGGCGCGACCGGTGGACGTGGTGCGCATCGTGCGCTCGGCCACCACCAGGCCAGCCGTTTCCACCGGGGCGAGCTGATCATCTCGAAGCGCGGCAGCAGCTCGTCTTGATTGAGGCGAGCGAAAATGGCGAACTTGGATGACAGCGCGGGCTCGCGAGCACGAAGCCGCTTTTCAATCGACTCAAGTGCCCGGCGCTGGCTCGCTGGCAAACCCATCGGCGTCTCCGGGGCAGCTGAACGACCTGCAGGTCTCCCTCACTAACCGGCAGCGCGGAGGTGCGCTGCCAGATATCAGCTGACCGAGAATCCCCACTTCAAACTAACGACGACCCAATGGCATCCCTCCAGCCGAAACAGCTCAACCCGGCCTGGCCGCGGCCCTCCGCCGGGCCGGTCGAACCGGGTGAACCGGGTGAACCGGGCGCCGGCGGCGCGGCCTTACCCGGGCCGTCGGCCTGACTCGGGCGGTAGCCCGTCCGGGCAGCGGAGGTCGCTTAGATCGCCACAGTTGTGCTGGCGACGGTCACCCTCAAGTCCGGTGGCTCATGTCAGCACGGCGAGCAAAGATAACGACGTTTATGTGGCGCTTCTGGTGGTAGCTGCAACATCGTCCGCGGTCGGCAGGCAGGGCTGAGGCGACAGGTTCGAATGACATAGAAGGTTATGGCGGCCGTCTTTCTAGAACCGGAGGATTCCATGCGCATCGGTGCGGTTCTGTTGATCATCTGGCTGATTATCGGTGCCATCGCAGGTGCGCAGCGCGGTTACTACAGCGGAAACGTTACTTGCGCCAAAGCGGGCACCATACTTGTTACCATCGCGGCGGGCCCGTTGAACTACGTGGGCGTGAACCCCAAGATCCACTGCACGGTGCCTAGGCCAAGCAAATAACGCTGTGCCAGTTCGGGTGCCTGGCCAGTTCGGGTGCCTGGCCAGTTCGGGTGCTCGGTCAGTTCGGCGGCAGCTTGCCCGGGCGCCTGGCCGGCCCTGCTGCCAGCCCTCCGGCGGCCAATTCATGTGATCGCCAGCCAAGGCCGGCGCCGGCCAACGCAGCGCCGGCTAAGCGCAGCGCCGGCCTTTTCAGTCCCTAAGCCCCGAAATCGCGCCCGAAGTCGCGAAGTCCCGACGTCGCTAAGCCTCCGGAACAGCCATCTCACCCAGAAGGGACCAGTCATCCTGCGGCACGGTCATGTTGACGATCCGCGGTGTGGAAGCCAGGTGCGGCGGGAGAGTCTGCCGAGCCTTGCTGAAGTGCTCGGACTGGACGTGCGTAGCCCCAGCGTCCCCATCGCGGAACGCCTCGACCAGGACATACTCCGTCGGATCGGCCACGCTTCTCGACCAGTCGAACCATAGGCAGCCGGGTTCTGCCCTGGTCGCCTCAGTGAACTCGGCAGCGATCGCTGGCCACTGGTCGGCGTACTCAGGCCGCACGGCGAACTTGGCGGTGATGAAGATCATCGGCTTCTCTGCTTCTGTCGTGTCGGAACGGCGTCAGGACCCAACGTCACGATAACTATGCCAGTCATGAGGCGGCGGAGCCTGCGCCAAGGTGAGCGGGCGGGCACGTCGCGTCCTACCCGGGTGAGCGCGCGGGCGCGTCGCGTTTACCGGGCGAGCGGGCAATCGCCGCAAAGGCCGCCGTCCTCCACCTGGTAGTAAAGGCAGCAACTGCGCCGGATGAAAGCTGGCTCCCCCGCCTGTAGCGTGCCGCATCCGGCTAGCCGGGGGTGCGCTAGAACCTGGGCGGCCAGCGCGCGCCAGTCCTGGCTTAGCTGCGCGTCAAGCAACCGGATCGCACCGATCAGGGCGGAGGCCACGTTGTCCCGCAGCAGGTCGGCGGAGATGCGCACCCGCGCCTTGATGGCAGCGGTCAGCGGCTCGACATGCTCATCGAACGTCTGGCTGATGACCAAGTTGATGAGAATCGGGTCGGGCGCGCACCAGCCGGGTCCGGGCGGGAGCGCCAGCTCTATCATCTCGGTGCGGGGTTGCCGCCAGCGCAGGCGAGTGGCCGGAACGGCCGGAATGCACCCGGCCAGCACCAGGCATCCGACTTGCGGGGCGAGCAGACGCGCGGAGTAGCCGCTGAGAAAGAGCGAGGCTGCCACCCGGCGTTCGCAGCCGCTGAGCTTCCGGCTGACCTCGTTAATCAGGGAATCGAGTGGGCTTTCGCCGGCCGGGCCCGCTTCGCCGGCCGATCCGCCCGGGTCGGCTGAGTACACCGAATACAGCTCGCCGGCCGGACGCCAGGCTTCGCCGCCAGCAGGATCAGCGAGCCCGAAGAACATCCCGAGCAGAGACGCTTGCGCGCGCGCCGCCGTGAGCACGGTTTCCGTCGCCGGCCACAAACGCCGTTGAAGCTCGTCTTCGCCGCCCACATCGCGACCCTACGCGAGTCGCCCTGCGCATAGCCTTTCACCAGGAAAAATAGCGAGAAGTGACGAGGGAATTACAGGGCTTACCGACTCAAATGCAACACCCGTCAGTGCTCAGGCCATAACGTTGAGTGACTGTTCTTGACACACGCTTACTACATGTCTTGAATCAAGGTTTGAAGTTAGTAGTAGCCTGAGCGACTGCCTCAGCAGCCCCGAGGCCCGGGGCCCGGTCGCCTGCGCGTGCAACGGCAGCACCTCAAGCAGCGCCAGGCCGGCCGCGGCCGGCGGTCCTGCGATCGGCTGCGGCCACCGAATCGATCCTCAGGATCGAGGCAGGAGGCTTATCCGATGTCAGGCATCAGCCACGCGATTGTGGGCGCGGCTAGCCGCAGGCGACGGCTGGTCGCCGCGATGGCGGCGCTGGCGGCAGCGTTATCAGCGTCCATGATCGCCGCGGTCGTGCTGACCCAGCCGGTGTCCGCGACAACTGTGCCAGCACCACCAGCGGGCTTTACCACCGTCTTCAGCGACAGCTTCGCCGGCGCGGCGGGCTCGCCAGTCAACTCAGCCAACTGGAAGTACGACACTGGCCCGGGTTCCAGTTTCGGCACTGGCGAGATCGAGACGATGACGAACTCGACGAGCAATGTGTTCCTCGACGGCAGCGGCCACCTCGTCATCAAGGCGATAAAGTCCGGCACGTCATGGACTTCGGGCCGGATCCAGACACCCACCGCTAACGTAGGCGCCCCGGCGGGCGGAGAACTCGAGGTCACCGCCTCGATCGAGCAGCCGAACCCGGCGAGCGGCCTCGGCTACTGGCCGGCGTTCTGGATGCTCGGTCCAGGCACCTGGCCAATGACCGGCGAAATCGACATCCTGGAGGACGTCAACGCGCTGTCCGACCACTCGGGCACCTTCCACTGCGGCGTCGACCCGGGCGGGCCATGCAATGAAACGACAGGCATCGGCAGCGGGCTGCTCAGCTGCGCGGGCTGCCAGACCGCCTTCCACACCTACACCGTGATCGTGAACCGGACCAACACCGCCGCCGAGTCGATCACCTGGTTCGTAGACGGCACTCAGTTCTTCCAGATCAACGAGAGCCAGGTGCCTACGACCACCTGGCAGGCCGCGATCGATCATAACTTCTCCATCATCTTCGACCTCGCGATGGGCGGCGGCTTCCCGAACGGCGTCTGCGGCTGCACCACCCCGACGAGCTCCACCACCTCGGGCGCGACCATGACGGTCGCCTACGTCGCGGCCTACGAAAAGGCCGCCGGCAGCCCGTCGCCAAGCCCGAGCCCGACCCCGACGTCACCCCCTCCGGGCGGCAAGTCCTGCACCACCACCGCCACGTCCGATATCTCGGCCGACTGCTTCACCACGAGCCAGGGCACGATTTCGGTCAGCGCGGCGACCGGAGACACCAACCCAACGGGCGTGGACGGCAACCAGGTCGCTCAGCTCAAGAACGGGGAATGGCTCGAATATCCCAATATCAATTTCGGCACGACCGGCTCAAGCCAATTCGATGCCCGGGTCGCCTCGGGCGCGGCGGGCGGCGTCAGCGGACTCGTCGAAGTAGTGCTCGACAATCCCGCTAACGCACCGGTCGGCTCTTTCGCCGTCGCTAATACCGGCGGCTGGAGCACATGGAAGACCATTCCGGCGAACATTTCCAGGGTGACGGGTACTCACAATGTGTACCTGGTGTTCTCCTCGGGTGCCGGAGGTAATCCGCCGTACGTCAGCCTGCATTACTTCAACTTCCCGACCGCATAAACGGCTCGTCCAGGCTGGTGCCGCTGCGTCACCGGCGCCCCGGGAGCCGGAAGCGAACGGGGTCGCCGGCACTGTCGCGGCGGCACCTGGCCTGGTCCGGGCCGGACCCATCGGCTAGCGTGATGCCCGGATTCGCGGCCCGATGGGAGTGATGTCATGACAGATCGCGACTGGCCGGTCGAGGATGGCGTGCTTGAGCTTGGCGACCTGCCGGCCGAGCGCGGCGGCACTATCGCGGGAGCGCGCCTGGCATGGCAGTCGCACGGCACCCTGAACGCGGCCCGCGACAACGTCATCGTCTATCCCTGCAGCTACACAGCGACTCATGATGACCTGGCGTGGCTGATCGGGCCTGATGGCGTGCTCGATCCGGCGCGCTGGTTCATCGTGATCCCGGACATGTTCTCCAACGGGCTGTCAACCGGTGCCGCGGATGCCCAGGATTTCCCGGCCGTGGTGACGATGGCCGACAACGTGCGCGCCCAGCACCGGCTGCTGACCGGGCACTTCGGCGTGACGAAGGTCGCCGCCGCGTACGGCTTCTCGATGGGGGCCGGCCAGTCATATCACTGGGCCGCCCTTTACCCGGACCTGGTCGAGCGGGCAATCATCGTCTGCGGCAGCGCGAGGACGTCGATCCACAACAAGGTGTTCTTGTCGGGGCTGCTGCGCACGCTCGAGGCCGCGCCCGAGTATGAGGGCGGCGGCCGTTTCAGCGCTGAGCCGGCGGCCGCGCTGCGTGCCTACGGCCACATCTATGCCGGCTGGGGCCTGTCCCAGGACTTCTACCGGGCGCGCCTGTTCGAGACCGCGCTCGGTTATCCCGATCTGGACACGTTCCTTTCGGCCGAGTGGGAGGAGTCATTCGCCTCCTGCACGGCGGCCAACGTCTACGCCCAGGCGGTCACCTGGCAGGAGGCCGACATCAGCGCGAACGACCTGTACGGCGGGGACCTGCCCGCCGCGCTCGCCGCGATCAAGGCCAGGGTGCTCCTCATGCCGAGCGAGACCGACCTGTACTTCCGGGTCGCCGACAACGAGGCGGAACTTGAGCATCTGCGCCGCGGTGAGCTGGCCGTGATTCCCAGCATCTGGGGCCACCGGGCCGGCGCTCCCCACGGCCTGCCGGAGGAGCTGGAGTTCCTCACCACCCGCGTGCGCCACTGGCTCGGCAATTAACACGATCGGAGGGACCTGATGCTGGTCTGCGTGACCGGAGCTAGCGGACGGGCCGGGCGTGCCGTCGTCGCCGACCTGCTTGCTCACGAGCATGAGGTCATCGCCGTCGACCTCGTGCCGCCTGCGACCGGGGCACTCGGCGGAGCCGAGTTCGTGCGCGCCGACCTGACCGACTTCGGGCAGGCGATCGAGATCTTCGAAGGCGCGACAGCGGTGATCCACCTGGCCAACATCCCTGCCCCGTACATGCGCACCCCGGCCACTACTTTCAACGCGAACATGACGATGAACTTCAACGTCTTCCACGCGGCGGCCCAGGTCAAGCTCGACCGGGTGGTCTGGGCGTCAAGCGAGACCACGCTCGGACTGCCCTTCGACGTGCCGCCCAGGTACGCGCCGGTCGACGAGGATCACTATCCGTTCCCGGCTACGACCTACGCGCTGTCCAAGGTGGCCAGCGAGACAGTGGCCGGGCAGATCGCCGGCTGGTCTGGCATGCCGTTCGTGGCGCTGCGGTTTTCCAACATCCTCGGCCCCGCCGAGTACGCCGGGTTCCCCTCGGTCTGGGGTCACCCGCACAAGCGCAAGTGGAACCTGTGGGGCTACATCGACGAGCGCGACGCGGCGACGGCATGCCGGCTGGCGCTCGATGCTGACGTCACCGGCAGCCCGAGCTTCATCATCGCGGCGGCTGACACCTGCATGACGCGGCCGTCGGAGGAACTTCTGCGCGAGGTCTTTCCCGGCGTGCCGCTCAAGGCCCCGGTACCCGGCACCGCCACGCTGCTGGCCATTGGCCGCGCCAGGCAGGCACTCGGCTTTGAACCCGCCCATTCCTGGCGCGACCACGTGAGCCCGGGGACGGCGAAGCTAACCTGACCCGTCAGGCGAGGCATCCTGCCGCCGCTCGCCCAGATCCCAGAACAGCCCCGCCATCAGCTCAAGTGCCTGCCGCGCGAGCGGGGCGAGCAGATGCTCATCGGGGGCGTGCTGCGCGCACGCGGGGTAGGAGTGCGGGATCCAGATCGTGGGCAGCCCCAGGCCGTCGGCGAAGACGTCATTGGGCAGGCTCCCGCCGAGGTTCGGCAGGAGTGCGGGTTCGGCGCCCGCGGTGCGTCCGAGTGAGTCGAGCGCGAAGCGAACCCACGGGTTGCCGGTGTCGGTGCGCGAGGCGTACATGATGTCGCCGGGCTCGACCTCGACCATCGGGTAGCCATGTCCGGCCAGGTGCTCGCGCACCGCGTCGAACGCCCCGTCGATATCGGTGCCCACCACGAACCTGAGCTGGATATAGGCATGCGCCGAACCTGGGATGGCGTTGATCGGGACGTCGGGGTTGCCCGCGGCTAGCGAGAGGACTTCGAGTGAGTTCCAGCCGATCAGGCGCTCGGCCGGGGTCAGGCCAGGCTCGCCCCAGTCCAGGTTGATATCGGGGTCGCCCTGGCTGCCGCCGACCTCGATCGTGGCGAGCGCCGCGCGGACGTCGCCCGGGATTTCCGGCGGGCGCAGCCCGGGCACGAGGATGCGGCCCCGGCCGTCGACCAGGCAGGACAGTGCGCTGGCCAGGGTGGTCGCCGGGTTGCGCAGCAGCCCGCCCCAGTTGCCCGAGTGGTACGAGCGCTCGCGCAGCGGAACCCGCAGCGTGAACCACGCCGCGCCCCTGGTGCCCAGGAAGACCGTTGGCCGGTCCGCGGCGACGCGCGGCCCGTCGGACCCGATGAGCAGGTCAGCGGCTAGTTCGTCGCGGTGCTGCGCGCAGAATGCGCTTAGTCCGGGCGAGCCCGCTTCCTCGCTCGTCTCGATGAGCACCTTCAGGTTGAAGCCAAGCTGGCCGCCCCGGGCTCGCAGAACGTGCTCGAGCGCGGCGAGGTTGATCGTGTGCTGGCCCTTGTTGTCCGCCGTGCCCCGGCCGTACCAGCGATCACCTTCGACGGTGACGCGCCAGGGGTCGAGGCCGGCGCGCCATCTCCCGGCTTCCCCGAGCACGACATCGGCGTGGCCGTAGGTCAGCACCGTCGGCAGGTGATCGGCCTCGTGGCGGTGCGCGATCAGCAGCGGCCCGGCGCCCGAGTCAGGATTGTCGAGCACCCGGGCGCTGGCCCCCAGGCGGGCGGCGGCGGGCACCATTTCCTGCTCGAGGTAGGCGCGGCAGTCTGGCGTGCGAGCAGGGTCCTGGCTCTCCGTCCGGTAGCCGACTCTGCGCGTAAGGTCGGCCAGGAACCGCCCGGAGCTGAAATATTCGCTGGCGTACTCGATGGCAGCAGAGCGGGTCACTCGTCCAGTCGATCACGAAATGGCCCCGCGATCGAGTCTCAATGGCGGGCTGCGGTTCGCGGCTGGTGTCGGGGCCGTGGTTTCGAGGCCAGAGTTTCGGGGCCGTGGTTCGGGGCCGTGGTTTCGAGCTCGTGGTTGCGAGGCTGGGGTTTCGAGCTCGTGGTTGCGAGGTCGGGGGTATCGAGGTCGGGTTTTTGGCGCCGGGCTGACTTCAGCTCGCGTGAACCGTGAGCACGGTCCACGCGCCCAGGCAGATCCGGTCGCCCTCGCGCAAGGCGACGGGCACCCCCTTGGCGATCTCGTCGCCGTTGACCTGGGTGCCGTTCGCCGATCCGCGGTCTTCGACCGACCAGGTACCGTCGCCCTGCGCTATCAAGACGGCATGCAGATGTGAGACCCCCGGATCGAGCGGCGGTCCGGTCAGGTCAATCTCCGGGGAGAGGCCGCGGGAAACGCTGCGGCGGCCGATCCGCATCTGCGGCCCGGACAACTCGAAGCGGCGGGGCGGGCAGTGCGCCGGGAACTCAATCGTTGACGCCTCGACGTGCCCGTCCGCGATCACGCTGTCAAAGTATGCCCGGTCAGCGGTCACGACCGCCGTCCAGACGTGCCCGGCACCTGCCCGACGGCCGTGCCCTGCGGCGCGATGCCGGCCTGGTGCGGGCTGGCGACCTGCGCCGGCCTTGTCCGGCCGGACGTGGCCAGGTCCGGGGCCTGGGCCGAGGCCCGGCCCGGGGTCCGGTTCAGGGCCTGGTCCGGGGTCTGGTTCATGGCCTCGTCCGGGGCCCGCCCCGGGCGGATCCGGGTCCGCCTTGGTCGGCGCCGGCATTGGCGCCGGCATTGGCGCCGGACCTGGCCCGGCCTGCGGCCAGACCGGGCGCGGGCCCCCTTCGCGCCGCGGACCCTGAGCTTCCAGCGCGGGATCCGGCGCCGTCTCGGTCGACGCGGGCAGAGTGTTGACCTGCGGGTCGGCTCCGGCTGCGAACCGAGCGGTAGCCGACGGGCTGAAGCTAGGCACCGGCGGCTCTTCCTCTGTAGTGAGGCCAAGGGCCAGCGCGATCTCGCTCACGACCCAGTCGCACGCTCTGGGAGCGAACATGGTCGCGTCCGCGAACGACGAGGCGACTAGCCGCGACGCGGTTTGCGGGTCCATCCCGGCGGAGGTGTGCTCGCGCAGATCGTCGGCGATCCGGTCCTGGGCGGCCGCCACCAGGATCCGGGCGATTCTCGGTGCGTCGGGAAGCAGGTCAGCCAGCAAGTTGGACAGGGTGCGGGGATCGGTGAGAGTACCCGGACCGTGTTCGGCCACGATTGTACGCAGCGCAAGCCGGGCTTGCTCTGCGTGTTCAAGCGCGGCGGCCATCTAATCCCTCCACGAGCGTCTGCCCCCAACTGTGGTCGAAGTACCACAGCACCGCAAACCCGCTGACGCACAGGTAAACGAAAGGGGTCGCGACGATGAGAACCGAGATCGCATGACCACCACCATGACGACTGCCACCGAGACGCCGCGGAAACGCCAGCCTGCTGGCGCCCGTCCCCGAGCCGCGTCACGCAGCACCGCTCCAGCAAACAGTGCGACACCGGATTAATCCTAATTACCGCGATCCGTTGCGCCCGGCCGAACCCTGCAGTTTCGCTTTACCTCGCACGCCCCGGTTCGCCCTATGCGGGCCTGCCGAGGGTGAATTAACCGGGTTGCAGTATGGTTCTGCGTTATCGGGTGGTGTCGTGCTACTTCGGTCATCTGTTCACAACCGGCAGTGACGAAAGTGCTGAGGTGTCTATGACGAGGGACCTGACCGGCAAGATCGCGGTAGTCACCGGGACGGCGCACGGGATTGGTGCCGCGATCGCCGGGGCTCTCTTTGCGGACGGCGCGACCGTGCACAGCGTGGACAAGGATACTGTCGACCTGACTGACCAGGGAGCGGTCAGGGAGTTCTTCGCCCGGGCGGGCGGCATCGACATCCTGGTCAACAACGCCGGCGGGGTCTGCGGGCAGGTCGGCCAGCCGCTCGAAGAGGTCACCGACGATGACTGGCACGCGGTGGTGAACGCTAACCTGACAACGGCCTTTCACTGCACGCGCGCGGTCGTGCCGGGGATGAAAGAGCGTCGCTGGGGACGGATCGTCAACATATCGTCGGCCGCCGGCCTTGGCGTCAGCAAGACCGGCATCCAGGCGTATGCCAGCGCTAAGGCCGCGCAGATCGGATTTACCAGGCAGATGGCGCTCGAACTAGGCCGGTTCGGCATCACGGTAAACTGCATCGCCCCCGGATTCATCCTCTCCAACCCCACGACGCGCAAGCAGTGGGACAACTACGGCCCCGACGGCCAGCGTGACCTGATCAAAGGGATCGCCACCGGCCGCCTCGGAGACCCCGCCGACATTGCCAACGGCGTCCGGTTCTTCGCGGCCGAGGCTTCCTCGTGGGTGACGGGGCAGACGATCGCGATTGACGGTGGCAGTGCTTTCCTTTAACAGCGACGATTCCGCTTACCTTGCCGAGCTGAGCGAATTCGTCAAGATCCCGAGCGTCAGCCGCGATGCCGACGCGCCCACCATGCGGGCCGCGGCGCAGTGGCTGGCCGGCCAGCTGAGCTTCGCGGACGCGCGGGTGCTGCCCACCGCGGGTCACCCCGTCGTGCGTGCCGAGTGGCGGCACCCAGGCAAAGACGCGCCCACGATCCTCGTCTACGGCCACTACGACGTGCAGCCCACCGGCGACCTCGCCGAATGGACCACTCCGCCGTTCGAGCCAACTGTGGATGGCGAAGTCATCAGGGGCCGTGGCACCACCGATGACAAGGGCCCCATCTACATTGTCCTGAAAACCGCCCAGGCGTTCATCGAGCAGGAAAGCGGGCTGCCACTGAACGTGAAGTTCCTGTTTGAGGGCGAGGAGGAAATCGGCAGCCCGAACCTGCCCGCCTACGTTCGCCAGCACGCTGACGAACTCGCCGCCGACCTCGTGATCTCCGCTGACGGCGCGATGTGGCGGCCGACCGAGCCATCGGTCTCGCTCGCATCCAAGGGCCTGGTCTCGCTCGACATCGTCGTCGAAGGCGCAGCCGCGGATCTGCACTCCGGCCGGTACGGCGGCACGGTCGCCAACCCCCTGCACGCGCTGGCCGAGATCATCGCGAGCTTGCACGATCGCGACGGCACGGTCGCCGTGGACGGCTTCTACGACGGAATCCCGGCGCTCACTGCCAGTCGTCGCGCCGAGATTGCCGGTATTAAATTTTCAGCTGAAAGATTCCTCGCCGAACTCGGGCTCACGCAAGCGCACGGGGAACGTGGCTATTCCACGCTCGAACGCTTGTGGGAGCGCCCCACGCTTGAGGTCAATGGCGTACGGGGCGGCGGCAAGTACACGGTCATCCCGCATGTGGCCGTTGCCCACGTCTCGTGCCGGCTGGTGCCCGGCCAGGACCCTGACGCGGTGCTCGCGGCCATCGAGGCGCACGTTGCCGCGCGGCCGGCGCCGGGGGTGCGGGTGAGCGTGCGGCCCGACGAGGCCAGGGTGCCCGCCTACACGATCCCGGCCAGTCACCCGGCGATCCGCGCGGCGACCGCCGCGCTCGAGGCCGTCTACCCGCAGCAGCCCGTCCTGCAGGCCTGCGTGCCAGGAACCCTCCCGGCGACCGCGCTGTTCGAGGAGGTGCTCGGGGTCAAGACGCTGTTCTTCTCGTTCTCGACCGCCGATGAAAGGCTGCACGCGCCGGACGAGTTCCTGCGGATCCGCCGGCTCCGGGAAGGCATGCGAGCGTGGGAGCAGCTGTGGCGGCTGCTTGCCGGCGGCCCGCACCGGCTGGCTGCCGCCGGAGGCGGCTGAGCGAAGGTCGTCAGCGTCAAGATGCGGACCGCCCGCGGTCTGCCGCATGCCGCATGCCGCATGCAGGGAACGTTCAGGTAGGCGAGCAACTTTGAGCTAACGTCCAGGTAGCTCTAAGCCTGCTTTCAATAGCCGCTGATATCTTGACTAATTCGCTTCTGAATGATCGCTTTACCAATCCTGCCTATCCTGGCTGAAAAGTATGTCCGGGCCGGGTCAAGGGAAGTTCGCTGCCTGTCAAAACTTGGGTCAGGGCCTTACCCTGCGATGTTGCGCGCTGGTGTCCCTGGCGCGGCCTGGGTAATTCTCCGCTCGACGAATGCCCTGGTCACAGGCATGCGCGAGCAGTTGTGCCAGGAAGTCTGAGCTATCGAAATAACGGTCGGGCCGGCTGGCGGCAAGGATGCCACGAATAATGTCAATGCGGCTAGGTATCGCTGTGGATCTGTTGTAACATCGGCGCCTATGCCGGTTAACCCGGTCCTGCGGCCGCAGTCGATCGCGGCCAGAGGCAGGTGAATGGACCGGCGGGTGATGGGTATATCGCCCGTTCGTGCCATACGGAAATTGACCATTCATCGCATGAAGGAGCGCCATGTCAGCAGCGGATCGAAGCGACACTCCCGGGAACCTGGACGACTCGCTGTGGGACGCTGACTTTGCCTTGCGCATGCCGGTGCTGTGCAAGCCGGCCGTCGCGGTTCCTGAGCACGTCATCACGCAGGCGGAGACCCTGGACCTGGCCAGGCGGCTGCACTCCGATCATCCTCAGGCACGCTTGGTGCTGAGGCTGATCGAGAACACCGGCGTGATCAAGCGCCATCTGATCAGGCCGATCGAGGAGACGCTGGCGCACACCGGGTTCGGTCACCGCAATCAGGTGTTCGAGGCCGAGGCCAAGAAGCGCGTGCCGGCTGTGGTTGATGAAGCACTGGCCAACGCCGGCCTCACCCACAGCGACATCGGCGCGATCGTGCTCGTCTCGTGCACGGGCTTCATGATGCCGTCGCTGACCGCGTGGATGATCAACGACCTCGGGTTCCGCACCGACACCGTGCAGTTGCCGATCGCTCAGCTCGGCTGCGCCGCGGGCACGGCCGCCATCAACCGGGCCTCGGACTTCTGCCTGGCTCATCCCGGTGCCAACGCCCTGATCGTCGCCTGCGAGTTCTGTTCACTGTGCTACCAGCCTGACGATCTGGACGTGGGCAGCTTGCTCTCGAATGGCCTGTTCGGCGATGCCATTGCCGCCGCTGTCGTCCGTGGTGACGGGCGTGGCACAGGTGTCCAGCTGCTGGCGCAGACTTCCCATGTCATGCCGGGCACCGACACCTGGATCTCCTATGAGGTCAAGGAGACCGGGTTTCACTTCCGCCTCAACAAGGGCGTGCCAGGGACCATGCGGCAGGTCATGCCCGAGCTGGTGCGGTTCGTCCGCGATCAGGGTCATGAGCTGCCGAAGCTGGACTTCCATGTCATTCACACCGGCGGTCCTCGAGTGCTCGACGCACTGCGGTCGCCGGGCGGGGTGCCTGCCGAGGCGCTCGGAGACAGCTGGGACACCCTCGCGAATCATGGCAACATAGCCTCGGCGGCAGTGTTCGACGTGCTGCGCCGGGTCGCCGAGAAGTCGCCGGAAGAGTCCGCCACGGGAATCATCGCCGGATTCGGGCCTGGCATCACCATGGAGCTGGCGCTCGGCAGCTGGGTTACCGATCCAGCCGACGCGGCCGCTAAGGCTCTCGCCGCCGCGGCCGTCGCGGCCGGCTCAGCACTCGGCTAACCGGGCGAAGTTCACGTCCCGGGCGAAGTTCACGCACCCCGGCGAAGTTCACGCACCCGGGCGAAGTTCACGCACCCGGGCGAAGTTCACGTCCCGGGGGAAGTTCACGCACCCGGGTGAAAGGATGGTATCGCGCATGGGGTTCGGCAGGGACTTCGAGGAATTCGAGGTCGGCGACGTCTACCAGCATTGGCCTGGCAAGACGATCACAGAGTACGACCACCACCTGTTCTCGCTGCTGACGATGGTCAGGCATCCGCTGCACATCGATGCCAACTACGCCAAGACGGCGACGCGCTACCAGCAGCCGCTGGTGATCGGGAGCTACATCTTCTCGCTGCTGCTCGGCCTGTCCGAGGCCGATGTGGCCGGAAAGGCGATCACCCACAAGGGATTCGAGAAGATCGATCACTTCGCCCCGATGATGCACGGAGACACGCTGTACGGCGAGAGCGAGGTCATCGCCAAATCGCCGGTGCCGGGCAGGCCAGAGCGCGGCCTGGTCGAAGTCGAAACCAGGGGCAGGAACCAGGACGGCACGCCGATCATGAGCTTCCGCCGCAAGCTGGTCGTCCCTGTGGCGGCCGTCGCGGCCGCGGCGGCGGCCGCCGCCACTGCGTCGCTTCATGATCACGGAGACCTGCGTCGGCCCTGACCTGGGTGATGTTCCGCGAACACGATCGCCCCGGACCTTCAGTCGAGGCGAGCCAGGGGCTGACGGTGCCCCTTTTTCCGAGCCCGCCCGGTGTCGGTGCCGGTATGCGTACCGGTGCGCGCCCGTACCGGTGCGTGCCGGTGACGGTACGTGCCCGTGACGGTGCGTGCCCGTGACGGTGCGTGCCCGTGACGGTACGTGCCCGTGACGGTACGTGCCCGTGACGGTGCGTGCCGGTGCGTGCCGGGGGTCTTGGCGGGAGCGTCTACATGTCCGGGAGGGTTGTCTGCGTTTCGGGGGAGGGTTCGCGGGTCCGGGAGGAATTTCGTGCTCCACGACGAAAAAACTCCCGCACCCGCAAACGCTCCACCAGGAACCCGATAACCCTCCACGCTACGTCGGCAACCTTCCCAAACCCGGCAAGCCTCCGCCCAGAACCCGGAAAGCCTCCCGCACGGCTCACGCCGGCGGTGAGCTGGGTACGCCGGCCGGGGGCTGGGCACGCCGGCCGGGGGCTGGACACGCCGGCCGGGGGCTGGACACGCCGGCCGGGGAGCTGAACAGCCGGCCGGGGAAGTTGGGCACCCCGGCCGGCGCGCACGCAGCGGGGGTCAGGGCGGGGGGATCTTGGGAGGCTTGCCTTTGCCGAAGGCCCAGCCTTCGACCTGACCGGCCTTCGGGTGGTAGCTGCCTGCGCCCAGCGTGCTGTACCTCCACTTGCCGTGGCGCTTGGCGTGCCAGTATGACCAGTAAGCCGTCGTCGGAGCGCCGTTGCACTTCTTGGGCCGGTGGTCAATAGTGCAGACAAAGCCAGGAATCCTGGGCACGAACGTGTAGCTGAACCCAGCCCTCTTCAGCGCCACCAGGCCGTTGGCCGGCTTCTTGTGATCGCAGCCGATCTTGACCTTGCCCTTCAGCTTGGTGAAGTCCACCACGACGGTGATGCCAGTCTTGCCGGTGCAGGCGGCGGCAAAGGCGGGCGTAGCCCGCGTGACGGCGACGAGAAACGCGGCCGCCAGCACCAGCGCCATCAGAACCGCACGCCACCCGAGCCACCCGGCACGCCCGGGCCGGACGGCCCACCCGTGCCGAACGGCCCACCCGTGCCGAACGGGGCGAACGGCAGCTACCCCGCTCATGACCCGCACGCCAGTCTCGGGGCGCCGGGGTGAGAGCCGTGGGCGCTCAATACAGCCAGGCCGACGTCGGCGATACCTAGCAGACCTTGCGCCGTCGCGCTGACCGCCGTTCTGTGCGCGAAGCCGGTCTTGTCGAACGCGATCGCGCCGCGCCGGGTGACTCGGCCCGAGCAGCCGACCTGCAAGCTGAGCAGGAATCTACTGGCCCGCGCCGCCCGCCGTGTCCACCTGCCAGCGGCGAAGGCGTCACCGGCGAGGCCGGTGCTGTTGGCGTTGGGTGCCGCGCCGGCCTCTGACACGAAGCCGCCGCCAGGCAATTGCGCCCGAGCCAGCCAGTGCAGGCCGCGCTGAGCCGCGAGCCTCCGGCCGGCCGCGAGAAGAGCCTGGACGTCCATGCCCGTAGAGTCCGGGTCGCTCACGCACTTCTTCTGAGCGAAGTCGAGCGGGAAGCCGCCGTCCTTGCATTCGCTTGAGACCAGGAAGTTCACGGCGCTGACCGGGACCTTGCCGTGGCGGCTGAGCGCGAGAATCGCCAGTGACTGACTGAACGCATTGCTGAAGTCGCCGAAACTTGAATGGTCGGAGTAGCGCCCTGACTTGGTGAGCAGGGCGGCGAGCCTGGCGAGCAAGTTGACGCCGCCGAACTTCGCCGGGTTGACGCCCTGTACCTCCGCGGCCAGCGCCGCCTTGGCGGTCGAGCCGGCGAACGAACTGGTCTTCCCGTCACCGATGTAGCCGGACAAGATCTTGGGTTGCTCAAGCCAGCTCGTTGCCCTGGCCCCGAAGTCCTTTGCCACCTTAGTGGCCGCGAACGCGAAGATCGCGTCGATGGTCCGGCCCTGGTCGACGAAGGTCTTGCCGCCGAAGACGTCGACGAAGTGGCTGCCTCCGGTCATCTGGCGGGCCAGCCAGCCGGCCGCTGCCTGGCCGTTTGTAACTGGCTTCGCGCGAGCCGCGGACTGGCCGCTCGCCGCGGCCGCCACGGCCGGGGTAACAGCCGCCGCCAGAATGGCCGTAAAGGCGGTGAGCGAGAGCGCCACGACGGGTGCTCTGAAACGGATCATCTAGGGGCCTTTCCGGTCCGGCAGCCGCCGGGACCGGACCCGGAACGCAACTGCCCGGAGCCCAGACTCCGGCCTGCGGACCACGACAGGATAGGGAGTGGTGACGCGAACCGTGGGTAATCGGGCTCGGCGGCGAACCATCGCGCCGCTCTACCGTTGCGGGTCAGCGCCGGAATTTCACCGGACTTCCCCCACCAGCTCGCCTGTTCAGTTGTGGCAATGATGCCTGACGTCACTGTCCCGCACCGTCGCAGGCGTGTCAACCAAGGCAGAACGGCGCCAGGCGCCGGCGGGCAAAGGGCGGGCCGGCATTTGGGCCGGTGCCTACCCCGGCGTTGACCATGGTGAGCGCGTGTGTTCAGATAGATCCGCAGCGCATGCAGGGGAAGCCGGTCAGAATCCGGCACTGGCCCGCAGCCGTGTGCCCGTAATCGCGGGCGAGTCGGAACACCTGGCGCCGCATGAAGATCGTCTTAGCGTCGTCGCGGACCACGACGCGGAACGTTCAGGTTCCCGGGCGGACAGCGATTGATCGAATCCGGGCGGATCTGAGGTTTCGCTGACCTGTGCCGCCTGTCTCGGGAGAGTACATGCCGCGCGCGTCTGTCAGCAGGCTGCTCTGGTGTTTTTCCGCTTCAGTCACCGTGCTCACGCTCTCGTTGGCCGCTCCGGGCGCCTCAGCCGCCCCGCACGCTGCGGGCAAGGGCCCTGACCTGGCGAAAGGCGTTGCTTTCCTGGTCTCGCCCCGCAACCTGATCGATGGGCATTATTACCAGTCATTTCCCCGCACGGCGGACTTCGGGCTGACGATTGACAGTGCTCTCGCTCTGGCCGCGACCGGTGACAATAACCAGGCTCTGAAAAAAATCACCGGGTTCATGGCCAGCGCAAGCAAGGACGCATCCGGGAAGAGTGTCAATTACTGGACCGCGATCGGGACAAAGTTCGCCAACGGCGGCTCCCTCGCCAAGGAAGCCCTGCTAGCCGAAGTCGTGGGCGCCAATCCGCGCGACTTCGGCGGCCGTGACCTGATCAGCGCGCTGGACGCCGCGGTCTGCGCGAGCGCGCCGGCGAGCCATACCGGGTCTTGCCCGGCCCTCGGCGCCTACCGCAACTCGGCCTCGGTCTTCGACCAGGCGCTCGGCATCATCGCTCAGGTCAGGGCCGGGCAGCTCAGGCAGGCAGGCAAGCCGATCGGCTACCTGGAGAGCCTGCAGAATTCCGACGGCTCGTTCCCCAGCCTGGTCCCGAGCAACTTTGACTCCGACGTCGACAGCACGGCGATGGCGGCCATGGCGCTCGCGCTCGTGCCCGGAGGCGCAACCCAGGCGGACGCCAGGGGCGGCCTGGCCTGGATCGCGCGGCAGCAGGCGAGCAGCGGCGGATTCCGGGGCGTGGGCGCGATCTCGATCAATTCCACCGGGCTCGCCATCCAGGCGCTCTCGCTGGAAAAGAGTCATTACCGGCGTGCGATCGGCGCCGCCCTGGCGTTCCTCGCCCGCGAGCAGAACGCGGACGGCGGCTTCAACGCCGACGCCAGAGCCCAGGCTGGCCGGGCCGATTCCGACATCAGGGCGTCCGCGCAGGCCGTAGGCGGCGCCACGGGAATCTCGTTCGGCGTGCTCACTCGCGATGTGGTCCAGGCCAGCCCCTCGCGACAGCCGTCCGGCGGTACGGACTGGATCTGGCTTGTCGCGGCCGTCCTCGCCATCGTGGCGCTCGGGCTGGGGGCCGGGCTGGTGCTGCGCCGCCGGAAGGCGGCGCAGCACCAGCTCGCGCGGGAGTCTGTCCCGGCGCCTGACCAGGTCCGGTCGTGACTGGCGCCAGCCGGCTGACAGTGCTGATCATGGGCCTGGCCGCTGGCACGCTGGCCGGGCTCGCGCCCGCGTCAGCGGCGGCCAGGCCGGTGCGCGCGTGCTCTGGCCAGGCGAGCGTGACGGTGATCGTCGACTTCCGCCACTGGGGCGGCCCGCTGCTGCGGGCGTGCGGGACGACTCCGACGACCGGATTCGCCTTGCTGAACCAGGGCGGCTGGCGGACGAGCGGCACTCAGCACGACGGGCCAGGGTTCGTCTGCCGGATCGGGTATGCCGGGTTCCGGCACGGCACGCAGTATCCGACGCCAGCGCAGGACCCGTGCGTGAATACCCCGCCGGCCAGCGCGTACTGGACGTACTGGCTGGCTGGCCCTGGCCAGGACACCTGGCGCTACAGCCAGAGCGGCGCGCTGACCCTCCGCCCCGCGCCTGGCAGCGTCGGCCTGTGGGAGTTCGGCGGGACCAATCTGGCTGGCACGTCGGGCTCGGCCGTGCCGGCGGTTACGCCGGCCAGTGTCCGGGTGCGGGCGGCCAGGACGGCACCGGCGCGAGCGCGGCCGGTCATCGTGGACGCGCCGCCGGTCGCGGTGCCGGTTCGCGGCGGCCGCGGCTCGGCCGTGCCCACCGTGATCACGCTGGTCATCGTGGCGGCGCTGGCCGGCACCGGGACTGCCGCCGCACGGCGGCGCACCCGGCGAGAGCGGTCGGCCGCATGAGGCTGCCGCGCACCCTGCATCCGGTGGCGTGGTGGGCGTGGGCGATCGGCCTGGCAACGGCCGCCAGCCGGACCGACAACCCGCTGCTGCTGCTGCTGATCGTCGCCGTTCTCGGGTTCGCTGTCGCCGTGCGAAGGCCGCAGGCACCCTGGGCGCGCGGGTACCGCTTCTACCTTCACCTGGCTCTGCTGGTCATCGTCATCAGGATCGCGTTCCGGGTGATCTTCGCTAGTGGCAGCGCGGCGGGCGACCACATCCTGTTCACCCTTCCGGTTGTTCCGATGCCCGCGTGGTACTCGGGCATCCAGATTGGCGGGCCGGTGTCGGCTGAGGCGATCGTGTCGGCGGCCGCGGACGGCGCGCGGCTGGCGTGCCTGCTGTGCTGTATCGGGGCGGCCAACACGCTGGCCAATCCCAAGCGAGCGCTGCGGCTGCTGCCCGGCGCGCTGTACGAGCTCGGAGTCGCCGTCACGGTCGCGCTGACGGTGGCGCCGCAGCTGGTCGAGAGCGCTGGGCGGGTGCGGAGCGCGAGGCGGCTGCGCGGTGCCGGAGGCGGGCGAAAGCAGGGCCGGAGCGGGCTTGGCTCGCTGCGGGCGGTCGCGATCCCGGTGCTGCATGACGCTTTCGAAAGGTCGCTCCGGCTGGCCGCCGCGATGGATTCGCGCGGCTACGGGCGGACGGGCGGAGTCAGCCGGCCCGCGCGGCTGCTGACGTCGACGCTGATGCTGACCGGCCTGGGAGCGCTGTGCCTCGGCGGTTACGGCTTGCTCGATCCTACGATTCCGCGCGCGGTGGGGACCGGCGGATTCGCGGCGGGCGCGGCGCTGTGCGCGGCCGGTCTCGTGCTCGGGGGCCGCAGGGTCACGCGCACTCGCTACCGCCCCGATCCCTGGCGGTGGCCTGAATGGGCGGTGGCTGGCTGCGGCCTTGCGTGCGCGGCTGTGTTCTGCCTGGGCGCGGGCTACAACCCGGCCGCGCTGAACCTGGTGCTCACCCCCTTGAGCTGGCCCGTGCTGCCGGCGGCGCCCGCCGTCGCGATCGTCGTGGCCGGGCTCGCCGCGTTCGCCGCGCCGCCGCTGTCGCTGCCGACGCCTGCCGGGCCGGCCGTAGCGGAGACCGGTGAGCCCGTGCCTGGCGTGCCCATCGCCGTGGGGGCGAGCCGATGATCGAGTTCGAACGGGTAAGCGTGCGATATGACGCCGCGGCCGGGCCCGTGCTCGCGAACGTGAACCTGCGGCTAGACGAAGGCGAGCTAGCGCTCGTCATCGGGCATACCGGGAGCGGCAAGTCGACCCTGCTCGGAGCGATCAACGGGCTGGTGCCGCACTTCACCGGCGGGACGCTGAGCGGCCGGGTCACGGTGGACGGGCGGGACACCGCATTGTCCAGGCCGCGCGAGCTCGCCGATCTCGTGGGCCTGGTCGGCCAGGACCCGCTGGCCGGATTCGTCACCGACACGGTCGAAGAGGAGCTCGCCTACACGATGGAGCAGCTCGCAGTCGGCCCGGCGTCGATGCGGGCGCGCCTGGAGGAGACCCTCGATCTGCTCGGCATCGCTGACCTGCGGCACCGGTCGCTGCGGACATTGTCAGGAGGGCAGCAGCAACGGGTCGCGATCGGCGCGGCACTGACCGCGCACCCGCGCGTGCTGGTGCTCGACGAGCCGACCTCGGCCCTGGATCCCGCGAGCGCGGAGGACGTGCTCGCGGCGATCACCCGGCTGGTGCACGACCTCGGCATCACGGTCGTGCTGGCCGAGCACCGGCTCGAACGCGTGCTGCCCTACGCCGACACCGTCATCTACCTGGCTGGGGACGGTTCGGTAGCGGCCGGGGAGCCCGCCAGCGTTCTGCGTGAGGTGCGGCCTGGTTCCGGGCCTCCGGTGGTGGAGCTTGGCCGGCTGGCCGGCTGGGAGCCGCTGCCGTTGTCGGTCCGCGACGCCCGGCGCCGCGCCGGGGAGCTGCGGAGCCGGCTGCCCTCCGAGCCCGCCAGCACTGCAGAGGGCGCGGCGCAATTGCCTGATGATGGGGTCGCGCTCGAAGCGCGGGGGATCGTGGTGCGGTACGGGCCTCTGATCGCCGTGCGCGAAGCCGGGCTGTCGCTACGAACGGGCGAGGTCACCGCGCTGATGGGGCGCAACGGCTCGGGGAAGTCGTCGCTGCTGTGGGCGCTCGCCGGCGCGGGACGGCGTGACGCGGGTTCGGTGCGGGCGGGCGCGGTGCGGGCGGGCGCGGTGCGGGATCGGGGTGCCGATCCGGCTAAACTGCCGCCCGCTGCGGCCAGGAAGCTGGTCGGTCTGGTCCCGCAGACGCCGTCTGACCTGCTGTATCTCGACTCGGTGACGGCCGAGCTGGCACAAGCCGATAGGGACGCCAGTGCGGGCGAGTTGCCCGTTGCCGGCTTGCCCGCGGGCGGTGCCGGGGCTGGGGCCCGCGAGATCCTCGACGCGATCGCGCCGGGGATCGCCGGACCCGCGCATCCGCGCGACCTGTCGGCCGGGCAGCAGCTCGCGCTCGTGCTCGCGATCCAGCTCGCCGCGATGCCTGGCGTCGTCCTGCTCGACGAGCCGACGCGCGGGCTCGACTACCGGGCTAAGGCGGCGCTGGCCGGCGTGCTGGACAAGCTCGCCGGGGCGGGTCACGCGGTCGTGGTCGCCACCCACGACGTCGAGTTCGCGGCCCGCGCCTGTGACCGCGTGATGGTGATGGCCGGAGGCGAGATCGTGGCTGATGGGCCGGCCGGGACGGTGCTGACCGCGTCACCCACGTTCGCGCCTCAGGTAGCCAAGATTCTGGCGCCGCTGCCGTTCCTGACTGTGCCGCAGGTGGCTGCCGTCCTCGATCGGGCCGGCGCGCCGTGAGTGCCAGGGCCGCCGGGCGGGTGCGGGAGGCCGGGCGGGTCCGGGAGGCGGGGCGGGTGCGGGCCGCGATCAGTGTCCGGCCGAGGTCTGCGGTAACGATCGGGCTGGCTTCGTTCCTCGGCCTGGTGGCGTTCTGCTGGCCTTTTGCCGTCGCGCCAGGAACGATCTCCTCAGCGCAAGAAGCACCGGTCATGTTCGGCGTGCTGCTCGCGCTGGTTCTGGCCGTGGTGTTCGCTGAGGTGGCTGAGGGCGGGTTCGACGCGAAGGCAATCGCGATGCTCGGCGTCCTGGCGGCTATCAACGCCGCGCTGCGGCCGCTTGGCGGCGGAGTGGCCGGAGTGGAGACCGTGTTCTTCATCCTCGTGCTGGCCGGGCGAGTGTTCGGGCCTGGGTTCGGGTTCGCTCTCGGCTGCACGTCGCTATTCGCGTCGGCCCTGCTGACCGGGGGCGTAGGCCCGTGGATGCCCTACCAGATGTTCGGCTGCGGGTGGATCGGGATGTTCGCCGGGCTGCTGCCGCCGCTTCGGGGCAAATTTGAGCTGGCGATGCTGGCTGGCTACGGCGTGCTGGCCGGATATGTGTTCGGCTTCTTGCTGAACCTGTCCTTCTGGCCGTTCTCGGTCGATCCTGCCAGCTCGATCGCCTACCGGCCCGGGCTGTCTTTCGTTGCCGAACTGCACCGCTACCTGCTATTCGACGCGGCTACCTCGCTGGGCTGGGATACCGGGCGGGCTGTGACCAACGCGTTGCTGATCGTGATCGTGGGACCGGTTGCCCTTGCGGCGTTCCGCCGGGCCGCCAGGCGCGCCAACTTCCAGCCCGCGGTGACGTTCATGCCTGATCCCGACACGCCCGGCGAGCCTGACATGCCCGGCGAGTTCCACGCGTCGGTGAGCCCGCCACGCCGGGAGAGCCGCGGCAGCGGCAACGAGGACCGCGCTGCTGTTTAGGCCGCCTGTCTAATAGCATCAAGTCGGCCACCTTGCTGTTGGGAAAGAGTGCTGAGTTAGGGAGGCCGGGCGGTCGGCCTGTCGCGGTTGCCGTGCCCGGTGCCCGGGTTTCATGATCGGGGAGACATGACCGCGCTTTGCGGGGATCCTTTTCACAGCGGGGAGAGTTCACCGCTCATAGAAGAGAAAACGCTCCCGGACACGAAAACTCCCCCCGCAGGAGCGGACAACCCTCCCCGATCCTGGCCTGGACGCTGACAACCCTCCCCGAACCTGGCCCGGAGCACTGACAACTCCCCGATCTGGCCTGGACGCCGACAACCCTCCCCGGTCCTGACTGGGGGCGCTCAGAAACGCCCGCGATCATGGCTGGCGGCAGACGCCGACGCCGGAGGCGCCCGGCGAGGTCAGCGCGGGCGGGTGCCGGCGCGGAAAATGCCGTGACCTGGGTGCCACCCGCCCGGATGGACCCTTTCAGCAGTCTCTTGGGATAGCGGCAGGCAGAAGACCATTGGCATGTAAGCAAGGGCCGGGTTTGGCCCTGGTTACGCCGATGCACCAGTGCCGGTCAGCCGGCACAAATAGTTGCTGTTGCCTGCAACGCTTGGCAGCAACAGGGAGGACCATGCCGTTGTTCGCGGGCGGCGTGGCCGGGCGCGAGCTAGTCAGCGCAGACGGAAGTCTTCGAACTCGAAGCCTGGCGCGACGATGCAGCTGACCAGGACGGGGGTCAGGCCCGCCGGGGCAGCGGCCTGCCACGTGCCTCCTGGCACGAGAGCCTGGGGCCGCTGGCCTGCGGCCAGGTCGCCGCCGAGGAGGATGTCAGCCGGCTCGCCTGGCTCCTCGCCTTTGCCGCCGAGGCTGAGGGTGAGCGGGCCGCCGAGATGCCAGAGCCACAGTTCGTCGGAGCGGACCAGGTGCCAGCGCGAGCGTTCCCCCGGATGAAGCAGGAAGTAGATCGCTGTCGCCGCGCTTCGCTGGCCTGGGTATCCCTCGGGCGTGAAGGTGACCGGTGACTGCCAGGTCTGGCGGAACCAGCCGCCTTCCTGATGCGGTTGCAGATCCAGCTGCTCAGCAAGTGATGGCCGCACCCCGTGTCTCCTTCGCTGGTCCTGGCTCGCCTACGGCGCGGGTGGCGGTGACTGGGCCGGGCCGGGCTTTGAAGCCGACGCCGGGGTAGCCGTCCGCGCAGACGAGCACGCTTGGGTAGTCGTTGTAGGTGACAGTCTTGCTGATGTGCGGCGGATGCCCGCCGGCTGGCGCGCGGGTAATAGCGGTCTTGCGTACCTGCGGGCAGGTGTGCGAAGAAGGCGGTGAGCTGGCCGGGCCGAGGCCGGCGTTGTCGTAGTGCGCCTGGCCCGCGGCGAACTGCTGGGTCACCTCTGTCGGGCATCGCCTGAACAGCACGCCGTATCCTGCTTCAGGTGGCGGGCGAAGATTACCGGGAACTGGGCGAGGCGGCCTGGGCCTGGGTCATGGGTGAAGTCCGGGGAGACGAGGGCCCGTGGCTGCCGGAAGTTGTGACCGACGACGGACCGGCCGGCGGGCCCGCAGCCGACCGCGATTCGCTGTACGCGGGGATCGGCGGGCTGGCGCCGGTCCTGGCCGAGATCGGTCAGTACCGGGCGCTGACTGATGCCGAGGAAGCATTGGCGTCCGCGATAGCAGAGCGCATCGTCCGGCTGGTGCCTGCGCGGCTCGAGCCCTCGCTGTATGACGGGCTCGGCGGGGATGTGATGGCGTTGCGGATGCTCGCGCCGGGCAGCGAGCAAACCGCAATCGCCCGGCTCGCGGAGTTGATGACCCCCGCAGGGTGGAACACCACGCTGCGGATCAAACCAGATTCGGTGGCGCCGGTGACCGACGTGCTCTCCGGCGGCGCCGGGGTTGTCATGGCCGCCATCTGGGCTGGTGGCGAGCATGCCGCCAGCATCGCCGGGACTGGGGGCGAGGCCCTGCTGCGGGCGGCGGATCAGGCTGGGGACAACCTGGACTGGGTCACAGTTCCAGGGTCAGTCTCTCGGACACCGAACTTCTCCCATGGCACCGCCGGGGTAGCCGCCGCGCTGGCCGTCGCGGGGGCGGCGCTGGGCCGCGCGGACTTCACCGCTGCCGCGATGGCGGGGGCACGGCATCTGCTCGCCGTGGGCGCGCGGGGCGACGAGGGTTTCATCGTCCCGCATACCCTCCCGTACTCGGCCCGCGATGTTGATCCAGTGACTTACAACTGGTGCCACGGGCCTGCCGGAACCTCGCAGTTGTTCGCCGCTCTGGCTGAGGCTGGCGTGGAGGAGATCGCTGGGCTGCCGGTGACCTGGCTCCGGCAGCGATGCCTGGACTCGGTGCTTTCCTCTGGCGTGCCGAGGCGGCTGCGGCCGGGCTTCTGGGACAACGACGGCCGCTGCTGCGGCACTGCCGGCGTCGGGGACGTGCTGCTGGACGCCGCCCAGGACTGCGATGACGCCCGGCGCGCCGGGACGTTGCTGCAGGGCGCTTCGGCAATGGCAGCTGCCCTGGCTGAGCGCGCGATCCGGGACGAGGCCGGGGCTCGCTGGCGGTTCACCGAGCACCGTCGCGACCCGCCCCTGCTGCCGCCGGGCACATCATGGATGCAAGGCGCCGCGGGGATCGCTGCTTTCCTGCTCCGCATTGCCCGCGTTCTGGACGGCGGCCTGGGCGCTCCGGTCGTCGATCGCCCGGACCAGTGGTGGGCCGTCCCGGGCTCGCTCCGCTCTTCCGGCGCTGGCTCGCACCTGCCATCGGAGCACTTATGCGGTCGGAACAGCTGAGCCGACCGCACGCACGGGCTTCAGCTAGTACCAGCGGGGGCCGCGGTAGTCGCAAGTAGCCGCGCGGTCCCAGGCTGGACTTAATCATCAGGCTCGTGCTCGGCGTCCGGTACCGGGCTCAGCTTGCGGGCCAGGCTCAGCAGGCCCTGGGCTTGGCGGGTGAGCCGGTCGGCGAGGCCGGCAGCGGCGCTAGCGGACTGGGCCGGGACGGTGACCGTCCATGTCGTCGGGTCCGTCGAGCCGTGCCGGTCGATCTTGATGTGGCGGGCCTGCGGGTGATGCCGAACGGCCTGGTCAAGATCGGCGTGCAGCGCCTTGATCGCGTCGGACACCGAGCCGGCGCCTGCAGCCGGAGCGGCCTGCTTGCCCCGCGCTGGGTAGACGCGCCCGTCGGCTCCGGTAATCTCTGGTATGTCGGCGCCGCCCATCTGCCTGATCCAGCCGGACACCACCGGCCCGGAGACCTGCAGGGCTTCAGCGATGGTCGCCTTTGACCAGCCGAACCGCGCCTGAAGCCGCACCGCCAGTTCGTCCTTCACCCGCGCCGGAGCCGGGCGGCGGCTGACCTTGAGCTTGACCGCGGCCAGGTGAGCCGACTCCTCATCCACCGCGGAAACGTCGACAACGACATCGTCCGCCGAGATGACCGTCTGGTTACGCGGCGAGCTAGCCAGCCATTCAAGCCGCTGAACGCCATCAAGCAGGACAGCGCCCCGCTCGTTGCGGTACGCCGCGATCACCACCGGCGCCAATGGAGCCTTGTCCGCATCCCCGCGCACACTCAGAGCCTCAAGCTCGCGCGC
This sequence comes from Streptosporangiaceae bacterium, assembly GCA_035716545.1. Taxonomy (GTDB): domain Bacteria; phylum Actinomycetota; class Actinomycetes; order Streptosporangiales; family Streptosporangiaceae; genus Chersky-822. The sequence continues at coordinate 40,421 of DASTJM010000070.1, forward strand.
CGTCGCACCATCCCACGGCTCTACCGCATTTGCCAGCAAGTCGGCGATCACGAATTGCTCTGGCCCGGCTCCCATTTTCGCTCTCCCAATGGCTCGGCCGTCCCAGCTTATGCCGGATCGGCCGCGGCCGGAGCCCGGCCGGCAAAGGCGCCGGGTGCTAGGGCGGCGGGTTGCTTAGCGACCCGCGAGTGTGGTCCGCCACCGGGCAGAAAGCTGGGCCATGTGCGTGTGGCCGGCCGCGCGGACATCGTGCCATCCGTGCTCACAGACCTGATCGCGCAGGCCGTGGCGTTCAACGCCGAGCTGGATAACCCGGCCGAGTGCACTCGAGGCGGTACTCGGCCAGACCGGGCCGCCGGGCCGCCGGGCCGCCTGGTCTCCGGGCCGCCTGGTCTCCGGGCCGCCTAGTCTCCGGGCCGCAGACTATGCGGCATTGAGATACTCGCGGGAGCATACGGTAGATAGCGGACACGCCGCGGTCCATGAGATCATCCCGAACTATGCGCAAAGACCTGCGGGAGTCCCCCGAGTACGCTTCCGTTGCCGAGCATTTCCGGCGGCTGCACGAGCCGGCTTTCGGCAAGCCGCACAGCGTCACCGGCCTCGTCGCTACGGGTGACGCGAGCCGGGTCGTGGTGACCGGGTCGGTCTATGACGAACTTGACGGACTGCCGCGCACGGCCCTGTACGAGGTCAGAGATGGCGCGCTGCACGTTCTGACCTCCGGTGGCGGGTCAGCTAAGGCCGCGGGTCTCGCACCGGACGGGTCGGCCCTGGCATTCTTGTCCGACCGGATCAAGGCTGGGGTGTTTCAGCTGTACCTGCTGGCCGGCGGGTCTTTCGGCGAGGCCCGGCCAGCCCCCGCGGTCACCGGAACGGCCGAGTATCTCGCATGGTCACCGGATGGCACCCGGATCCTGATCGGCGTTGCCGGGCCCGGTGCCGAGATGTCGGACGCGCAGGGATCGGGGACGGTCGGCTCTGGCGAGTCCGGCCTGCCGTCGTGGTACCCGGAGGTCGAGGCCGGGACACCAGAAGATGCCTGGCGCAGCCTGTGGATTTACACCCTTTCCTCCGGCGAGCTCGCCAAGGTCTCGCCCGACGGACTGAACGTCTGGGAGGCGGCCTGGTCTGGTCCCGGGCAGGTGCTGGCCATCACCAGCACGCGACCCGGTGAGGACGACTGGTACACGGCGGTGCTCAGCCGGCTCGACATCTCGACGGGTGAGGTAAGCGAGCTGCTCCGCGGTGAGGTGCAACTCGGGCTGCCAGCCGGCTCGCCCGATGGCACCCGGGCCGCGGTGGTCCAAGCCGTCTGCAGCGACCGGCTGATCGTCGCGGGTGAGGTGATACTGCTTGACCTGGTGGCTGGCACTCGATGCGTCGTCGACACCGCGGGGACCGATGTCACCTCAATCCAGTGGATCGACCGGACGCGGCTCGGCTACGTGGGCCAGCGCCATCTGGACAGCGTGGCCGGGATCGCCGACGCCGGGGATACCGGGGACGGGTCCCTACCTGAGAGGATCACTGGTCAGGAACTAGCCGCCTCATCGCAGTCGTGGGCGAGCTGGTTCAACCCGGCGGGCGCCTTCACTTCCGACGGCCGGGTGGTGGTGATCCGGGACGACTACGACCTTCCGCCGGAGATCGCCATCATCGGCGCTGGTGCCGGCCAGGTGCTCGCATCTCTCGCCCACGCAGGCACTGACTACATCCGATCGGTCGCCGGCTCGGCGGCGAACGTTAGCTGGAGCGCACCCGACGGGACACTGATCGAAGGAGTCCTCTGCACTCCGCCCGGAGCCGGGCCATTCCCGCTGATCCTGAACGTCCACGGCGGGCCAGTCGGCGCCTGCCGGCGGAGCTGGATGATGCACGAGGATGCGGTGCCGTTGCTGGTCTCCCGCGGATATGCCGTCCTGCACCCGAACCCGCGCGGTAGCTCGGGGCGCGGCCAGGAGTTCGCCGCCGCGGTCGTCGGCGACATGGGCGGCGCCGACACCTACGACTACCTGTCCGGAATCGACGCGATGATCGAGCGGGGGATTGCCGACCCTGCGCGGATCGGCACCATGGGCGTCAGCTACGGCGGATTCATGTCGGCCTGGCTGGTGACCCAGGACCAGAGGTTCTCCGCGGCCGTGGCCGTCTCGCCGGTGACCGAGTGGTACAGCTTCACGTTCACGACCAACGTCCCCGGCTGGGGACTGTGGTTCCTGGACAATGCCGATCCCGAGATGATCGGCAACCAGCTGCATTCACGCAGTCCGGTCATGCACGCGAGCAAGGCCAGGACTCCGACCTTGCTCACGGGAGGCGCAAAGGACAGGTGCACGCCGGCCGGCCAGGCCAGGGAGTTCTATCAGGCCCTGATCGGTCATGGCGTCGACTCGGAATTGGTGGTCTACCCCGGTGAGGGGCATGGCATCATCCGGCATCCGGCCGTCACCGACTACCTGACCCGGCTGGTGACCTGGTTCGAGCGGTACATGCCGGCCTGATCTCCTGCCACGTGCGCACCGGCAGCCACATCCGTCAGCGCCTGGCCAGACGGCACGGCAAATTCGTCCGAGGACCTCAGGTGAGTCGTCGCTGCGCCAATGTGTGGCCAGCCTGGCGGCAGTGAGTGGCTAAAAAACCGCCACTTCGGCTCCGATCGGCAGATGATCATGGTAATAGCGGGCATTGTGCATGGTGAGGTGGACGCAGCCGTGCGACGACGAGGTGAGGCTGCCGGCGTGGAAGGCGATCCCGCCCGCGGCGAAGAACACGGCATACGGTATGGGCACGCCGAAGCTAGTGCTTATGTAGTGCGCTCCTGCTTTCCAGGCGACATGGAAAATCCCGCGCGGCGTCGGGTCGGCATGCGCGCCCGGCTCCATGCGCACGGGTCCGTAGGTAATCCGGCCATCTGACTGCAGCCAGGTGATGTGGTCAGCCAGGTCAACGCATGCGGACGCGGCAGGCGGGCAGGAGCGTCGGGTGCGCGGGCTCAGCGCCGCGGTGCTGCTGTCAGCCCCAGATGGTGACGGCGCTTCCCTGACAGGATTCGCGGCCGCTTCGCCGGCGGCGGTGCGGCCGGCGGCCGCGGCGCTTGCGCCTTCACGCCCGCCCGCGGGCGCCGCCCTGCGCGCAGGCGCCGCCGTGCGTGCGGGCGCCGCCGTGCGTGCGGGCACGATCGCGGCCGCGGGAAAAATGACCCGCCAGCTCCCGGCCGCGATCAGGGCCATTCCCGACACTGCCATTGCGGTGAACCAGGTCGCAGCGCGCCGGCGCCCCCTTCCGGCAGCAACTCGCGTATGCCTGCCAGGACGCTTGTCGGACATGGGGCTCCCTTCGGATCGGCCCTCCCAGCAGCTTCGCTTCGGGCTTAGCTCAACGCGGTTGCCTCTTCCCTCCGAAAAACCGTTCAGCCGCCGATTTGCACCACGGCTACCGTCAAGTCACGCGCTACGTCCTCTCAAGCTGAACGAAGGGTCACGACGTGCTTTGCGTGCGCGGCGGGCACTAGGTTGCTCATAGTTGTGGCTCCTCGCCCGGCCTAGAGCCCGGGGATCAACAGCAGCAAGTGCACCATGCTGTCGTGCAGGACCGCAGTCGAACAGCAACGATACCCTTCCTCCTGCGTGGTGCGAGGCCGGGGGCGAGGCCCGGGGAGCGCGAGGCCCGGGGAGCGGGGCACGGGAGGCGCGAGGCCGGGGGAGTGCGAGGCCGGGGTGCTGGGCACGGGGGCACGGGAGCGCGGGGGCAGAAAGCGCGAGGCCCGGTAGTCGGCCGACTGCCGGGCACTCTGGCTGGGGTAACCGCTTGGGGTGGACGATGGGACTTGAACCCACGACATCCAGGACCACAACTGAGCGCTCGCCGGGTTGAGAGGGCTGCTCGGGAGCATTGTCGCAGGTAGGCGAGCCCGGATGGGAGCGGATGACGGTAGCTGACGATGGTTCACCGCAGATCGCCGCTCCCGTTTCGCTCCCATGGTGGCCGGGCTGGCGGTGGCTGCGCGCGTTCGGTCGCCGTGCCTTGGGTGGCCGTGGCTTCGCCTCGGACTGGGGTTGGCGCGCGGGGCATCGATGAGCAGCCGGGCCTCGACTTGCTTGACCGGTTGGCGGGCCGCTTTGTTGGCACTCCGCGAGAGAACTGCGGTCAGTTCTCACGCACATGCCGGCCACCTCCACTGGCGTTGACGCGGTCGAAAAAACGAACGATCGCGGTCAGATCTCACGAACGAAGCCGTGATAGCGCAGCCCGAGCATACAGGCGGACTACGGCCGCGATCAGACACTATCAGTAGCCGAAAGCCACTCGGCTCTTCACGCCGATTTGAGCAGAACGCCGATTATTTACTTAGCATCAGTGATGGATCTTGGCCTTGTTCCGGGCACAGCATATCGATTCTGTAGTGGCCGATTAATGCAATGTGGTGCTCGGGATAGCGGTGGTTCGCCAAGCATTGATCATCTCGTTTAGCTTGTAGCGGTCATGTGGCCGCTAGCGGTGTCGTTCTGCCGGTTCGGAAGATCTTCTGGCGGATGCGTATGCGATAAGGCCATGGATCTTTTGTTTCAGTTCGGCTGGTATTTGGTCTTGCCTGCGGCATTCCTGAGCAAGCATGAGGATGCCATGGGGAGTCGTCGGGACTCGGTACCGGCTCTTGACCCATCGCTTCCAGGGCCGTGGTGGCCTTCGCTGGCCTATTCGCTTACCGCGGTATCCCAGCCGGGGAAATCTGGGGCGGTCTTACGGCAAATGTCCTCATTGAGATAGTACAGGATGTCGGGTTGTTCCAAGCCGACGATATGTACTGCCGTGCCCAAGCGTGTGGTCTCAGCGATGAGCCTGGCAACGGCGCCCTCGCCTGTTGTCCGCACCCGGGCTGACCTGGCGCGGGAAACATCGGTGTCATCGCTGAGAGTCGCTATGCGGATGCCGAGGGCGGTGACGACTTCGGAGGTCGCCAGGCCGGGGAGGTTGTCGACCCCGTGCACCGGGAATACGCGGATTCCGGCCGCGCGGAGTTCGTCGCCGAACCATTCGCGCAGGATGAGCTGGTCGTTGGGGCCTTCCACGAAGAGGGCGAGCCTGGTGAGCAGGAGGAGTTCGCCTTTGCTGAGCCCGAGGCTGTCGCTGACACGGCTGAGTTCCTCGTCGATGCTCCCGGTCATGAGCCGTAGTTGGGTGCCCTGCTCGGCGGGCTGGACTAGGACGCGATGAATCAGTTCGGCTGGGCTGTCGAGCAGCATGGTGCTGTGGGTTGCGGTCAGGACCAGTGCTGCGGTTCGGGACAGGTTGCTAAGCCATCGGGCTACGGATCGGAGCGCAGCTGGGTGGAGGTGGGCTTCTGGCTCGTCGGCTATATAGACGGCGGGTGCGTCGGATGGCTCGAGACGCACGGCAGTCTGGTTAAGCGGGTCTCGGTAAGCGTCTGTCACTATCCGGCATATCTCGTTCTCGTCCATGACCGGTGCGCCGGTCGTATCCAAGATCACTTGCCGGGCTTGGGCGAGTCTTCGCGCCGCGAGCCTGAGTGCTGCCGCCGCCCATCGGGCGGTGCCCGCGCCGAGTACGTTGAGGTCGCGTTTCTCGTCGCGGGTCGCGGTGAATGTCGCGCGGACGCGAGGCCGTCCGGAGCCCCAGACTGAGACCGGGAGGACTTCGATGCCGATTGTTCCTTGATCCTTCACGAAGCCCGGTGCGAGTTGGTTTGCTTCTGCTGCGAGCAATCCGGCAGCAGCCAGTATGCTCCGGCGGACGCGGTGCCAGTCGCCTTTGTCGTAGCGGTCGAAGATATCGGGAAGTTCTACCTGGCCGTCATCTGACATTGTTTCCAGCCATTGATCCACGGCATAGCGGGGACCCTCATCGCGTTCCCCGATCGGGAAGAACTGGGCGTTGACAAGTTGGCCTCCCGGAAATGAGCCCACGACTTCAGGCGGGAAGCTCCACAGCCGGTCGTGGACGGCAACGACCGCGTCCTCCAGCTCTGCGGACAGCGACTCGATGTCACCGGCGAGCACGATGACCGGTGGGAACGCCTCAGCGAGGCCTTCCCAGCTAGATGCGCCGTCGACGACCCACCCGACATGAACCCATCCGTCCGCAACTAGTTTCTGCGCCAGTTGCGACAGGGGATCGTCGGCCGTAAACGCCGCGATTCGCTTCGCAGCACGCCTGATATCAGCTTTGAGTGACTGTCCGTAGAGGTTGAGGCTAGTGCTTATTAGGCCAGCAACGAAGTAGATGGCCGCAGGGTCGAAGACTGATGTCGCGAGCAGCAGCCTGTCTTCAGCTCCTCCGGCATCCCCGGCGCGCGCAAGCGCATCAGCCAGGATCGCCCGCGCCTCGGGCAGATCAGCATCCACCAGGCGCCTCCTGGCCGGACCTTCCAGCCACTTCCACGGGAATTCAGGCGGTTCATCGAAGAGGTCCGGCTTGAGGAGTTCGCTGCGGAGCATCGACGCGTAGAGCTGCGCGTCCTGCGAGGCGGCAACATCGGCGGCCGGGAGCTCAAACCATATAGAACCCAGCACGTACGGCTCCTCGCGGCTGCCTGGATCGACTCGCACGCTAAGAGCCTGCGTAATCAGATTCTCGGCAGCCTCAAGCACCGACGTCTTGCCCGCCGAATTAGCCCCGAACAACACGACCAATCCTTCGGCTGGAATCCGCTGATTGCTAATCGCCCGGAACTCCTCAATATCGATGCACAGTAGCCGCATCGGCCTTCACCGCCTGACACCCTGAGATTAGGGTAAGATGCCTGCTAGAACGATGACCGTGAACTTAGTTTAGGGCGACCGTGTGCACTGGTCCCTCGGCGCTTTCACTCGCGGGACAGTCGCGGTCGCTACGACCCGCGCAAGTACCGGAGGCGGAGCGCTGCCCACCAGAAACAGGAAAATCAACAAAATTGTAGCTGGATAAGGACGGAGCGACTCAGAGCCCGTGGCCACGATGGAGCGATTCATGGCTTTCATTCCGGCTGGTTTTGCTGCGGCGCGGCCGTATCAGGGCGGGCGCGGCCCGAAGGGTCAAGTTCCCATTGCTCGGCCGCCGGGATCTCGCCGGATCGTATCCCCAGATCACGCCGGGCTGCCGCGTAGAAGCGTGTCCGGTCCGAGTTGAATCCGGCCCGGAGGGCCGCGAAGTCGTCGGGGTCGTTACGCTCGCCGCGAGCGTGCTGCTCAAGCTCCCAGACCCGGCGATGCCAGGTCCGGCCGGCGGCAATCGTCTCAGGGTCTCCGAGCAGCAGCACGAGTTCCCACCGCGCTGTTCGCTCGCCCGCGAGCCTGACCATCTCAGCCAGGGCGGCATCAAGATCGGCAACCCCTGGGCCTGGGGCCAATCCCCGCGAACCAGCTATCCGCATGCACTGCACGTACACGGCCTTGACAGCGTGAGCGTAGTCCGCGTAAGCCTCGGAGCGCCGGTCGTCCCAGCGTGCCGACTGTCCGCGCATCCACCGCGCCCGGTCCGTTGCCGCGCCGATCAGATATGACGCAGTGGCGCCGATCACAACCCCGGCCAGCGCCGGAAGTTGATCCGCGATACCTGACATCGTGCCCCCACCATCCAAGCGGATGTATCTGCTCAAAGCCGTGACAGCCTAACCGGCACAGTCCCACTGCCATGCCTCGTCGCGTCTGCTCGCCCGGACACATGACGTGCCCAGGCCAACGACCCCGACTCGATTGGATCCAAAACGAAGCGGGCAACATCTAGGCTCAGATCCCGCATGCCGAATCTGGCGCACCGCGCCTTAGCGTTGCTGATGAATGAAAGCGCGCGGAAGGCCTGTTCCGTGTCCGATACATCACTGCGCCCTCGACCGATTCCCGCGCCAGATCGAGCTACCTGTGCGCGGCTTTCTCGATCACGTTCGTCACGGTGGGTAAGCGGTTGTGCCTGAACGCCTGCGGAAAGCCGGAGAAGGTGCAGGCGAGCTGGTTGCTGTCGCGGAGCGCCCGGGTGATGATGGCGTGCTCGTAGGCCGGCAGCGGGGGCAGCGCGTCGACGCGGTGCCAGCGCACGTGCTGGAATTCGCCGTCACCTGGCCGGGGCTGGCCGCCTGTGGCGCGGCATCGGAAGGTGATGTCGAGGTGCCGGGTCAGGTCACCGCTGTCGTGGGTGACCAGCCCGGAGACGGTGATGGAGGTGAGCGCTTCGGGCACGGCGATGATGCCGGTCTCTTCGCAGCACTCGCGCACGGCTGCGTCGGCTGGCTGCTCGCCGGGGTCGATGACGCCGCCGGGGATCGTCCAGGTGCTGACTCCCGGGTAGCGGCCCGGGATGATGTGGCCGTGATCGTCGATGGTGACCGTCCTGGCGGTCGCGAGCCACAGCAGTGCATGCCCGATGTGGGCGCGGAGTTCGGCCACGTGCGGCGGGACAGGCACGTCAGGACTATAGGCCCCAGCCAGGCGGCGTGCATCCTCGTCGCTCACAATGGCCTGCTCAGCAGAAGCGTCAGCTATCGAGCACACGCTCTCGTCCAGCGCCAGATCGAGCCCTCGGCGTGCGCCCTGTGGCCGACGGCGATCACGTTGAGTAGCCGCGCACAGTACTCGCTCGCCCGAAACGCCGATTAGGTGCTGAGCGGATCTGGCATGCCGGGAGCATTCGTGGAGCGCAGGTCGCCGGTCAAGGTGCCGGAGGAGTTGCTGGCAGTTCTGCGGTCGGCCGCGGCGGATCGCGCGGACGGTGGCCGGGTTCATATGCGGTGCGGGAAGATCTGGCGTCTGCGGTGCGGTGCCGCCTGTGTTTACCTAACAGGTAAGGTATGTTACCCGTTATGAGAACTCCGTCGCCGCCGTTGCTGCCGCTGCTGCGGTCGCAGGCGCAGGGGGAGTTGCTCGCCCTGCTGTACCTGCACCCAGACCGGGAGTACAGCCTGACCGAGGCGGCCGCGCTGATCGGGGTGAGCGTCAAGACAGTGCACGCCGAAACGTCGCGCTTGGTGGCGGCGGGGTTTATCGCCGACAGCCGCCGCGGCAACCTCCGGCTGCTGCGGGCGGTGACCGGGACGGCGGTGAGCCGGCCGCTGACCGACCTGCTGGCGGTGACCTACGGGCCGCTGCCCGTGCTGACGGACCTGCTCGCCGCGCAGCCCGGGGTGCGCGCTGCGTTCATCTACGGTTCCTGGGCCGCGCGGTACAGCGGTGAGCCCGGTCCGGTCCCGGGCGACGTTGACGTGCTCGTGGTCGGCACCGCGGACCGGGATGACCTCGACGATGTCGCGCGGGCGGCGCAGGAGCGCCTCGGCCGGCCTGTCGATGTCCGCCGCGTCCTTCCTGCCTCCTGGGCCCGGGCAGAGCCCGGCAACGCGTTCCTTGCCTCCGTCCGCCAGCGGCCCCTTGTCGAGCTTCGGCTGGCCGCCGGCCAGGGCCGGCGCGCATGAGGTGGGACCAGGGCCGGGCCGGGATCGACCGCATGCTGGCCGACGCCGAGCTTCAGCGCGTCCCGCCCAGCCGCGAGCAGGCCGACAGCCTGATCGCGCAGGCCCGGATCCACCTGACCTCGGCAACCTCGATCTGCGACCAGGACCCTCCCGGCGCTTATGCCCTCGTCTATGACGCCGCCCGCAAGGCCCTGACCGCGGTGCTGGAAAACCAGGGACTGCGGCCCACCACCCGCGGCGGCCACCTCGCCACCTACGACGCGGTCCGCGCCCAGCTCGACCCCCCGCTCGGCAAGATCCTCCGGCCCTTCGACCGCATGCGCCGCCAGCGCCACGACGCCGAGTACCCGCCAGCCGACACACCCCCGCTCACCACCGGCGACGTGCACGAAGACATCCCCAAAGCCATCGAGATCATCACCATGAGCGAACGCGTCCTGGACCAGATGTCACCATACTGACCAACGCCGCCAACTCCCGCCCGCGTCAGCATCCCGCCCCACCCGCCGGCCTGACCCCACTCGCCGACGAAACACCCCCCGAGGCGCTCGCGCGCAGAACACCCATTCAGGTACTAGCCAGCATGACACTGGAAACTTAACACACCGCGCATATCGAGCCGGGACTGTAATTTCAACGGTGTAAATCCTGACAGACAGGGAGACACCAGTGACAGACGTGACGATCGGCCAGGACCAGGACAGCGGCGAGGTGGAGCTGTCGGCGGCTGATGAGCAGGTGCTGCGGGAGCTGACTGAGCGGGCCCGCGCGGGCGGGCTGAGGCTGACCGGCGCGGGCGGGCTGCTGGGCAGGCTGACCAAGATGGTGATCGAGGGCGCACTGGAGGGTGAGCTCGATGATCACCTGGGTTATGAGAAGAACGATCCGGCCGGGCGTGATGGCGGCAATTCCCGTAATGGCCACCGGGCCAAGACTGTGCTCACCGATACCGGGCCGGTGGAGATTTCGGTGCCGCGGGACCGGGATTCCAGCTTCGAGCCGAGAATCGTCGCTAAAAGGCAGCGGCGGCTGACTGGCGTGGATGACATGGTGATTTCCCTGTCAGCCGCTCTTATCTTGAGCTTTCGCGTCAGCCGGGGCCGTGACCTGCGGCGTCCCGTCGTGGACAGTGTCGCCGACGGGACACTCGCGGCCTGATCGCGGCTGTTTCACCTCTCTGGATCGTTACCTGATCGAACCCCGGCAGTCCGCTGGTCGCCGAGCGCACGGGCGAGCTGGCGGCGAAGCCGTGCGTTGTCGTCGGCGAGCTGCCTGTTGCGGTCGAGGGCGGCGGTGAGCCTGGCCCGCAGCGACGCGTCGGTGGCCCGCTGCCCGGCCGGGACGGCGCCGGCGGAGCCGGCGGCATCTGTGCTTTTGCGCAGTCTGCGAATCTGGCTGCTGATGTCGGGCTGGGTATAGAGCCACGACCGTGAGACTCCGGCTGCGAGCGCGACGCCGGCGAACGTCACGGGAGTGCCGGCCCGGTCGAGCTCGCGCAGGGCCTGGACAGCCTTGGCCCGGGTGAGCTCGTGCCGCCGGGCGGCGGCTTCGGAGAGCGGGTCAGGACGCACCGGCGGCCGCCTCCTTCTCTTCCCCGCCGTCTTCGAGAGAGGCGATGATCTTGTCGAGGTTGCCGGCGACCTGACGGTTCATCTCGGCGACACGGGCCTGCCCGTTCGCCTCGGCGGCGGAGATGATCTGCAGGGTCTGCTGCCGGTGGGCATGATGCTGCGGCAGGAACTCCGCGGTCGTCACGAACATCGGACAGGTCAGGCACGAATTGGCATGCGGGCAGACCCGGACCATGGGAAGCTCGCAGTAGCCGTTCGGCAGCGCCTGGGTGGCCCGGGACAAGCGGTGCTTGGACCAGGCGGCATCACCGAGCGGCCCGTCGGGGCCGATCTGGACGGGCTGCCCTTCGGCGTTGACCTTGCGGGCCTTCTCCCAGTGCTCGCGGACGGTCTTATCGGACAGCCGCGCATAGTGCGCGGTCATGAGCGGCGAGTCGTGGTCGAGGATCTTCTGCACGACGTGCTGGGGGACATCGCGGTTGATCAGGGCCGTTCCCAGCGTGTGTCTCCACTGATGAGGGGTCAGGTGCACGGGTTTGCCGTATTCATCGCGGATGTCGCAGGTGTCCAGCCAGCGGTAGAGGGCTTCGCGGTAAGTGCTGCCGGCGGTGGGCCGGGTGCCGTCGATGTTGGTCGTGGGACGGGGAAACAGGACCGGGGTGCCGCCCGGCCACCGGGCCTGGTTGCGTTCCCGCTGGCCGGCGATGAGGGATTCCAGCTCGTCGTCGATGGGCACGAGTGCCTCGCGTTTCATCTTCCGGTTGTAGTAGCGGAGGTAGGGGGCTCCGTCGGCGTCGCGAACGGTGCAGTCGGCGGGGATCGCGGTGACGTCGGTGATCCGCAGCCCGCAGCGGATGAGGATGAGGGTGATCAGCCGGTAGGCCGGGCTCTCCCACTGGCCGAGGTTGGCCGGGTCCTCGACCTGGGCCATGACCTGGCGGGGATAGTCCTCGGGGAAGATCACCGCAGATGCGGGGAGGCCTGTGTCCCACTGGTGACGGCGGATGTCGCGGAGGAACGTGCCGACCTGCCCGATGTAGTCGCGGTGCTCTTTCTTGCCCGCCAGCGAGGGCACCAGGCCGGCGAGATAGCGTTCGAGGACGTCGCGGGTGATGTCGCTGGTCCCGGTGACGCCGGAGTCCGCGAGGACCGCGGCGAGCCGGGTGAGCGCCCGGACGCCGCGGTAGCAGGTCTGGGCTTCCAGCCCGGTGCCCAGCCTCCACCGGATCCACCGTTTGGCCAGGTCCCTGAGCCATGGCTGGGAGATTCCCCCGAACCGCAGGGTCGCGCACTGGGAATCGATGCCGAGGCGGCGCAGATGCCAGGTGTCCCGGGCATACTCGCTGTCCCAGCCGTGGCCCTCGGCGAGGGCGGTGACCTGGCGGTGCGCGTAGACCAGCAGCGCGACCGGGTGCTGGCTCCGGGCGGCACTGGGCGGGCAGTCGGCCCGCCAGTCCTGCTCGCCGCGGTCGAGCAGCGAAGAGCAGCCGCTGCCGGCGAGCCAGCCAGCCACCGACCGGATCGTGGTCGGCCTGGTCTTGATCATGTTGTCGTCGTGCCTGCACTGCAGGGCGTACTGCAGTTCCAGCCGGAGCCGGTCAGGCAGGCCGGTAAGGTCCGCCCGCTCCCGCCCGTCAGGGGGCCGGTCGTATCCGACGATGAATTCCTCCAGGTCAGGGCGGCCGAGTCCTTTCCATCGCCGGTGGTGGGAGTAGCACATGACGGCTCCCGGGTGCGCCCACAGCTCGCAGTAGCTGACCCGGCATGCAGCCTGCCCGGGAGACGGGACCACGGGCGGCGCCGCGGCAAGCCACCTGCCGCGATCGGGCTCTCCGGCGCGTTCCCACGCGCGCAGGTGACGGGCGCACATCTGCCGGCTGGCCGAGCCGAACCCGCAGCCAGGGACTGCGCAGCCTGTCAGCGGCGCGTGCCCGAACCACGGCCCGGCTGCTTCCTGCGACGCGGCGAACGCGCCCGGGTCGGGGCGGCCGGCGTCAGCCCACCGCTGGTGGTGGCCGTGACACATGCCGGCCGCCCGCGCTGTCCGGCCGCACTGCCGGACGAGGCAGGCATCGCCGCCGAACACCGGGTCATCGGGATCGAACACCAGGACGCCGGCCCGGAACTCCGGTCGCACCGAGGCCAGCAGCTTTCCCAGCAGGCCGGCCGGGGCCCGGTGCTGCCAGCCGGCCGCACTCACCGGCTGTCCTCATCGTCGAAGACGGTCGCGGCGAGGCTGACCGTGACGCCGCCGCGGACGCCGCGGGCGTGCAGGTAAACAGGCATCCCTATCGCGGACGGGGTCTCGGTGACCTCGTCGAGCCCCAGGACCTGCCGCCACTGCCCGAACAGGCTGCGCCGACCCGCAGCGGGGACGAGTACCTGGCCGGACAGGGCCCCGCCGGACGCGGTGACGGTCCACGCGATCACCGGCATGTCCGGGTGGGCGGCCAGGATGGCCGCCAGCTCGCCGGCGGCCCGCTGCTGCCACCGGACCCGGTCGGCCTGCGAGATCCAGCCCCCGGTCACCACGACACTTCCTTCCCGGTGAGCCAGCCGGCCTTCTCCAGCGCCGTCCGCGCGTCCTCCGCCGTCAGATGACCGTAGACCGAGGACGTGACAGAGACCGAGGAGTGCCCCAGCAGGGCCGAGACGACCTCGATCCGGACGCCGTCCCGCAGCCACCTGGTCGCCGCCGTATGCCGGCACCAGTGCGGATCGAAATCGATCCCGGTCCGGGCCCGCAACCGCAGGACGAGGTCGCAGGCCGCCTGGTAAGTCCACGCGTGTCCCCTCGGCTCAGCCCAGATGTTGACGAAGACCATGTCGCTGTCGATACCGCCGTACTCTTCGTGCAGGTAGCCGGCATACAGGCGGATCAGGTCCGGCCCGACGGGGACGCTCCGGCCGCCGGACTTGGCCCTGGCCCCGTTCGCGTTCTCCCGCGGCACGATGCTGATCTCGCACTCGGCGGCCGCAATGTCCTCATGACGCAGGCCGAGTACCTCGCCTGCCCGGCACCCGGTCTCGTGCATCAGGGCGAAGAAGAAGCGGTCCCGCAGCCGGGCGCAGGCGTCCAGGATCGCCTGCATCTCGGCGGCGGCCAGGACCCGGGGCAGCTTCTTCGGCGCCTTCAGCGCGATCGCCCGGCCCCGGTAGGGCTGGTTCTTGCCGATGTGGTGCAGGAACGGCTTCCACCCGCCCCGCCCGCCTGTTCTCCAGACGGCCAGCAGGTCACCGACGGCGGCGCCGTTGCGGGCCTGATGCGCGTAGAACGCGCTGACGGCCGCGAGCTTGCGGTTCACCGTCGAGGCACCGAGATGTACCGCCGCGGACGGCAGCACCGCCACCTCGCCGGCCCGGCCCGCCCGGGGCAGCTGCAGCCAGGCGACGAACTCCCCGACGTCCTCCAGCCGGGCCTCGCGCCAGTCCAGCCCGCGGAAGCCGAGGAATTCCCAGTAATCCTTCAGGTCATGCGAGTACGCCTTCACCGTGTTCGGCGACCGGCCGATGTCGGTGAGATAGGACAGGAACCGGTCGACCGGGACGACGGGCACGTCGTCGTCGCCCAGCACGGTCCACGATCGGGTTCCCGAGCCGGGAATCACAACCGGATGCACGAGCATCGTCTCCTCCTTGAACAACGTCATGGACGAAGCAGGAGATAACCACGGATCAGCCCCCAACCGGGCACGTCAGGACACTCGCGGTGGACGTTAAAGACACGCTAATTAAGGCTGGAGATAACCAGCTCGAACGGGGAGTCGGTGAACACCGCGTGGTAGCGCCAGGCCGGGAACAGCTCGTCCTGCCCGTCCGCCGCTTTCTTGTTCAGGTCCCGGACCCGGCGGACGATCAGCCGGGCGGTGATGGCCCGGCCTTTCTTCGACGCGAACGCCGTGTATTCCACCTCGGCGACCTCGGCGTCAGAGATCCAGGCCTGCAGCTGGGGTAGGGTCGGCTGCCCCGCGAGGTCCCGAGTTTCATCTAGTTGAACCCGGGCCTTTTCGGGGCAGCCTCCCTCCAAACCCGGCGTGCGACTTTCACCGCACCGGGCTTTCCAGCAACTTAAGCCGCTTGCGTGACGGGGTTCGCGTGGATCCAGTCGTGGCAGGCTGCGCAGACGATAACCGTCTTGCGCCGCTTTTTCGCCATGAAGGCTGCCCACGCGGGCTGGCCCGGTCCCGGCCGCCCGAGCGCCTTGAGGCCGGTGACCTGGTGGACTGCCACCGTGGTGCCGGTCTCGCAGAGCTCGCATTCCCGCTGGCGGAGCCGGGCGATCAGCTCCTTGCGGGGGTAGGCGGCCGGGGCGGGCCCGGGATCGCGGATGACCGCGTGCCGGTCGCGCTGCAGGATGATCCCGCCGGATCGTGCTACCAGGTCCTTCTTGCCCTCGCGCTTCTTCCTGGCCTCGAAGCAGGTCCGCGGCCCGTTCCTGGTCTTGACTTTGGCCTTGTAACGGGCCGCCATCTTGGAGACGGTGCCGTGGTGCTTGGCTGCCAGGGTTTTCAGCATGGACGTCGTGGAGTACCACCACAGGGTGTTCAGCCGGTAGACGTCTTGGGCGAGGAGGTAGTAGTTGACGACGCCCTGGTACTCGGCTCCGTAGAGGCGGACGATGTCGTAGTCGTCCAGGTTCTGGAGCTTCGGCCGGTGCCACGGTTTGCCGTGCTGCCGGTAGCGGGCGCACTGGGCCTTGATCACGTCCGGGGGCACTTTCAGCGCGATTCCCCCGTTGGCCGATCTCCGGCCGCCGGTGAGTTTCGTGTTGTCGTGCTGGACGGTGATGTCGTAGCCGAGGAAGCGTGCCCGCTGGGTGCGGGCGTGGGTGATCAGGGTCTTGGCGTCGTTGAGTTCCAGCCCGAGGGTCTCCCGGAGGAACCCGGCGATCCGTGCTTTGACCTGCTCGGCTTCGGCCCTGGGCCCCGTGAGTCCCAGGATGTGATCGTCCGCGTAGCGTGTGTACTTCAGGCGGCGGTATCCCGGGTCCGTCGGGTCCCTGGTGGGGATTCTGCGCCTGAGGGCTTCCAGGCCCCGGGCTTGTGCCCGTTTCCCGTTCTGGCGCGCTTTGCGCAGCCGGTATTTTACCCTGTCGTATTCGGGGTTATCTTTCCGGCCGGTTCCCCGTGTGTACTGCGGGATCAGTTCCTGCTCGATGAATTCATCGAGCTTGTTCAGGTAAATGTTACTAAGGACTGGCGATGCCACACCGCCTTGCGGGCATCCGCTGAGCGTCTCGCGGTATTCCCAGTCTTCTAGGTACCCGGCCCTGAGCATGTTACGGATAAGCCGGAGGAAACGGCTGTCACGGATTTTCTCCGCCAGGATCCCGAGAAGGATTTCGTGGTCGAGCCTGCCGAAGCAGTCAGAGACGTCACCTTCAATAAACCAGGTGGTCCCGGTCCAGGTTTTGCTGATGTCCCGCAGTGCGGTATGACACCCCCTGCCTCTCCGGAAACCGTGGGAATTATCTGAGAACTGCGGATCGTAGAATGCTTCCAGCAGTATCCGGACGACTTCCCCGACTAGCTTATCTGACCAGGTCGGCATGCCGAGGGGGCGGAGTTTCCCGTTTTTCTTGGGAATGTAGGTGCGGCGGGCCGGTGCGAACCGGTACCGTTCCTGCCGCATCAGCCCTATGATCTGTTCGATCTTCGCCTCGGACATTCCGTCCGCTGTTTCCTCGCTGGCCCCGGGCGTCATAGCTCCCTGGTTAGAGTATATGTTCCCGTAGGCCGTCAGGTACAGGTCCTTGTTGAACATTTGCCTGTACAGCTGCGTGCACGGCAGTTTCCTTTTGCCGCGCTCGCGGAGAACGCCAAGTACCACTGCGGCTTCCTGCATTGCGCATACCTCATGGTTTCTTCTCGTTCAGTTGCCTGTGCCCCTTCACCCTGTGGTCCGTTATTAGCGGTCTCCAGATTGGGCGGACGCTACCCCGCCGATTACTACGGGCACTCCGTCGCCATAGCCCTCGCGGGCCTTAGGCGATCCCATGTTCACACTGCCATACGTTCTAGCGTGACTTAGGCGTCCCTTCCGTCTCCTTTAATGCCCTCACTGGGCATCGCTCCTGCACCCCGGAGGATTGCGGCGCGCGGACGATCATCACGCCGCAGGGGCCGGCGCCGGTCACAGGTGCCTTTCCGGCGGGCGGATCTTTTCACCTTCTGGAGACTAGGATTCAGGCAGTCAGGCTTTCGCCATATCACGCGGACCTCCCGACGCGATACCCCATGCACCTGGGCGCATCCGCCGGTTTCCTGGCATGCTATTTTCCCTTGCACCCTTTCGGGCTCCGGTAAGCCATCAGGTCCAGGAATATCTCCTCTCATTCCTGCCCGCTGAGCGGGCTATATAGCAGTGCGCCTCATGGCGCACTCGTCCCAGATCGCGCGCGGGTACCGGACCGGCGTCCAGGCATCCTCGCCGATGGAGGCGATCGCGGCACGGATGCTGGAGTTCATGGGCACGGTGACGGAGAACCGCGCACCGGCGCGGCGGATCGCGCCGGTGACGGCGGCGTTGTAGTAGGCCGAGTCCAGCCGGACGATGATCGTGCCGTTGCAGCCGCAGTCCCGGGCGGTGGCAATGGCGCGGGCGGCGAGGCTGGCCGCGCCGCGGGCGGAGGCGGCGTTGCCGCCGCGCAGCCTGGTCGCGGCGATCACCGGCGCCGACAGCGGCGTGCTGACCACCGCCGCCAGCGCGTTCAGGCCCCGGACCAGCAGCGACTTGCCCTGGATCTTCGTGTGGCCGAACTTCGCGCCCTGCTTGTGGTGCCCGTAGACCCGTTTTTGCATCGAGTCGATATCGATGAATGCCAGCACGTCCGCGCCGGGCAGCAGCGGCGCCTCCCGCGCCAGCGCGACCAGGAACTCCCGGGCCGCCTTCTCCAGCTGGCTGACGTTTCCCCAGGTATAGGAGCGCAGGTGCGAGCCCAGCGTGGACGGCGCCCGGACGCCGCCGAACAGTGCGCCCATCGCGCCATGCCGCAGCAGGCTCATGTCATCGATGCTGTCCGCCCCGGCGGCCATCCCGGCCACCAGGCACGGGACTTTCAGGTGCGCGTTGACGCCGCAGCCGCCGCCCGGCCGGACGTGCTCCGCGACCAGGTCCGCCAGGCCGGCCCACTGCGCCAGCGCCATCACCGGGACCAGGCCGGCGTGCGACACCAGATTCGGGTCATCGAAGGATGCGTGCGTCTTCGCCAGGCTATGCAACAATCGCACTTAACAGGTGCCCTCTCGAACTAGACGACGGAAAGCGTGAGAACTCCCATCGTCCCAGTTCAGAGGGCACCTTTCACGTTGACACGCCAGAAACACCCCTAATTGACCGGTGGATCGAGGCTAAGCCAGGTGGGCGGTGTCGTTGAACGAGCGCAGGACGGCGGGGCCGTCGGCGTACCAGTCGATCTCGCACAGGGCGGCTACGTCCAGGTGCATCCGGTAGAGCGCCGCGGGCGGCGCGAGCAGCGCGGCCGCGACCAGGGTCTTGATCGGGGTGACGTGGCTGACGATCAGGATCCGCTGCCCGGTCCGGCCCGCAAGCACCCGGTGCAGCGCGGCGGTGACCCGCTCGCTGACCTCGGCGAAGCTCTCCCCGCCCGGGGGCGCGACCTCCGGGTCGGCCAGCCAGGCGGTCATGTCCGACGGCCACCGCTCCCGCACCTCGGCGAACGTCAGGCCCTCCCAGGCGCCGAAGTCGGTCTCCCTGAAGCCGTCCTCGGTCACCACCGGGAGGCCGGTCACCGCGGCCACCTGCTCGGCCGTCTGCACCGTGCGCTGGAGCGGTGACGCCACGATCGCGTCGATACCCGCCGACGCCAGCCGCTTGGCCGCGGCAGCCGCCTGCGCCACTCCGGCGTCGGTCAGCGGCACGTCGGAGCTGCCCGCGTACCGCTTCTGCACCGACATCGGCGTCTGGCCGTGCCGGAGCAGCAGGGTGACCGCGGGCTCCCCCTGCGCGGCCGTCCAGGCGGTCCTCGCGCGCATCTAGAGGCCAGACTCCGGGGTCCGGATCAGGATCCGGCGGCACTCCTCGCACCTGACCACCTCGTCCGGCGCCGCCGCCCTGATCGCCTTGAGGTCGGCCGCGTCGACGTTCAGGTGACATCCCTCGCACCGGCCCGCCCGCAGCATGGCCGCGCCGACGCCCTTGGACTTGCGGATCTGGTCGTAGAGCGCGAGCAGGTCGGCGGGCACGCCGGCGGCGATGCTGCCGCGCTGGTCCGACGCCTTGGCTGCCTGCTCGTCGATCTCGGCGAAGGCC
>DASTJM010000071.1:0-3032 GCA_035716545.1 Streptosporangiaceae bacterium
TTGTGCCTCCTGCAAGCTTTTCCCGAAATCCGCTGCGCTTACAGGACAAGACTCACCCGCCACCCCGCCCGCCAGGCAGGGCCAGGCAACCCCGCAACACCAGGCCCAAAGTCCCGAAAAAACAGAGCACAAAGGACCCGCCGGGTCTTGGTCGCCCTTACAGAGGACCATCGGCCCTGCCGCATGCTCACCGGCCAGCCAATGCTTATGCGACGGCAGGTCAATTCCTTCGCCGGCTGGGGGGATGATCGCGATGATGTATGACTGGAATTGGGAATTCTGGCCGACGGAACTGATTCGCATCGGCATGATCGCGCTGATCGTGATGGCGATCTGGGCAGTTTACCGGCTGGTCACCCAGCACAAGCCGGCGAGGGCCGAGTACGAAGAGCAGGCACAGCAGATCCTTGACCAGCGACTGGCACGAGGCGAGATCGGCGATGCTGAATATATCCGGCTACGCGACCTGATCGGTAAAAGCCATCATCAGAACGTCACGCTAATCGACCAGCCCGGAGCATAAAAGGGCTCCCGGTCAGGACCACTGCGACGATCTCGTCCTCCCACCGCGATATGGTTCTGGCCGGCGTCAGCAGCTCCGGGACTGTCGCACGCGGGGCGGCTTCATCAACCTCAGGCACTCCCGCGCAACGACACGCCAGCCCCGCCGCTACGCCCTGTCAACGGGCCGCTACCCCACCCCCGGTTAACGTCGAAGAGCCGCGTAAGACCCATATCGCGGACTCAGGCTGCTGCTTGAGCGGAATCAGGCTGCTGCTTGAAGAGGGTGCTGAATTGGGGAGGCCGGGCGTCGGCCTGTCGCGGTTGCCGTGCCCGGTGCCCGGTTTTCATGATCGCGGAGACTTCACCGCGCTTTACGGGGAGCCTTTTCACAGCGGGGAAAGTTCACCGCTCATAGGAGAGAAAACGCTCCCGGACACGAAAACTCCCCCCGCAGCAGCGGACAACCCTCCCCGAACCTGGCCCGGAGCACTGACAACTCTCCCCGAACCCGGCCCGGACACTCACACCGGCCCGGACGCTCACACCGGCCCGGACACCCACAACTCACCCCGAACCCGGCCGCGGGCGCTCGGGACCGCCCGCGGATCACGGCTGGCAGCTGACGCCGTTGCCGGAGGCACCTGGCAAGGTCAGCGCGGGCGAGCGCCGGCGCAGAGATTGCCGTGACCTGAGTGCCGCCCGCGCCGATGGACCTTTTCAGCAGTCTCCTTGATGAGGATCTGGACGTGCATACCTTGCAGTGTCGCCGACCTTTATGATCAGTCAGCCTGCGGGACCGGGACGACTACCACAGGGCACTTGGAGTGGTGCAGCATTTTGGTGCAGACCGAACCCAGTGGCGCGTGGTGGGCCAGGCCGCCGCTTTGAGCACCGCCTCGCGCTCCGAGCACGACCAGGTCAGCTTTCCGCGACGCATTGACGAGTTCGTCTACCGCGAAGCCGTTGATCGCATGGACAGTCACTGAGGCGGGACCGGGTTCGCCAAGATCGCTGAGAGTCTTGTCGACCAGATCGGTAGCGGCCTGTCGCGCCAGTTCGAGTACCGACGCGTCCGCGGGCACGGTAACCGGCTGGTGAGTCCAGAAACTGGCTGCGACTTCGTTGACGACCAGTACCGTTAGCGGCTCGTGCTTTGACGCCGCTTCCTTGATGGCCCATTGCAGGGCGTATCTGGCATTGGCTGAGCCATCGACTCCTACGGTGATTCCAGGCATGGCGTGCTCCTTTTGGGTATGGTTGCCGCAACTCGGCACTTACTTCCTCATAAACAGCGTGGCGAAATCCGGACCGGTTCTCCAGAGTCGATGGGCTGTTGTGGACAGGGACCTTTGACCTCTGCGCGGAGGCCGGAGATTGGCCCGTGCCTGACCGTCCGGGTTGGAAAATTGAATTGAGATTCTGGTCAGGCGGCGCGCTTGTGCTCTGCCTGGCCGCCGCCAGCAGGCCGATCGGGCCTGGGCTGGGCTGAGCGGCGAGTGCTGTCAATGCCGGTTCCGGCTCGTCTGGTCGCTCGGCTGAGCCGCACGGTCAAGGCGGCCAGGCCAATGAGGGTGCCGCCTATTACCATGAGCGTGTCGGCGATGCCGAGCGTGTTCGAGAAGAGGAGCGTCGCGGCTGTGATGTAGCCGAAGAGCGCGCAGGATCCGAAGGCGAGCATGACCACCTCCCGCATCGGGAGGCTGGCGGCTATTATCACCGCTGCCGTTGCCATTCCGATCAGGTATGCCCAGCTCGCGTCATGCACGACGATGGCTGGAGCCATGAGCGCGATCGAGGCTCCTGCCGTCACGCTGGTTCCGAGCGGTTCTGGGTACAGCCAGCCAACAAGGACCCACGCCAGGCCAAGCAGCCACAGGCCTAGCGCGATCGTGAACCAGGGCGTCGCGTCGCTCCAGCCGACAGCAAGGCCGCTGCACGACCCTCCGACCAGTCCGGCGAACGTCGTCACGATCAGTACCTCGCGGCGGCAAGCAAACCACAAGGCGCAGGAGTAGATGGCGACTAGGGCGCTTACCGCGAGGGCTGTGACATCAGCTGACTGTGCATAGACGCCGCCAGTCGCAACCGCGACGGCGCCGGCTAGGCACGCCACGGACGCCAGCCACAGGGTCTCGGTGATCCGCTCAGCACCCGACGAGGTCGCCCAGCGGACGACGAAGCCAGCGATGAGCAGAATGGCGGCCGCCACTGCTAGTACCGCGACTCGCTCAAGATTGGTCAGGTGCAGCCATCGCTGCTGCGTCGCGACGGCACTCCCGGCGAGAACGAAAAGCGCACCAAGGTAGGCGAGCGATTCAACGAGCAAGGAGACAGGGCGCTTTCCGCTCGGCCCGGCTGTCTCACCGGACGCGGCGTCGCCTTTCAGCATCAACACGGCAAGTCCTTTCTTTGCGACGTTGGCGGACGCGCTCCCGCTGGTGGGCGGGAGCGCGTCAGGAGCCTGGAGCTGGTGTTCTCGGTTGCTGGTCCGGTCCTGTGCTCAGACGGCCCGGGCGCGGACGGGGGCG
>DASTJM010000072.1:0-6783 GCA_035716545.1 Streptosporangiaceae bacterium
CCTGCAACCCCCGCCGCTGGCCGTGCTGACCGGCAAAGGACGCAAGATCCGCCACGTCCCGCTCGGCCACAACACCGCCGCGCTGCTGGCGGCCTACCTGGCCGAGCACGGCCTCGACCAGCCTGGCCACGACGACCACCCGCTGTTCACCAGCCAGCACCACGCCAGGCTCAGCCGCGGCGGCATCGCCTGGATCATCGGCAAATACCAGGCCCAGGCCTGTGACCCGGCACTCGCCGGAGCTGACCTCAGCCCGCACGTAATACGACATAGCCGGGCAATGCATCTCTACGACAGCGGCGTGCCGCTGCCCTACATCCGCGACATCCTCGGGCATGTCGAGCTGGCCACCACCGATATTTACGCCCGTGCCTCCACCGAAGCCAAGCGCAAAGCCCTCGAAGCCGCCTACACCGAAATCATCACCGACGACCTGCCCGAATGGAACCACGACCACGGACTGCTCAACTGGCTCGCCAGCCTGTGATCCTCAGCGCCCGCGAAGGTTATGCGCAGTGTTCGAGTGCACGCAACGCGCTCACCAGCACCGCAAGGCCAGCGCTGCGCATAACCCCGCACTGTTCATAAGGCGGCGTGATTTCACCGTTGCTCTGTAACGCCTGCCTGCACCGGCTGGACCGGGCATGGCAGGCGGGCGAGCATGGGGTGCTGGTCCGCTACGCCGACGACGTGATAGTCATGTGCGACACCAGGGAGCAGGCCGAAGCCGCGCTGGCGCGGCTCACGGAACTGCTGGCAGGCCTCGGGCTGGAGCCCAAGGCGGCCAAGACCCGCATCGTGCACCTGGCCGAGGGAAACCCGGGCTTTGATTTCCTCGGGTTCCATCACCGGCTGGTGCGCGGGCGGACCCCGAAGCCGGCGCACCTGACCTTCCTCGCCCGCTGGCCCTCGCGCAAGGCTGCCCAGCACGCCCGCGACCGGATCCGGGAGATCACCGGCCGGGAACGGCTGCTGCTGCCGGCCAAGGTCATCGTGACGGAACTGAACCTGTTCCTGCGCGGATGGGCCGGGTACTTCCGTTACGGGAACTCGGCTCGTGTCCTTGGCCAGGTCGGGAACTACGCTCTCTGGCGGCTGGGGCTGTGGTTGTCCAAGAGGGGCAACCGGCGCCACGGCTGGCGGCGGGGCGTTACCCAGGTGCTGCTATCACCGGATCACCTGGGCCTGGCCAGCCTCCATGGAACCGTCATCCCGCCCAGGCCCTTCCGGGACTGGCGCGGGAAGGCCGAATACCGCCGGTGAAGAACGTCGGTAAGCCGTGTGCGGGAGAACCGCATGCACGGTTTGACGGGCGGGGACTGGAAACGGGCCGCCAACGCGGAACCGCGCCAGTCCCCGACCCTCCCCAATCGCTGTCTGAGCTGGCGTGACGGGTGGGTTTGAAGGAGGTTCTTGTGACGTGGGTGCAGCCGCCCGGTGATCATGTTGCTTGTGAGGACAAATGAGCAGAGGGCGGCTGCTGCTGCCAGGATAGGGGCAACGCGGGCGCTGCGTGAGCGGTCCGTGCTGCTGGAGGGGCTGCGGTCGTGCTTTATGCGGACGCAGACCTGGGTGCAGGCGGGGAGGTACGTGTCCGCGCTGGTCAGCGAACTGCCGTCGCGGAACGGGTGGTCGATTGCCGAGTGGTGCGGGGACCGGTCTCCCGATGCCGCGCAGCGGCTGCTGAACCGGGCGTCGTGGGACGAGGCAGCTGCGATGAGGCAGGTCAGGCGGCATGCTGTGGCCGGGCTGGATGAGGCCGCCCGCCGCTGCCGCCGCAGGCGGATGACAGTCGGGGCGCTCGATGAGACTGGCCAGGAGAAGCACGGCTCATCTACTGCCGGCGTGAAGCGGCAGTACATGGGCTGCGCCGGGCGCGTGGCGAACGGCATCAATACCGTGCACCTGTCCTACGTGCGGGAGAGGACCGGCCATTGCCTGGCCGGGGCACGGCAGTGGATCCCGGAAGAGCAGATCAAGGACCCGGCAAGAGCACTGGTCACGGGGCTGCCGCCGGACCTGCGGTTCCGCACGAAGGGGCAGCTGGCCGCCGACGTGCTCGAGGAGGCTTGCGCGGACGGCCTGTCGTTCGACTTTGTCTGCGGTGATGAGGTTTACGGCAGCTGCACCCAGCTGCGTGAGCACCTGGAGGGCTGCGGGCAGGCCTACGTCCTGCGGGTCGCGTCCTCCTTCGCCCTCACCGTCGCTCCCAGGACCACGATGACGGGCGCGGGCGCCGTGAAGAAGCTGCTGAAGGGCGCGAAGTGCTGGGAGACCCGTTCCGCCGGGAAAGGCTCTAAGGGCGAGCGGTGGTACGAGTGGGCCTGGCTCGCCACCGCCTCGCCCCGCCACAGCATGCTGATGCGGCGCCACCTGAAGACCGGCGAGCTGGCCTTTCACTACTGCTTCGTCCCGGAAGGGCAGCTGCTGACGAAGGCACGGCTGATCAGGGCGGCAGGGCTGAGATGGCCTGTGGAGGAAGGATTCGAGTTCGGAAAGGACTACTTCGGCCTCGACCAGTGCCAGGCCCGCCTCTACACCGCCATCTTCCGCCACCTCGTGCTGGTCATGGCCGCCCTCGCCGTCTGCGCCGTTACGGCCGCGCAGCTCAGGGACCGCACAGACTCCCAGGCACCGCCACCCTCCCGGCCGGACGCCCTTCCGCCCGCCGACCCCGGCCTCATCCCGCTCACCGTCCGCGAGGTCAAGCGGCTGCTCGCCGCCGCCATCCACCGGCCGAAACCACCCCGGCACGCCGAGCACTGGCTCAACTGGCGGCGCCGCCACCAGGCCCGATCCCGCTGGTTCCACCAGCGCGCACGCCTGACACGCAACTACGCCCTGGTCAGCTAGCGATTGGCGGCTGCCGTACTAGTCGGACATCGTCACCGAAGGATTCCGAACGATCCGAACCGGCGAACGGGTGCGATTTCTGACGAGCCATGTGGTGTCAGGCCGAGCTGTCTACGTCATTCGTCTCGATCTGCCAGATGTTGATGCGTATTACTGAGTACATGCCTGATGCGGCTGGGTGTCATGGCAGCCTGCATATCTGGAGCAGCGCAGCCAGTATCCATATCAGCTGTGATGCGCAACGAACTCTCTGATCTTACACGTTTGGCTAGTTCTGCACGTTCCGCAGCCCTTGCTGGGCGTAGCATAACGGTTCAAGGGAGGGGAAATGGCACTTCAGAAGTTCAGTGAGGTAGCAAAGGACGGCTGCTGCCCCAAATGCGGGTATGCGGTCATGAAGCGGGGCGTGAATGCAGTCACCGGCAACCTTGCCGTCGGAATAGCCGCAGGGATCGCCACCGGGGGCCTGCTCGGCCCTGCTCGCAAGACGATCAAATGCGGCGGCTGCGGTACCAAGTACCTGCAAGGCTGACCAACTGCACTCTCAGGCTAGGAAGGAGTGCCGCTGATGACGCAGTTCGGCGGGCTTAATGTCCCTGACCTGCTGTTGCAGGAGGAGTACGCGCGAGCGCTGCTTCGCGACTATTTCCGGCGAGACAGCGACGGCTATGTCTACTCCGGTGCCATGTTCGACGTTTACCCGGCGGACGCGGCATCCGGCAATGTCACCCCGCCTGGCGCGACGAGCAGCATTACCGACAGCGACCTGATCGCGCTGAGCATGCTCGGGATCCGCGTCACCGGATACGAGGCGCTGATAATCACTCACGACCGGCATCAGGAGATCCAGTCACTGCTCGCGGACGTCCCGCCTGATGTCGGCATCGAGGATGAGGCAAGCGCGAGACTGCTTGCTCGCGGTGAATCCGCATGGAAGCTCTGGAAATTGCTGCGGGACATCAAGGACCGGACGAAAGAAGCCCGGTTCGGCGCTGTGGCCGCAGGCAAACTCCTGGCCCGCAAGCGCCCCGACCTGATCCCGATCGAAGACAGCCAGATCGCCGCCGTATTCAGCCGGAAACCGCCCGACCGCGACGAGCGCTGGTGGGACGACGTCCGCTCGGCAGCCCTCGACCCGAAACCAGTCGCGAGCGGGACGACTTTGTGGCGCTACCTCGCCCGCATCCGGGACCAGGAAAAGAAAGACCACCTTCCGGTGCTCCGAGTCCTCGACATCATTGGCTGGATGCACGTCCGGCGACCGTGACAAGACGGTACGCCGACAACGTAACCAGTCACGGACGTTGCTCTATGTAATCGGCTACCCTCAAAGCGCACGTAAGGCTCGTCCCGAATTGTCGCTCGGCAATGCAGAACGGTTACTTGTCGAGCTTCATAAGAGGTCGATCTGTGCAGGAATCCCTTGCTCATTTCTGCGCGTGGGCGGGGTGGTCTTGCGATCATGCCGTCATGTATTCGGTGCTACTCCTGGGGTTCAGCGTGGCTAGACGGCACTTGGTAGCGGACTCTGACGGAGTTGCGAGCTGTCACGCCGGGTTTGCCCTGGTATCTGCCTACCGAGCCGTCTGGACCGAGGACACCGGTAGGCTCGCAATGTCGTTGGGTCCGTTTAAACTCAGCGCATGGCTGAGCCTCCAGCCGCAGTCGCGCAGACTTTCAGGTCCAACAGAGGACTGCGACTTCACCGCCTGGTAAAGTCGGCGAGCTTTTACTGCGTGCGCTGCCGCCAGACAAAGCTCGGGAGGTTCATCGCGACGACGGGTAACGATTGGTCGCGGATGGTCTGCGACGAATGCTACAGGCGTCATGCAGACAGCCAGCAGGCGAAAGCGCCATCTCCTGCGAAAACGCACCAGCCGCGCGCGCAGACCGCGCAGCGGCAGCCCCGGGCAGCTCAAGCCCGGCAGCCGAAGAAGAAGCCGCAATTGTCGGCTTCCGAAAGAAAGAGCCGGCAACTTGAGCTGGCCGCCAGGGTGGACCACGAGAGGCGCCAAAAACTTGAACGCCAGCTACCTGGCGTCAGCCGGCTGTTCGAGTTCTTCCACGACGCAGGCATTGACGCCGAAGCTGCCAGATACAAGAGCGTACGAGTTAACGGCAAGCTGACCCCGCCGCTCGACAGAGTCGTGCCTTCGCCCTTGATTGTCGGCTGGGATAGATTCGTTGATCACCTGGTGCTGAAGTGTGCGGCCAGCATCTTTATCGAAGCTATGGCGGCCAATGCTCGTTTCGGAGACGGCCTTCGTGCTTTCCTGCGGCCGGACGAGGACGGCTTTGCCGTGATGCGAGACGACGTAAACATTTAGGGCGGTCATTCTGGTGGGCTGACCTTTTATGTGGCGTGACGGCCGGCCGTGTCCTGAAACTGGCAGAGCCGGCCCCTGCGTGTCGTGTTGGCTACTGAGGGCCGGCGATGATGATGACTGATTGTGGCCGTTCTTCCGCCTCCTGCACCGGGTTGCGACTCCTCCGCGCGGCCCGGGACGAGTTGATCGCCGAGCAGGGCCTGGCGATTGCCGAGCTGAAGAACGACCTGGTCGCGCTTGCGGAGGAGGTCCGGGACCTGCGCCGCCAGCTGGGCCGCAACAGCGGCAATTCCTCGATCGCGCCGTCGGCTGATGACCTGCCCGGCCGCGCCCCGCCTGCGGCGGCGCCGAAGCGCGGGGGCGGGCGCAAGCCCGGCAAGCAGCCGGGCGCTCCCGGCTCGCACCTGGCCTGGTCCGAGGACCCGGACCAGACGGTGCCGCACTTCCCGGCCGGCACCTGCTCGTGCGGCGCGGACCTGACCGCCGCGACCGACCTCGGCGCTGCCGCGTCGCACCAGGTGATTGACGTGCCGGCGGCATCGGCGGCAGTGATCCGGCCTGACCTGCATGAGGTGGCCTGCTCCTGCGGGCGGGTGCACCGCGCCCCGGCCCCGGCCGGCACCGGGGCGGCCGGCACGGTTACCTACGGCCTGGAGCTGCAGGCCTGGTGCGTGTACCTGATTGCCGCGCACGCGGTCCCGGTGCACCGCTGCGCCGAGCTGATCGAGGCCCTGACCGGCGCGAAGCCCTCGCCCGGGTTCGTGCACGGCATGATCGGCCGGGCAGCCGCGGCGGTCTCCGATGCGAACAAGACGATCCGCGCCCTGATCATCCTGGCGCACGTCATCAGCGCGGACGAGACCCCGATCCGGGTCGGCCCCGGCCCGAAGACCCGCAAGAAGTACCTCCTGGTCGCCTGCACCAGCCTGCTCACCTATTACTTCCTCGGCGGCCGTGGCCTGAAGAGGTTCGGGGCGTTCGTGTTCCCGGACCTGCACGGCGCGGTCGTGGTGCACGACCGATATCAGAATTACGACTCCTTCCCCGGCCGATCCACCAGTTGTGCTGCCAGCATCTGCTGCGTGACCTGGCTGATGCCGCCGAGACCTACCCGGACGCGCACTGGCCGGTTCAGATCCGCGAGGCCCTGCAAGGGCTGATCCGCGCCGCGAACACCGCCCGGGCCCAGAACCTGGCCGCGGTACCCGCCGACATCGCCGTGCCGCTGGTCAAGGCGTTCCGGCACGGCGTCATCCTCGGCCTGGGCCAGGTCCGGAAAACCGGCCGCAAGGGCGAGCCCTGCCGCGAACTGCTCCGGTGCCTGCGCCACCGCCAGGACGACGTACTCCGGTTCACCACCGACCTGCGCATCCCCCCAACCTCCAACCAGGCCGAACGCGACCTGCGACCCGCCAGGACCCAGCAGAAAATATCCGGCCGGCTCCGCAGCGAGAAAGCCACCCGAAACCGTTACGCCATCCGCAGCTACATCGACACCGCCCGCAAGCACCGCACCAGCGCACTCACCGCCATCCACGACGCCCTCGCAGGAAACCCCTGGATACCCCCCATCCCCGACCCGCCCTAACCCAGCAGCCACGCC